>CACOAB010000001.1 GCA_902625125.1 uncultured Pelagibacteraceae bacterium
AAGATCGTAGCAACGGAATTAAAAAAACAAAATATTTATTTTGCAGGTATAGACTTTATTCAAGGTAAACTAATTGGAGATATAAATGTTACAAGTCCTACAGGTTTAAAAACTTATTATGATTTAACAGGCGTAAATTTAGGTAAGTATTTTTTTGATAATATCTAATACCTGCGGAGCATTTAGCTCCGCAAGCAAGGTGAACTTATTTAATTTCAATAAGTCTTTTTTTCTTCATTTCCGGTATGATTTTTTCACAAGAAATTGTAAGCAAACCATCTTTAAGCTCAGCACCATTTACTTTCACATCATCTGCAATCGTAAATGATCTAGCAAAAGATCTTTGGGAGATTCCTCGATGAATAACCTCATCACCATCTTTTTCTTCAGATCTTTTAATGTCTTTTGTCTTAACAGTTAAAAGATTATCTTCATATTCAACTTCAACATCATTTTTGTTAAAGCCAGCAACCGCTACTTCAATAGCGTACTTATCATTGCCTACTTTTCTGATGTTGTATGGCGGATAATTGCTTTGCATAGCAAGACTGCCATTTCCTAACATAGACTCGAATTGATCAAACATGTCGTCAAATCCGATGCTATAAGGTCTAAGTGAATTAAAGATCGATAGATCCTTACTTGTCATATATCCTCCTTTGTTAGCAAGGTTAATTGTCAGCCCCATTTGGCAACCAACACTTTATATGTAGTAATTGTTTTTAAATTTTCAAGATTGTTAATTTAAAATTTTTGCAGTTTTTAAAATAAAAGAATATTCTTCAGCTAATTCTTTTATTGCGTTGTCTCTTCCGCTCATACCGCCGTGACCCGCTGCTTCCATTTTACACTTTAGCAATTGAGTATTACTATCAGTTTTAGTTTCTCTTAATTTAGCAATATACTTTACAGGTTCTGAATATAGTACTCTATTATCAAAAAGTGAAGTTGTAATGAGCATCGCGGGGTAATCTTTTTTATTGATGTTATTATAAGGAGCGTAAGATAAAATATACTCAAAGTATTCTTTACTCTTTAAAGGATTGCCCCAAAGTTCCCATTCTGCAGGCGTTAAAGGCAACTTTTCATTTAACATTGTTGTCATTGTGTCTACGAAAGGAACTAATAAAAGCATCGAAAAAAATAAATCAGGAGCCATGTTTGCTACCGCACCACCTGTCAGTCCGCCAGCGCTTCCACCATAAAAACAAATTCCCCCTTTATGAGTATATTGCTGATCAATAAGATGATTTGCACATGCTATGTAATCTAAAAAAGTGTTTCTCTTTAATTTCTTCTTTCCTTCCTCATGCCAAATATCTCCTAAATCACCACCACCTCTTATGTGAGCTATTGCAAAAGTAATGCCTCTATCAATTAAACAGAATCTTGAAGCGCTGAAGCCAGGTGATACGCTGTGTTTGTAAGCACCGTAAGCGTACAATAAAACTTTTGATTTACTGTCTTGCTTTGCATCTTTTAATCTTACAAGACTTATTGGTATTAACCTTCCATCATGAGATTTAGCTTTTATTCTCTCTACTACATATTTACTAGGATCATGCCCAGAAGGGATTTCAGTTTCTTTAACTAATTTTTTATTTTTAGTGACTATATCATACTCGTAAACTCTACCTGGTGTTGCCATACTCTCCCAACCAACTCTAATCTTTGTAGTATTTGTGTCTCGCTGCATTAGTGATGAGCCTGGAACACCTATTGCTTCATCTGAGATTTTAATCTCTTCTTCTTTATTGGTTTTTATGTTTCTTACGAAAAGTTTTGGAATAGCATCTGACTTCTCACCCCTTAAAATATATTCATCTAAAAAATCTAAGCCGCCTATAACTGTTTCTTTTTTTGCGGGTATATAAACTTCTAAGTTTTGAATTTGATCAGTCTTACATCTTAGAACTTTATAATCTCTAGCATCTTCATTGGTATGCACATAAAAATAATCTTTCCACGCATCTATGGAATATCGAACGTCCTTTTTTCTAGCTTGAAATAATTTAGGTTTGATTTCCTCTGCATCTGAAGGGAAGAAATACTCTTCAGTTGTAATATGGTCTGATGTAGAAATTATGAAATATTTTTCATCTGATGATAGACTTATTCCACAAGTGAATGTTTCATCTTTCTCCGCAAAAATTAATTTATCTTCATTAATAGGGGTCCCTAAAACATGTTTAAAAATCTGACGAGGTCTGTGAAATTTATCTAATCTTGAGTAGAAAAAACTTTTACTATCAAGCGACCAAGTTATTCCTCCACTTGTATTTTCTATAGCATCATATTCGTTTTTACCCGTTCTTAAATCTCTTAAGTAAATTGTATAGTACTCAGAACCCTTTAGATCTAAAGAGTAAGCCATGTAATTATCACAGTGAGATGTGCTTACGGACCCCACTCCAAAATATTCTGAGCCATAATTTTTCTTTTCTAAATCTCCATCAAAATAAACTTCCTCAGGTTTTGAACCATCTATTAATTGTCTTATTCTTTTTCCGTAATTTCCCTTTGCTTCAGTTTTGGTCCAGTAATAGTATTTTTTGTCCTTATATTTTAAAGATGTGTCATCTAGCTTAATTTTAGATTTTATTTCAGAAAATAAACTTTTTTGAAGTTCTTTAACATCACCGAAGTATTCCTCAGTAATTTTATTATTTGCACTGATATAATCTTTAACTTCAGAGTCAAGTTTATTAGCGTCTTTTAATACTTCAAGAATATTTGGTTGATCAACCCAAGCATATTCATCAGATAATGTAATGTCGTGGTACTTTTTCTCACTCTTAATTTTTTTAAGTTTTGGTATACTCATAATAGAAAATTATATGAATTTGTTTCTAATAGGAATTATCATTTTTGTCATTGTTTATTTATTTTTGAATTGGTTTGCTAGAACCAGTTCGAAAAAAATAGCTACCACTATTAAAAAGATCGCAGTTTATATTTCTTTGATATTGGCTGCACTTTTAGCTATTGGTGGAAAATATATCTTTTCACTTCCTTTTCTATTCGTAATTCTAAGTGGATTAAAAATAAAAGGTTTTACAGCTTTACAGATGTTACAGTTGTGGAGATTAATACAATTTTTAAAAAATTCTGGAAAATTTTCCCAAGGGCAATTTGGTCAAACCAAGGGATCATCAAGTGTGACGAATGACGAAGCTTATAAACTACTAGGTTTGAGGAGAGGCTGTTCTAAAGAAGATGTTCTTAAAGCAGCTAATCAACTCCAGAAAAAAATACATCCAGATATGAACAGAGACGTTAAAACTGAGAGATTGAGCCAACTTGTTAATGAAGCTAAGGAGAAAATAATTAAAACAGATTTTAGTTAACCCAATAATTCTATTGATTTTTTAAAGACTCTCTCAAAAGAAATTCTATCTGTCCCTAAAGTATTGTGTGTTGTGGTTTCTTCTGTTTCACCCTCGGGCACAATTACTTCAATATTTTTTGAGTATTTACCATACGCTTGAACTGGGCTATCCATAAATAGCGCTAAAGATTTTACACCTAAGGCCGAGGAAATATGTAACCAACCAGTATCATTACCAATATAAAGGTTACAATTTTTAATAATGGGTAATGTTTCACTTATTTTTAAATCTTTAAATGAAATACAGTTATTTGAAAGCTCTGAGTTAAGAAATTGATCAATTAAATCTTTATCATTATTACCTGCTGCTAAATAAAATTTTGAAGGTGTTTTTGCGTTAATATTAATACAGAGCTTTATAAAGTTTTTGATATCCCATCGTTTAGTAGGGCCACTAGCTGATATGCCTAAACAAATATGTTTGAATTCTTTAGAAAATTTTTTTTTAGCTTCATTCACTTTATCAACATTAATTATAAGTTCTGGTTGCGTAGATATAATCTCTCCTAATTCATTTTCTGTAAAAATTTTAGCAGATGTTACTATATTATCTTTTTTTCTAAACAATGGATATTGGCTGATATTTTTTATTCCAGCCATTTTAGAAATTAATAAGAATCTTAAAGAGCTATTAAAGATAAAAACTTTGTCAAATTTTTTTATTTTAAGATCTTTACTTAATTTTATGAACCCTGAAAGACCGTCATGAGCTCCAGCATTGTTTTTTGTTCGATCCAATATTAAAATTTCTTTAACATGTTTATCTTCTGCCAAAAGTTGATTGGCACGTGAATTTTCTTTCACTAAAATTGATACAGGCATTTGATATTTTTTTGAAATAGCATGAATATATGGCAAATAAATTACCATATCTCCCATACCAATTTTTGGTTGAATTACTAAAACTTTCATTTTTAAATTTAATAATATAACCTAGAGAATAATTTAGGTAAGATTATGATTAAAAAAGGAGTGTACGCAGCGGGATTAAGTGTTCTTAATGCTGATAGAACTTTAAATATTGATGCAACAATCAATCATGCAAGCGAGGCTATTCAAAGCGGCTTACATGGAGTTTTCTTTTTTGGCTCAACAGGTCAAAGCCAATTAATTTCAATAAACGAAAAGAAAGAACTTATAGCTAAAATAGCAAGCCATAAATTAAAAAAACAATTTTTTTTAGGAACTGGAAATAATTCTCTAAATGAAAATATTGATCTTATTAAATATGCTATGGAGTATGACTTTAGAGAGTTTTTAATTATGCCGCCAGCATATTACAAAGGAAATACAGATGAGGGAGTTTTTGATTTTTACTCAAGATTAGTTAGAGCTATTCCTAAAGTTAAAATTATTATTTATAATTTTGAAAAGTTAAGTGGTTACAAGTTTTCAGCAGAAATGGTGATTAAACTAGTTAAAGATTTTCCAGAAAATATAATTGGATGTAAGGACTCAAGCTATAATTTATTTGAAAGTTTGAAGTTACCAAATTTTTTGATGTTTCCAGGTTCAGAGGCAAAACTTTTAAAAGGTCTAGAACTTGGCTGTTCAGGATGTATATCAGCTGTAACAAATGTTACACACTCTTTAGCTAGAAAAGTATTTAATGACTTTGAAAATAAAATTTCACAATCTAAAAATAAAAAATTAATCGATGTTAGAGAGACATTTGATCAATTTAATTTGATTTCAGCTCTTCACAGTTTTTTGTCAGTTAAAGACGAAAAATTTAAAAATATTTTACCACCTCTAGTATTATTACCTGAGGAGAAACAAAAAGAGCTAATAGATAAATTAAATAAATTAGAATTTTTAAAAGAAAAAAATTTAGCAGCGTAATTATGATTTTGGCTAGAATATTTACAAAAATATTTAAAGAAGGTGGAATAATCTTAATTGATGCAAAAGGTCAAAAGTATATTTGCGGAAACCCTACAACTGAAAAACCAATTATTGTAAAATTACTTAACGACGATTTAAATTGGAAATTATTGTTAGATCCAGAACTTGAATTTCCAGAAGCATACATGAGAAATGAAATTGAAATCAAAAATGCATCGTTGAAAGATTTTTTAATGGAACTTATTAAAAATTTAGGTCGAAGTGAAATTTCAACAACAAGTCTAATTACGAAAAAAATATACCAAACTTGGAGAACCATCACGAATTTTAATTTACCAGGTAAATCAAAAAAAAATGTTGAACATCATTATGACATTGGTGGAGCTAGAGGTGAAAAACTCTATGATATTTTTTTAGACAAAAAACATAGACTGTATTCGTGCGCCTATTGGAAAAACGATACTAAAACTCTAGAGGAAGCCCAACAAAACAAAATAAATCATATTGTAAAAAAATTAGACATAAAAGAAGGACAAAAAGTTCTAGAAGTTGGCTGTGGCTGGGGCGGCATGGTTTTTGAAATTGCTAGACAAAAAGGGTGTGAAGTAACTGGAATTTCTTTAAGTAAAAATCAAATAGAATATTGTAAACGGAAAGCAAAAGAACTTAAATTAGATAACCAAGTAAAATTCGAACTTATCGATTATAGAGATGCAAAGGGGAAATATGATCGAATTTTTTCTGTAGGGATGTTTGAGCATGTTGGTAGAAAATTTTATAACACCTTTTTTAAATCAATGAACAAACTTCTGAAAGATGATGGGATATTTTTATTGCACACTATAGGAGTAGTAGATAAACCCACAGCACCCAATAAATTTATCCAAAAGTATATATTTCCAGGAGGTATTTGCCCTTCTTTTAGCCAAATAATAAATCCGATTGAAAAAACTGGTTTAATTGTTGCAGACACTGAAACGTTAATTAGACATTACGATAAAACACTAGAAAGTTGGTTAGAGCGATTTTTAGAAAGAAAAAAAGAGGTGAAAGATTTATTTGATGAAAAATTCGTAAAAATGTGGGAATTTTATATGGCAAGTTGTGCAGCAGCGTTTAGATATAGAGATCTAGTTGTTTTTCAATTACAAATTGTTAAGAACTTTCATTCAGCCCACCGTACAAGAGACTATATATATTCATAAAAAGTGCTATTTAATGAATAGTCAGTATGAAAAAGAGGAAAAAAAAACCTACGAAGGTTAAAAAAAAAAGACAAAAAAAATCCTTAATTCGGAGATTTAAAAATAAAAGAAAAAAAATAAAAAATAAGAAAATTCGAAAAAGTAAAAAATCAAAAAGATCAATAAAGAAAAAAACAAGAAGAACTACAAAAGTAAAATCAAAGAAAAATTTTAAATTAAAGAAATCAAATAAAACCCCTCAAAAAACAAGAGCTTTAGTTTCGGGCTTATTACGAATAAATGATAAAGTTAAATCTATATTTAGATTTAATATAAATTTAGATCAAACATTACAGTCATTTTTTACGGGTATTTCCAATAAAATTTCAGGTATCAAAAAAATTATTCTAGAAGAGCGAGAAAAACAAAAGAGAATTAAACTAAAACTAATGGAGCAAGAAAAAAGAGATGCCAAGAAAAGATTATTAGAGCAAGAAAAATTGGCTTTAGAAGCAAAGAAAAATGAACTGAAGGAAGAGCTTAAATTAGAAAAAGAAAGAAAATTAGATTTACAAAGATTCATAAAATTAGAACAAGCCGAACTAAGAAAAGAGAGAGCTGAGAAACAAAGACAATTTTTAGAACAAATTAGGCTAGAGAAAAAAATTGATCTTTTTCGAAAAAGGGAAGAATCAGAAATTAAGAATTTAGAAAAATACGTTTTAAGTCAACAAAGAGAATCTTACGAAGAAGTCCAACAACGTATTGATAAGATTAAAGAAAAATACAAGATAATCAGAGAACAAAAAATAAATGAAGCAATAAGAGAAAGAGTTGCAAGTTTAGGTATTAAAGTAGAGGAAACTGATGATAAAGCAACTTTATTAGAAAAAGAGAGAGTTTATAATGAAGAAAGGGAGAAAATTGAATACGCTCTTGAAAGTTTTTATCGGTCAGCCCACAGTTTGTGTTTTCAATTAAATAAAAAATATATCCCAAAATATTTAAGCATTATCAGATGTATAGATAAAAGATTTGAAACAGGTGAAATTTACATAAAATGGGACGATGCAATAGAGGCTGATTGGTTAATTTTGATTTATATAAAGAATAACTCTCCGGATGAGGGAATTATAATTGAAGATAAAACTAATCCCGAAAATCATACCACGCATGAATTTCAACCAAATGAAATATTTAGAGCTTCAGATGTAATGGTTGATGCATTAACAAAGTTACTAGATAGCGAGAGAAATAAAAGAAAAGTTAGTTAATAAGATCGTCTAATTTTTTAATTTCACCAATTTTAAATATAATTGCTTCCTCTTTTTTGTAGTTGAACTTTTCAGCATTTTCTTTGAACCTTACAGGAGGCTCCCAAATAGGTTCCAAACTTAATACTGCTGTACCCCAATGCATTCCTATAACTTTTTTAACCTCTAAATCTTTCATTAAAGATAAAAGCTCTTCAGGGTTTGCGTGAGCTGTAGATTTATCCTTGACCGGAACTATTGGATAGAAATTGTAGGCACCCAAATTTCCAAAACCCAAATCGATAGGACCAAATTTTTTTCCTAACTCTTTATAAAATGGCGCTGGTCCTGTATCACAAGCAAAAAAGATTTTTTTATCTTTGTATTCAATTAGAAAACTTCCCCAAAGTGTTCTATTTGTATTTCCAACTCCCCAAATCCACCGCTTGGACCAATGTTGGCTTGGAAGCATTGTAACTGTGATTTCATCATTAATTTTGATTTTATCAAACCAATCCATTTCATTAACACTATCTTTTTTATATCCATTTTTTGTGAAATACTTCCCAAGTTTAAGAGGAACAAGGACTCTAGCATCCTTATGAGGAAAGTTTTTTATGGTACGAATGCTCATGTGATCATAATGATTGTGTGTCAGTAAAAATAAATCTATTTTAGGAAGCTCTTTAAGAGTCAAAGGTGACTCTATGTATTTCTTTGGGCCAAATATCATAGGTCCATAATTCTTTTCAAAAACTGGATCAGTAATAATTGTAGTGTCTCCAAGTTTAATGATAAAGCTCGCATGATCAAGCCACATCACATAAGAGTCAGATTTATATTTTTCAAGATTTTTTAAAACTATTTGCTTGTCAATTACATGTTCGGGTGGATATTCGATCTTTAGTTTCTTCTTCTCTTCTCTAAAAACTTTCCAATCCCATTTAAAGTTAGGATCCCTTTTTGGACCTCCCTCAAGGTTTCTAAAAGCAAATAACTTACCATCTTTATAAATATGGTGGTAAGGTTTTTGGTCCATTGCAACAAGCTCTATATTAAAAAAAAGAGTAATTAGCAGAAACGATGATAATCTTTTCATTATTTCTATTAATATTTTTCTCTAGTTTTGTTGTTAAGTTTATTCCCATATTCTTTTATTTTATCCCACTCATTTTTGTTATTTTTTTCTTTTTTTTCAGCTTTATAGGAGACAATTAAAGGTAGAATAATTAGAGCTAAAACGATTACGATACAAGAAATAATAAGGGGTGAACTCATACCCCTTATTATCATAAATTATTTTAATTTAAATAACTATTTAGCTGTCTAGACAATTTGACTTATTAATTCTTTTGTCAAAATCTTTCTGAGCTTCTTTGCTTACTACCCAAACATAAGAAGACTCTTGTAATTGGCTAGCATCAGCAATCGTACAACGTTTGCCAATTTTCACTTTGGCCATGTTTCCACCTGCACAGTTTGTTAGCAAAAGTAATAGAGATATAATAGATAATGTTTTCATAGCTTAAAGTTAATTAAAAATTCTGTACTTTGCTTGTCATAAATTAGTCAAAAAAAAGAAAATTATTTTATCTTTGTTGAAATGGGACTCTTTAAAGCTTATTGTCAATTATATGGCAGACCACATTTATAAAACAAAAGTTTATTATGAAGATACTGATGCTGGAGGCATCGTTTATTATGCAAGGTATTTACATTTTATTGAACGAGCCAGAACAGAGATGATTTATGATCATTTAGAACTTAATCATAAACAGTTAAAAGAACAATTTAATATCGTCTTTGTCGTAAGAGAATGCAATGTTAAATACTTAAAATCTGCAAACTTTGAGGATAATTTAGACGTTAAAACGAAAATTATAAAAAAATCACCAGTAAGACTTAACTTGTTGCAAGAGGTTTTTAAAAATAATGAAATATTAGTTACAGCACAGGTTGAACTAGCAGTAATAGACAGTAATGGGTCTGTTAGTAAGGTTCCGAAAGATCTATTAGAAAAAATATAAATTTGACCAATAGTAGCCAAATCTTTGCCTAAATCTGTAATTAAATTCAAATCAAGTTTGCAATTTTAGCATTACTTAAACCTCTTAAAATAAACTAAAAAGGAAATATGAAATTAAAATCATTGAAAAAAAGTAAAAACAAATCAACTATCAGAAAATTAAGAAGAGTTTCATTATTCGAGCTTCAAAACTCGCCAAAAGCTTTACTTTTTAGAGCAAGAGCTTAACATCTTCCCTTTATAACTATTTAGCGGCCTAATAATTATTAGGCCATTGTTTTTAAGGCTATAATTGTTAAATTGCTCTGTGAAAACTAAGAAACAAAATAATAAAGTAGCTATCATTATGGGCTCGCAAAGCGATTATTCTGTAATGAAAGATTGCGAAAAAATCCTTAAATTACTTAAAGTTAAATACCAAACTTTAATAATTAGTGCCCACCGAACTCCAAAGCGAATGTTTCAGTTTGCGGAAACAGCGGAGAAAAATGGTTTTGGTGTTATCGTAGCAGGAGCAGGCGGAGCTGCTCATCTAGCAGGCATGGTTGCCTCTTTAACTGCTTTACCTGTTTTGGGTGTTCCCATGGAAACTAAGAAAATAAAAGGCCTTGATAGTTTGCTCTCTATGGCACAAATGCCGAAAGGTGTTCCAGTAGGGTGTCTTGCAATCGATGGTGCTTTTAATGCAGGTATTCTCGCTGCTTCAATAATTAGTAATTTTGACACAAAAGTAAAATCAAATTTAGAAAGATGGAGAAGACTTCAAACTCAATCAATTAAAAAAAAACCTAAATAATTAATGTCTGATATCACTTTAGGGATTATAGGCTCAGGACAATTAGGTTCACTACTTTGTCAAGCAGCTAAAAAACTTAATATTAAAACAGTGGTCATTTCTGATGATGAACAAGGCCCCGCACAAAATTACTGTAACGAGTTTATTTATTCAAAATATAATAACAAAAGCAAGATTGATGAATTTATTGACAAAGTTGATTTTGTAACTTTTGAATTTGAAAATATACCTGTAGATATTTTAGAAAGGATAGAGTTAAAGAAAAAAGTTTTACCTAAACCGGAAATAAATAAAATAATTCAAAATAGAAAGTTAGAGAAAACCTTTGTAAATGATTTAGGTATTAAAACTACAGATTGGGCCTTTATTAAACAGGCTGGGGATGTCGAAAAAAATAAAAACTTGTTACCTGGAATCTTAAAGTCAAACACACTTGGTTATGATGGGCACGGTCAATTTGTTCTAAACTCGCTTGGTGATGTAAAAAAAGATTGGTGTTTTACTGCTGATTATATTTTAGAAAAGCGGGTAAAACTTAAAAAAGAGATATCAGTTGTAATTACGAGGTATTTAAATGGTGAAACTTATATCTATGAGCCCATAGAAAATATTCATAAAGACCAAATCTTAAATCATTCAAAAATCCCCGCAAATATAAATAAAGAAACTTTTGTCAAAGCACAGAATAGCGCAAAACTTATTTCAGAAAAATTGGATTATGTTGGCACGATGTGTGTTGAATATTTCATTGACAAAAATGATAATTTATTAGTTAATGAAATCGCCCCCAGAGTTCATAATTCAGGTCATTTAACAATCAATGCTTTTAATATAAGCCAATTTGAAAATCATGTAAGAGCTGTTTGTGATTTAGGTCTTGAAAAAGTAGAGAAAATTTCTAACGCCGAGATGTTCAATGTTTTGGGAAAAGATATAGAAACTTATAGATCAAAAACATTTAATAATAATGAATTCTTTTATGACTATGAAAAAAAATCTATTAAAGATAAAAGAAAAATGGGACATCTTACAATTCTAAAAAAATAATTATTTAATCGTTATTCTATGCATGACCCTTCTGCAATTCTTTATTTCACTAGCCATATGTAGAATACTTAAATTATCCCAAAGGCAGATATCACCTTTAGTCCACTCATATGAAAATATAAACTCTTTTTTGTTTACGTGATCCACTAAATAATTTTTTAAATATTCAGCTTTGTCTTTTTTTACATTTTTAATCCTCATTAAATGTCCTGGAGAAACATAAAGAGTTTTCTTACCATCTACGGTAATAACTATTGGATGTTCGGCCTCCATACTTTCTGAAGATCTTATTCCCATTTCTTTTTCTCGTTCAAGTCTTGTTACTGCTATCGGACCTGCTGATGAAAAAACTCCAGTAGCGTCTTTAATTTTTTTTTTAATGTCGTCTGGTAATTTGTCATAAGCATTAAAGCCGGATGAGAATATAGTATTACCTTGACCAATCGGTATCTCCATGCCCATTAACATTGTATATCTTGGTCTATCCTTAGCTAAATAACTTGTATCCTGATGAAGCCAGCTAGAACCGAAACTTAAATTTTTATCATCAGGCTTTCTCTCGATTACATTTATAAATGGAAATTTTTCATCTAAGCCTTTAAGTCTTGGATAAATAACGGGTTGACCTATATTCTTAGCAAAATTTTGATAAGTTTCAGGATCAAGATTTTGTTCTTTTATAAATATTACACCGTACTGGTTTAAAATCTTTTTTATTTCTGAAGCCTGATCTTGATCCAGGGTTTTTAAATTAATATCGTTAATATAAGCTCCAACATTATTTTTTCCTGGTGAGATAGATAAATTCATTTAGTTTAAAGGTTTAATTAAAGTAGGGTCGTTATTTACTGGGTTATTAACATCTTTTGATATCTCATGGAACTTTAGTTCCGGTGGCTTAATCGAGTTTAAAATTTCCATGGCATCCTTTTTAACATTTAGATAATTGTTTATTTGACTTTGATTAATAATTAAAGGCTCTCTATGATGAATTGCACTAATTTTTTCAGTTGCTTCCCTTGTAATTAGGCAAAATTGGTTATTCTGGTATATAGCCGCAAAGAAAATCAACTCATCATTTTCTTTGGTAAAATAATAAGGAGTTTTAGTTTTATCTTCTCTTTTCCATTCGTAATAACCATCTGCAGGAACAATACATCTTGAAGTTTGAATAAGGTTTTTAAATGTAACTTTTTCCATTAAAGTTTCTTTCCTAGCATTTATAAGAGGAGAAAATTTATCAAGCTTTTTTGACCAAGCAGGGACCAATCCCCATTCATATAACTCAAGTGCTTTTCCGTTTGTGTAAGATTTTATGATTGGAAGATTTTGGGTAGGATGAGCATTAAAGTTGTCATTATCTTCAACTTTAATATTCGTTTTAACTATATCAACTGTTTTAGTAACTGGCTTTCTTATTGTAAATCTTCCGCACATTATTTTTTTTTCTTTTCTCTTTTTAGTCTTCTCTTTTCTTTAAAAGTTAATTTAGCCTTTTTCATTACACTTGAGTCTTTAAAACTTTTTCCACTATATCTTTTCGACATTAGGCCTCAACGATTTCATATTTTTGTTCTCCTAGATGATCAACTTTAAGATGAAGTTTATCACCCACTTGTAGGAATTTTTGTGGTTTTTGCTCCATACCCGTTCCAGCAGGAGTACCGGTCGATATAATAGTACCAGTTCTTAAAGTTAGATATTTACTAATATGTGAGATTAGATATTTTACTTTAAATATCATATTTTTAGTATTTCCGTCTTGTCTGACTTCTCCATTAACACTTAAAGATAAATTAATATTATTTATATCTTTTATATGCTCTTTTGTTATCAAAGTTCCACCAGCAGGAGCACACCAGGATTTACCAAGTGTCCAATGTCCATTACCAATTACTTTTTGAGCATGGCGATCAGAAATATCGTTCAATATAAAATAGCCGAAAACATAATCTAACGCTTCATCCTCTGAAACGTTCGATGCTTCTTTTCCTATCACAACAGCAAGTTCAACCTCATAATCTAATTTTTCTTGTGTTTTATTTTTTTTAATTGGATCAAAGGGCCCCTGAAGACAATCAGGACTTTTATTAAATACAATTGGATAATCTGGAATTTTAGACCCTGTTTGTTCAGCATGGAGTGAATAATTTAAGCCGATACAAAGAATATTACTTGGCCTATTAATACAAGATCCAATTCGAATGTCCTTTTTAATCTCTGGCAGTGCTTCTAATTTAATTTGCTCTAATTTTTTTAAATTATCAAAGTTTATAGTTTCAGGGTTTAAGTCTTTAATATGAGAAGAGAGATCTCTCATAATATTATTGTCATCCAAGGCTGCAACTTTTTCTCTTCCAATATCTCCAACTCTTAATAATTTCATGCAATAATTTTAGATAAGAATTGTCTATTTTACAAATCTTTTAATTCTTTCTTCAGTAGTCGTATCAGGACCAGAGTATGGAGTTTCATAAGAATTAGTCTTGGTTAAAACATCAATTCCTTTTGTGAAAATAAAAATAAAAAAAACTATAAAAAATATTGCGAAAATTTTTGCTGGATTATAGTTTCCTGATTGAAAGACACTAATAGGTTGCTCTTGTTTTTTATGAAAAAATTTAAAAGTTAAATATACTGCAATAATTAAACCTATGTGAGCCATAACTACTCCAGCCCAACCGAAAATGAAGGAAGTTACGCTAAAAACGTACAAACTAAAAACAGTTGACCAAACAAATGATAATACGATCAAAATTTGAAGCCTCACAGATTTTGGTAAGCTTCTTAAGTCATTTTTACTATCATCGAACATAATGTTCGCTGCCTCTGTCATCCAATTTTTAAAGCTTTCCATAAGAAGTTTATATACTTTTTAAAACGAAATTAAAATTATTATAAATTTTGCACTAATTTTCTTACTTTTTTCATGTGTCTATTAAATCTCTGTGTTGTCATGCCAGGCAGAACTTCATAAAATCTTATATAAGTAGTTTTCATTCCACCTAACTTAAGCACTCCAGCTTTAATTCTTCTAAAAGGTATATTCTGAAACCAAGTTTGTATTGAAAACCAATTTCCACCATAGGACATTGACACTATAGCTTTTTTATTTTTCATAGCACCTGCAACTGGATACCCCCAATTACCAACCAATCTTTTGAAAGAAAAAAACCATTTAGGAGCTAAGACTAAATCAACCCAGTTTTCTAAAATCGCAGTTGCCCTTAAATTATAGCAAGGTGAAATCATTAATAAGATATCGCTTTGTTCTAATCTTTTTCTATAATCAAGCACTTGTTCACTGGGTGCAGACCCATCAAAAAAAGGGATTGGTTTTTCCTCATGTAAATTTATTAAATCAATTTCGTGACCTAACTTTTGAGCTTCTTCTACAAATGTGTCTCTAATAGATTGATTAAAACATTTTTTTGTATTGTGATGGCCGTAAACAATGAAAATTTTTTTAGACATCTTTAATTGTCTATATCATTTTTTTTACTTTTTCGTATTATAAATCCTGAGCCTATCCCCACTGCAATTGCAGAAATAACCCATGAATATTCTTGTTTACTAAAAAGAACTAAGAGGCCAAAGCCTATAATGATTACTCCTAATAGCTTATTATCCATTGACAAATATAATCGTTATAATAAAGTTTCATTACCCATATGTCATGGGAAAAAAGACTCGGCATTCGCATGCCGGACTCCATAAGGGAGTTGCAAAGCGGTTGAAGAAAGGAGATGTGATGGATAGATTTTCACGTTTGCTTGGTAAGTTCAGCCGAGAAAAGTCAGAGGCTAAACTAGCAAGCACACTTAACAAAAAAGCTGAAGCTCCAGAGGCTAATGCAAATGGAACGAGCGGCTATTTGATTAAGGAAGGTAAAAACGCTGGGAAAATTCTCAAGCATTTAAAAACTGACCGATCAAAACTTTAATTAATCTTATGGAGTGGGGTTTAAATACCCCACTCAAGTCTTTAATATAAAATCAATGAATAAACAGAACTTCTTTGATCTCAATTTTGATCAATTAAAAAATTTTTTAATTGAAAAAGTAGAAGTTGATGAAAAAAAAGCAAAGATGCGTGCACAGCAAATGTTTAATGCTGTTTATAAGAAAAATATAAAAAAATTTGATGAACTTACGACATTTGGATTGGAGCTAAGAGATAAAATTAAAGATCTAATTAGTTTAGAAAAACCTAAAATAATTGATATTCAAAAATCTAAAGATGGAACAATTAAATTTCTACTTGAACTTAAAGATAAAAGGAATGTGGAAAGTGTATTAATACCCGATAAATCTCAAAGTCGATATACGATTTGTTTATCGGTATCAGTAGGTTGTTATTTGTCATGTGAGTTTTGTGCAACAGCTCAAATTTCAAAAAAACTAGTTAGAAATTTAACTCCAGGTGAAATTATTTCTCAAATTATTTTATGTAAAGATTATATTGACGATTGGTCGACACAAAAAAAGATTACCAATCAAGTTTTAATGGGTGAGGGATCACCTTTTTTAAATTTAGATAATGTTAAAGTAGCAATTGATAACTCAAAAAATAAAGATGGACTTGAATATGGAAGAACTAGAATAACAGTTAGTACTGTGGGGGTTGGAATTAAAAAAGATAATATGGATGCCATTGAGTGGGCGGCAAAAGAACTTGATGTTTATCTAGCTTGGAGTTTGCATAGTTCAATTCCAAAACACAGATCTAAGATTATGCCTATCAATGAAAAATATTCTATAAATTCATTAGTTCCTCAATTAAAAAAATATTATGACAAAACAAAATTACCCATTTTTATTGAATGGATCTGCTTAGAGGAAAATATGACCGAAGAACATGCCAATGAATTAGTAAAGATAATGAAAAAAGTTCCATCAAAACTAAATTTGATTGAATTTAACCCTCTTGCAAATAAAAGTTTTAAACCTGCCTCACAAGATAATATAGATAAGTTTTCAAAAATTATACAAGACAATGGTTTCCTATCTCTTTTTAGAAGAAGTAGAGGTAGAGACATCAATGCATCTTGCGGATCTTTAGCAAATAAGAAAGGTATAGGTAATGGATAATTTACATATTTTTTTAGGGGCAACAGTTGCGGATGCAGCTGCGAGACCACTGCATTGGGTTTATGATCCAAAAAAATTAAATAAATATATTAAAGGAAAAAAAGAAATTACATTTTTAAAAAAAAATAAAAGTCCGTTTTACTCAATCAAAACTGGTAAAGTTTCTGGCTACAATGACGTTGGCCAGGTAATGTTTAGGACATTAATTTCAACGAAGAAAAAATCAAAAATTATTAAGAATTTCAAAAGAAACATAGTAAAAAACTTTGGACCAGGTTCAGCCTATTGGAAAAATTTAAAACTCAGAAAAAAATATAAAAGAATTAAATGGAAAATGCCCATGAATGGCCCTTGGATCCATCAGAATATATTAGAAACTATACAAAACATTAAAACTAAAAAGAGCGTAACTGGAGGCAAAAAGGTAAACGAGTCTGATGGTTATTGTGCAGCCTTGCCTTATTTTCTTTATAATAACACTGAAGCAGATTTAAAGAGAGTAATTAAAAGTGTGGCCAATTCTAAAGTAAATGAAACTTATGCTCTAGCAAAATTAAAGATCATAGAGCTTGCAATGAAAGGGGAGAAAAGACCTGTAAATATATTTGCTAGAAAGTATGGTAAAAAACGATATTTTAAAGATGTTGTTGCTAATATTAAAAAGGTTTTAAGATTAAAAAAACATAATCATACTAAAGTTGTAAAAAAATTTGGAAAGGCTTGTAGTTATCCCGGTACGTTCATGGGCTCTATTCATGCTATGATTACTTCCAATAATTATAAATCTGCAATTATTAAAACTATTAAGGCTGGCGGCTGTAATTGCTCTAGAACCAATTTTGTTGGGGCCTATTTTGCTGCTTATAAAGGTTTTAAAAATATTCCTTCATCTTGGATTAAAAAAACTTTTCCAGCTAAAAATATCATAAAATATATTTAATTATTCTAAATGATGTATAATGGTTTATGGATTCGATAGTAGAATTACTAGTAATATGTTTATTATTAGCTAACCTTATTGCAGTAATATTTTTAATAAAACGTAAGCACCCAGACCAAATTGACAATAGTCAGATTTTTAAAGATGAAGTGACATCTTTAAAAAATTCTTTTAGCCAGTCTTTTGGTTCTATGAGTAAAGAAATTGCAAAAGACATGACAGGAGCTCTTACAAAAGTAGATGAAAAGGTTGGAGTATTTAATCGTCAAGTAAGTGAGCTTAATAAAAGCCAGGATAATTTTAGTAAAATTTTAAGTGGAGTAAAAACTTACGGTACATTAGCTGAATTCGGTTTAGGGGCTCTTTTAAAAGATTTACTTCCAGCATCACAATTCATAGCAAATGTAAAAATGAAGGAAGACACATCCGAAACAGTCGAGTTTGCAATAAAGCTCCAGGATGTTTTGCTTCCTATTGATAGTCATTGGCCTGTAGAAAAGTATAAAGCAATAGATGATGCTTACAATGCTAACGATAAAGACGCTCAAGCAGAAGCAAGAAAAGATTTAGCCGCAGCTTTTAGATTGAAGGCAAAAGCTGTTAGTGTCAAATATATAGCTCCACCAAAAAGTACAGATTTTGCAATTGTTTATGTTCCAACAGAAGGACTGTTTGCTGAGTTATCAAGCTATAGAGATCCAAAAACTAAAGAATTACTACTTCAAGAATTAAGAACAAAATACAAAGTTACAATTTCTGGACCAAACACTCTATCTGCTCTACTACAATCGTATCATTTAGGATTTCAAACATTAAAAGTCCAACAGCATGCCACACAAATTTATAGCGACTTAAGAAGTATAAGCTCAAGATTTGACAAACATTTTGACGGAATTAAAGACTTAAGAAAAAAACTTGAACAAGCAATGACTGCAACAGATGGCTTTGGAAGAGACGCAAGATCAATAATGAATACACTTTCTAATATTAAAGATCCACAACAAGTAAAAGAAACATTAGAGGAAAATTCAGAAAAAATAAAAGTTCTAAAGTAGATTAATCTATGTCTAATTTTGTCTTTTATGATTTCGAAACCAGTTCCTCTAATAAATATTGGGGGCAGATAATTCAAATTGGAGCTGTCTTGACCAATGATAATCTTGATGAACTAGATAGGTTTGATGCTAGATGCAGACTAAGTCCAGGTATTATTCCAGAAGCAATGGCATTAATTGTAAATAAATCGTCACCTCAGATGTTAAAGAATTCAAATTTATCTCATTATGAGATGATTAGACAATTTGTTGAAACTTTAAAAAGATGGGGAAAAGCAACCTACATTGGTTTTAACTCTATAGAATTTGATGAAGAATTTCTAAGGTGTACTTTATTTCAAACTTTAGAATACCCCTACATAACTAGTACGAATGGAAACACAAGAGGAGATGTTCTAAGTTTAGCAAGAGCAGCTAATTTATATTACCCAAATACTTTAAAAAATTCTGTTAATGAGAAAGGTAATGATGTTTACAAATTAGATCAAATGGCACCTCTAAATGGCATTGACCATGGTGACGCTCATAGCGCGATCGGAGATGTTATGGCAACTGTGGGAATAGCTAAAATAATATCTAAAAAAGCACCAAATGTTTGGAAAGCAAGTATGTTAACTATGGATAAAACTCAGTCATTAGAAATAATTAAAAAAGAACTTTTTTTTTGTACAAATGAATACTTCTATGGACGGAGCAGGCCTTATGTACAAACTTTTGTGTGTCAGCACCCTCAATATCAATGGCCGTTATGTTATGATTTAAGGCACGATCCAACACCTTACTTAAGTATGCCATTAAAGGAATTAGAGGCTGCAATGAAAAAACAACCAAAGTTTATTAGAACCGTAAGACATAATAAACATCCTGTAATAATGAATCCATCTTATGGAGATAAATTTGAGGAGTATAGAGTTATAGGAACAGCAAAATTAAAAGCCAGGGCAGAACTTGTTAGAAAAAATAAAGAATTTGCAGAAAAAATTCAATCTATAAAACGTTCAGAGATAGAAGAAAAAGAACAAAGTAAATCACAAGAAGACTTATACAATGAGGAAAGTATTTACGCTAAATTTACGACAACTGAGGACAATAAAATAATGCCCGAATTTCATTCAGTTGAGTGGGATAAAAAATTGAGAGTAATTTCTAAATTTAAAGATGAGCGCCTCCAATATTTTGGAAAAAAACTTCTTTATATGGAAAAACCTGAATTATTAAGCAAAAAAGAATATGATTTAATACACAAAGATATAGCCAAAAAACTTTTGAGTACAAATAATGAAAAATGGAATACAATACCAAGAACTTATTCCGAAATTGACACTTTAAGAGCAAAATTTGAAAAGCAAGAAGATAAGGAAAAATTAAAAATTTTGGATGATATTAACGCATACGTTGAAGATTTAGAAAAACATTACTCATCTGCATAGTTGACAAAAAATTTAAAATACTTAATTAAGGAGTATGGCATTTAAAGACTCCACAGACGAAAAATTTCAAGATCAGATTAACGGTAGCAAATTAAGTCTGATTCAATTTTCAGCTAGCTGGTGCGGACCATGCCAGCAATTAAAACCAATAATAGAAAAAATTTCTAATGACATGGTAGATAAAATTGATTGTTACTATCATGATATTGAAAGTCAGCCCAACGAACCTACAAAGTATTCAGTAAGAGGAGTACCAACTGTTTTACTATTCAAATCTGGAAAACTTGTAGGCACTAAAGTTGGAGCAACTAGCGAGAAAGATATGCTAGAGTTTATCCAGCCACATATCTAATTTTTATTAAGTATATTTCCAACATTATAAAGAGAGCCTATACAATTTATTAGCTTCTTTTCAGAAGAGCTTATTTTCCTAATTGCATTATTAAAGTTATCAGCTTTATCTACATTAAATTGATTTTTTTTACCTATAGATTTTAAATCTTCAGCAGACATGCAATTCTTTTCATTTTCAATTGGAATAGTTATTATCTTTTTAAAAATTCCTTTAAATTGTTTGATAAATAAATCAGGTTCTTTATTTTTCATCATCGCCCAAACAGCATATTTAGGCACTTTTATATTTCTTAAATAATTAGCTAGATTTTCAGCATCAGCCTCTGCATGAGCACCATCCAACATTATTTGCTCATTGTTGTAAAGTTTATTTTTAATTTTCCCTTTTTTTAAATACTGAAATCTTCCTTCAAAAGAAATGGTTGGTATCGTTCTTTGAATGACTTTTCTATCAATTTCTAGATCAAGAGCTATTTTGATTGCGTGACAAAGGTTTTCTAATAAGCCCTTTGAATGAACATTTTTAGTATTTAGCTTAATCTTATTTTTTTTATCTTTATAAAAAAAGGAGTATCTATTTTTTTTAATTAACTTCCAAGAGTTTGGATAACTTATTTTGCTTTTATTCTTTTTGAGATTATTTTTAATTTTATTTAATATTTTAGGTTTCTGTTTACCTATATAAATGTGAGTAAAATTACTTAAAAAACCTACTTTTTGATAAACAATCTCATCTAATGTTTTTCTTTTAAGAAAATTTAAATGTTGCTTATTAATATTGACGACAACTTGAGCTAAAGGAAAATCAAATACATTAGTCGAGTCTTTAGCAAATAATGCACCTGCTTCTACTAAATGATAATTGGTGTTTTGTTTCGAGGCATTAATTATATAAACTACTGTAAGAGCTTCAAAAATAGTAAGAGGAACTTTTAGTTTTGCTATTATTTTTATCGATTGCCTAATTTCTTGATGAGTTAAATATCTACTGCCCATCCAAAATCTTTCTTTAATATCCTTTAGCGAGGGCGAAATGTAAGCTGATGTTGTCTGGTTATTTGCCTCAATAAAACATTTAAGAGAATATAAGGTGGTAAATTTTCCACTTGAGCCTAAAAAATTTATCACATTATTTAGTTTTCTTTCTGGATGCCCTAATTTTCTAAGAACTAATTTAATTCTTTTTAAATCAAAATTAATTGTTTTATTAAAGAGCTTATGATTAGCTAACAGCTTGTAGAGACTTATCGACTGTGACATTCGTGTCTTGTTTAGCTTGAGCCTCTGCTTTTTTCAATAGAACATTTAATAATGTTCCTATTGTTGAATTTAAGTATTTTCTTTCTACAACTAAGTCAATACCACCATGATCTTTTACATATTCGGCTGTTTGAAATTGGTCAGGTAACGTCTCACGAACAGTATCTTGAATTACTCTTCTTCCTGCAAATCCTATTGTAGCCTTTGGTTCTGCTATTAAGATATCACCTAACATTGCCCAAGATGCTGTCACACCACCAGTGGTTGGGTCTGTTAAAACTACTACGAAAGGAATATTTTTTCTCTTTAATTCATTTACAGCTAAGGCAGTTCGAGACATTTGCATTAATGCGATGGAAGACTCCATCATACGTTGGCCTCCAGAACAGCTGAAAAATATATAAGGCATTTTATTTTCAATTGCATGTTGAGCTCCAGCTATAAACGCCTCTCCAGATGCAGCTCCAAACGATCCACCTATAAATCTAAAATCTTGCGCTCCAACTACCATGTTAATATTTTGAACTTTTCCTTTTGCAATTAAGATTGCATCGTCTTGACCAGTTAATTTTCTTGCAGCTTTTAATCTATCAGTATATTTCTTTTTATCCTCAAAATTTAATGGATCATCTTTAGGCAAGGGGGTTTCAATTAATTCAAATTCTTTTTTATCAAAAAAGGTTTTAAATCGTTCTCGGCAAGTTAATTTATGATGTGCTCCACACTTAGGGCAGACCTTTAAATTGGCCTCCATATCTTCTTTGTATATTAAGTTTTTGCATCCACATGTAGTCCAAAGATTTTCCTCAGTTTGCGAAGATCTTTTTTCAAAAAGTGATTTTATTTTTGGTTTGATAAATTTTGAAATCCAATTCATATAATTTTTTTTTTTAGATTGTACACAACTTTATCTAACTTTGTGACAGGATTTTGTCCCATTTTGAGTGAATTCGTTATTGTTTTACACAACATACTGCCAACAACTAGTCCATTAGCTGATTTTAAAGAAGATATAGTCTTATCTGTAATCCCAAATCCAATTACTAGGTTTTTTTTAGAATTGATTCTTTTTATCATATTATAATTTTGAAGAATCTTTTTAGGAGTAACTTTTAGCTTCCCCCCAGTAGTTGATAACATTGATATATAGTAAATCATATCATGCGAAACTTTGATGATTTTTTTCATCCTTTCTCTAGATGTAGTCGGAGATAGAAGTTGTATAAAGTTTATTTTCTTTTTTTTACACTTACTAGCAAAGCTTTTATTCTCTGGGTAAGGCAGATCCACTATAATTAGACCATCTACTCCTGAAGATTTACAGCTTTTTAAAAAGTTATTTTCACCATTTTGGTAAATTAAATTATAATAACCCATTAGAATAATAGGTTTATCAGAGTTATTTTTTTTAAATTTTTTAACAATCTGAAAAACATCTTTTAATCTAATTCCATTTTTAAGAGCTCGATGTGAGCTTCCCTGTATTTGTCCACCGTCAGCTATGGGAGTGTTATGTGCAAAACCAAGTTCCAAAATATCGGCATATTTTGATATTCTGTTAAGAATTTTTAGAGAATTATTTTTCGTATTGTCACCAGCAACAGTATAAGTAATTAGTGCCGGTCTTTTTTCCTTTCTACAATTATCAAAAGCCTCAGCAATTTTTGATTTCATCTTACGTATGATCCTAATTTTTGTTTTATAATATCTTTATCTTTAAGACTATCTCCGCAAGAATTCACAACAATTACTTCAGATGATCTCAATTTAGGAGCCAATTTAATTGCTTCTGCAAAAGCATGAGAGGGCTCAAGTGAAGGAGAAATATTTTCAAGTTTAGAAACCAATTGGTAGGCTTTAAGTGCTTCTTCATCAGTTGCAGAAGTATATCTAGCTCTTTTTGTGTCTTTTAAAAAACAATGTAAAGGAGAAATTCCTGGGTAATCAAGTCCTGCCGAGATCGATTCCGTCGAACCTATTTGCCCCTCTTTGTCTTGTATGACGTATTGTGCAGCTCCATGAAGAATTCCAATTTTAGATCCATTTGTTAAAGGAGCAGCATGAAGTTTACTATTTCTTGGCCCTCCAGCTTCAACTCCAATGAATTCAGCGTGTGTATCCATAAATTCATTCCAAAAACCAGCAGCAGAACTTCCTCCACCTACACAATTTATTAGCTTAAGTTTTTTTGGAATTTGACCAAATTCTTCTTTAACTTGTTTGATTAATTCTCTTGAAATTTGAGCTGTACTAAATGCACAAATCTTTATAAAAATATTTGGACCGACAGTTGATCCAACACACATATGAGTAGTATCGCAATTTGAAACCCAATACCTCATGCACTCACTTACTGCATCTACAAGCGTTTGGCTTCCTGTAGTTACAGGCACTATTTCTGCCCCATTTTTTCTCATAGCTTCAACGTTAGGTCTCTGTCTTTTTATATCTTTAGCACCCATAAAAATTTTACACTTAAGGCCAAATTTTTTTGCAGCCATTGATAACATTTTACCAGCGTAACCGGCGCCTGGTATCCCCCACAATCTGTCTAAGACCGGCTCTTCTAGCAATCAAACAATGTACCGTTGCATTATAAATTTTGTGAGCTCCGCCATTAGCTTCTGAAACTACTTTTGCATAAATTTGAGCACCCCCAAGATGATCTGTTAAATTTTCCAACTTTATAAAAGGCGTAGGAGCTCCCACATATGTCTTAAAGTAATGATCTCTTTCTTTAAGAAATTTTTTATCAATTCTTAGCTTTGCAAATAATTTTGTTAAATCATCAACAGGTTTTTTCAGTGTTTCTGGAATAAAATTACCACCAAACTTTCCACCATACATAAAATTTTTATCATGTTGGTCAATAAGGGGAATATTTTTTTTAATTTTTGAGCTCATTAATTTTATTTATAAAACTATTAATTTTATGATGATCCTTGTAACCTAATTGACCCTCTAAACTAGAGGATAAATCAAAAAAGTTAACCCCTAATTTACTAATATCTTCTATATTATCTTTGGAGATAGATCCAGCTAACGCATATTTATCACCAACAGGAAGTTTTGTAATTAAATTTTTGGGAAATTCCAAAGATTTTTCCATACCTGGAGTATCAAATAATATTATATCGGCATTTTCAAAATCTCTGTACTTATTTATGTCTTGTTCTGCTTTAATCTTAATCGCCTTGATGACTTTTAATCCCATGTTCTTGATATCTGTCACCCTATCTTTAGTTTCAGATCCATGAAGTTGAATAAAATCAAAATTTCCTATTATATTTTTTTTAATAAATTCATCATTTGGATTCACTGTTACTGCCACAAAAGAAGAATTTTTTTTATTATAATTTGAAAGAATTTCTATGTCTGATAACCTTACGTTCCTAGGAGATTTATCGTAAAAAACAAATCCTAAATAATTTACATTAAGATTAATACATAACTGGACATCCCTAGTTGGATTTAAGCCACAAATCTTAATTTTCATTATTTTAATTCTTTAGCTAGATTTAAAATATTTTTTTTGATATTTCCTGTTGTAATAGCTCGACCTATAACCAACCAGTCAGATTTAACTTTTCTAGCTTCCATGGAACGTTTTTGATCATAATTTCTCTTACCTATTTGTACTCCAGGGGTAATGATTTCCTTTTTAAAAAATTTTCTAACGGCACTTACTTCGTAAGGACTGCAAACTAAAGCATCTAGTGCTGCTTTTTTTGCAAGCTTCGCCTGATGAGTTACTAAATTTTTTATGGATCTATTATATCCAATTAGTTTTAAGTCTTTGTTATCTAATGAGGTTAAAGTCGTAACACCTACTATTTTTACAGAACCTGAGACTTTCTTAACAGCTCTTAAAGCGGCTAAACCAGAAGAAATATGAACAGTAAGATAATTAATTTTTAAATCTTTTAACGATTTTACTGCAGACATCATTGTATTAACAGTATCATTTAATTTTAAATCAACAAAAATTATTTTATTTTTCAACGATGATATGAATTGTCTGCCCTTTTTTGAGTTCATAAACTCTAAGCCAAATTTATAACCTATTTTGATTTTATTTGTTTTTGATTGTTTTATAATTTTATTAACTTTGGCAAGATTTGTAGTATCGCAGGCTATAAATATTTTACGTTTTTTCATTTATTTATTAATTTAAGTAAATTTTTAGCAGGTTTAAATTTTACTTTATTTCTCTTTGGTCTATAAATAATTTCATTTGTAGAAGGATTCCTTAAGTTCCAACTTTCTTTGAGCTTCTTACAGACGAAACTTCCAAAACCCCTAATTTCAACATTCCTACCTTCTTTCAAGGCATAAGAAACGCTATTTGAAAAACTTTTTATTACGATTTCAATTTCAGAATGATTTAGTTTTGAATTTTTTCTTTTAAGCTGTTTGATTAAATTCGTTCGAGACAATTATTTTTCTTTATTTTTTTTTCCAATCGCTTTTTCAAATATGTTTTTAAGTGTTGCTCCAGATTTAGTTGCACCCTCACCAAATTTGGCAATAAGGGATTTTTCCTCGTCTATTTGAGCTGCTTTTACACTTAATTTTATTTTTCTAGATTTAAGATCTAATTCTACAATTTTTGCATCTAACGCATCACCAGGTGAAAATACCTCAGGTCTCGCATCAGCTGCTTCTTTTGCGAGATCATTTTTTTTAATAGTGAAAATTAATTTCTTTTCTTTATCTACTGTAACTTTTACCCCTGTTTTAAGAACTTCATGGATTCTTGTTGTAATAGTGCTTCCAACTTTTTTGTTATTTTCTTTGAACCAATCTAATGGGTCTTTTTCTAATGCTCTTTTAGAAAATCTGATTTTATCGTCTTTTACCTCTAAGATTTTAACTTTGATTAAATCATTTTTTTTATATTTCTTTAAATCATCGGCATTTTCTTGGAAACTTAGTTCTTTATAATGCAGCATACCTGAAAGTCTTAATGACGCTATCTCTCCAAATATTGCTTTATCGGTAATGCTAGTTATTTTGATCTCTGTTTCTTTACCTATTAAATCTCTTGCTTTATCCCAAGGGTTTTTAAGAGTAGCCTTGTAAGACAAAGAAATTCTTTTTGTTTCCTTTTCTATACTTACAATCTTAAATTTAATTTTTTGAGAGATGCTTAAAACTTTGCTTGGTTTTATATTTCTGTTAGCCCAGTCTAGTTCAGAGCTATGTATTAATCCCTCTATACCATCTTCAATTTTTACAAAACAACCATAGTCCATTATTTTTGTTACAGTTCCCTCGTAAGTTTCTCCAACTTTGTATTTTTTTTCAATATTTTCATACGGATCCTCCGTTAAAGCTTTGACGGATGCAGAAATACGATTAGTTTTTTTATCAATTTTTGTTAGTTTGACTTTTAAAGTTTGTCCTATTGTAACTAGATCTGCAGGTTTTTTTACTCTACCGTGGCTTAAATCAGAAACGTGCAGTAACGCATCAATACCATTGATGTCTAAAAAAATCCCCCAATCAGTTGTAGCTTTAACTACAGCATTATCAACTATGTCACCTTCTTTTATATTTTTTAAAGCTTCGGTAATTTCTGCATTTTTGCTTTTCTCAATAACCGCTCTCCTTGAAACACAAACATTACCTCTATTTTTATCAATTCTTGTTGCCATCACTTTTACTGGGGTATTCATTAAATGATCTATTTTTTTTAAAGGTCTTACATCAATTTGTGAGGATGGCATAAAACAAGGTAGGCCTTCAACGTTAGTTATATAACCACCTTTCACCTTACCTGTAATGTAACCCGTTATTATTTCTTGAGTCTCAAAAATTTTTTCCATTTTTTTCCAAGCTTTCATTTTTCTAGCTTTGTCTCGAGAGACCACAATTTCTCCCTTAAAACTCTCAATCCTCTCTAGATATACGTCTAACTTAGAGCCAACTTTTAAATTTTTAAGTTCATTATCATCTTTAAATTCGTCGACTGGTATCATGCCTTCCATCTTTGCTTTACAGTCAACAACTATGAAGTTTTTCGTTATTTCTGTGACGGTCGCTTGTATAATTTCATTTTCTTTGAGTTTTCTGTCTTTGAAATCTTTGTCTAAGAGTGACTGGAATTCTTTGTTCAAAGAATCAGTATTTTTTATTTCTTGTTCATTTGCCATATTTTTTTTTAACTACCATCTCAACGTATTTTGACATTTTAGCCAGCATTAGAGACTTATTCAATTTACCGGTGTCGATTTCTATCGAATCTCTGTGTTTAAGTAAAGGGGAGTTTTTCCTTTTGATGTCAGAAATATTTCTTATTCTTAGGGCTTTTTTAACGTCTTTAAGTTTTATTTTCTTGTCAAATTTTTTTAATTCTTTGTATCTTCTTTTTGCGGCAGTATTCAGAGAACATATAAAAAAAAATTTTAGATCTGAGTTAGGTAGAATCTTGGTCGAAATATCTCTTCCTTCTATGCAACAACTAGCACCTTTTGAAAAGTTAATTTGAAAATTTTTAAGAATTTTTCTTAAGCTATTCATTTTAGCTATTTTTGCTGTATGCTCAGATATTCTAGGCGACTGTAAGTTTATTTTATTTAAAGTTTTAATATTTAATTTTCTAAATTTTTTTCTAAGAAAAGCAGTTTTATTTTTAGGTTTGTGTTTAAGTATTAGAAAACTAGAATACCTATAAAGCAAACCGGAGGATAAAAATTTTAAATTATATTTTTTAGAAATCATTTTTGCACCTGTAGACTTTCCGGTTGCTGCACCACCATCACATGCAATCTGAATGATTTTATTTTTTTGTTTCAAATTTTGCACCTAACTTTTTCATAATTTTTAAAAATGATGGAGAAGAAGTATAAACTGTCTCAAAGTTATTTATTTTAAGTCTTACTCCTGTGATTAAAGCTAAAATAAAAGAAGACATACATATACGATGATCTCCTAGATTTGGGATATTTATTTTCTTATCTGAAGCATCAAAAATACCTTTACCATAAATCTTTAAATCATTTTTTGTAGAGAATGTTTTTACTCCTATCTGAGCAAGAACTTTCTGCATTTCTTTTATTCGATTACTTTCTTTATTTGCAAGATCACTAATTCCTTTAAAAATTGATGTGCCGTTTGTCAAAGCAGCGATCACAAAAAGTATAGGGTACTCATCTGTTGCATTCACATAATACTTTTTAGATGCTTTAATTGGTTTTAATTTACAATTTTTAACTATTATATCCCCACAAATTTCATTATTCATTTTTTTTAAATTTGAGAATTTAATATTAGCGTTTTGACCTTTTAAAATTTTATAAAAACCCATTCTAGTAGGATTCATTCCAACATTTTTTATTTTAATCATAGAGTTTTTACAAAGTAATGTGAGACTAACGAAAAAAGCTGCTGATGATGGGTCCCCTGGAACATCAATAACAATTGGTTTTAATTGTTTTTTTCCAAGTAATTCAATCGTTTTATTTTCTCTCTCTTTAATTTTAATAACTTTTTTATTATTAATTAAAATATTTTCAGTATGATCCCTACTTTTTTCATTTTCAATTATTTCGGTTTTTCCAAACGAATTTAGACCTGCTAGAATAACTGCACTTTTAAGTTGCGCAGAAACACCTGCAATATATTTTATGCCAATTGGAAATTTCGACGACACCATTTTTAAAGGAAAAGTAAACTTATTTTTGGGAAAAAAATTAGCTCCAAAACTATTCATCAAATAAATCAATTTTTTCATACTTCTTTTATTTAAAGAATGATCACCTTTTAATTTAACATCTATATCAGGAGTAGTTGCGAGTATTCCGATTAATAATCTTGCTAGTGTTCCAGAGTTTCCGAAATTCAAAACAGAGTTTTTTTTAATGAATAGTGAACCCAATCCTCTTCCATAAATCTTATAATGCCCATGATTAATTTTATTTATTTTTACACCAAGTTTTCTACAACACGATATTGCACTTTTGACATCTAGTGATTCTAAAACATTTTTTGCAGTAGAAATGTTTTGGGAAATCGACCCAATTAAAATGCTTCTTATTGAAATAGATTTATCAGGGTCCACATTTATAATCTTATTAAATGAGGAAATTTTTTTATTTAACAATACATTGAAACTTCTTTTGGCCATTTAATTTTAGGAAAATTGATTTCCAAAATAATGTTCAATTGCTTTAGACGACTTGAGTAATTCCCTTGATGTTCCCTCGGCAATAATTGTCTGCTCTCCTAAAACATAACTTCTATCTGTTATATCAAATAAGTTTTTTACATTATGGTCTGTTATCAGAACAGCGGTTCCTGTAGCCTGAATTTTCATTATATATTTCTGAATGTCTTGAATAACTATAGGATCTAGTGCTGCCAACGGTTCATCAAGTAATACTATTTTTGGCTTTTTAATCATAACTCTAGCCATCATAAGCCTTCTAATTTCACCGCCCGATAAAACTGATGCATTTAAAGATCTTAAATGTTGTAGATTAAATTCATCTAAAAGTTTTTCAGTGACTAATTTTTGACTTTCTGCGTCTTTAATAGAAATTTGAGCAATACCTAGAATGTTGTCATATACAGACATGTCAAAAACACTTCTTTGTTGGGGTAGATAACCTAAACCCTCTTTAGTCCTTAAATGAATGGGTATTTCCTCTATAGACTTGTTGTTTAAAAATATTTTCCCTCCATCAATGTTTTGTTCTCCAATACAAATTGAGAATAAAGTTGTTTTTCCGCAACCGTTGGGGCCTAAAATACCAACACACTCACCAGGATATATCTTTAATGAAATTTTTTTTAAGATTGGCCTTCCATCAAAAGATTTGTTTACATCTTTGATTTCAAATATAGGTTTATCTTTTTTAAATTTTAAAATTCTAAAACCTTTTTTCATTCTATTCCAATATTAGCACTAATTTTATTTTGATCAAATGAAGTAATGTCTAGAGTTTGATTTTTTAAATCAAATTGTAGTTTATCTGCTTTTATTGTTCCTCTTGTATCAATGATTTTTACTTTATCTGATATAATCAGATACTCTTTAGAATTAGAAAATTCAGCATTTTCAGCAAAAAGCTTGCTATCTTTATGAGTAGCCCTGACATTCTCTTCAAATTTTACATCTAAAGTTTTATTATTATAAATTGCTTTTCTAGAAAAAATTTTCAACAAAGAATTATCTTTAAAATAAAAAATTGCTTCTACATTTTTCATGTCTACAACATCTAAATTAGATTGACTATTAAGAGCTTCTTTTGATTTAATAATATATCTGTTACCAGAAAGGTCTATACCAGTATATTCAATATTATAAAAAACATCTTTGTTTGCGGCTTCATTTTTTTTACCTGTATCTTCAATTTGATTATTTCCAATAGTTGTTAGATTTTTATTTGAATCTTTCTCGTAATAGGTAAAAAATAAAACTATCATACCCGATAAAAAAAGAAAAATTTGCGTTAAGAGTAATTTTTTTTTTCTATTGATCATTTAATACCATTATTTAACAAAAAATGAATATGAATTATTCCTTTTAAAATTTTATTTCTTTTTTTAAAATCCCTATCTGAAACAACAAGTAAACTTGTTATTTTTTTTTCATTCATTATTCCTAAAGCTTTTGAAGCAGGCATATTTTCGTTAACGACTAAAGGTTGTTTTTTAGTAAAATTATTTAAGTTGCTTAGTGACTTTTTATTTAGCTCCCTTCGCAAGTCTCCGTCAGTAACTAAGCCTGATATAAATTTATTTTTTGTTATAACTACAATACCTAGTTTTTTTTGGTTCATAACTTTCAAAGCCTCAGGAAATGATTTTTTATAGTTGATAGTTGGCATTTTCGATCCTGAAACCATTATGTCTTTTGCTAATAGCAATGAATTACCAATATTTCCCCCTGGATGAAATATTCTAAATTTCTCTTTTGAAAATTTTTTTTGATACATTACAGTTGTTGCTAAGCAATCCCCCAAAAGCAAAGTAATAGATGTGCTAGATGTTGGAACCATTCCCGTCACATCAGCCTCTTTTACCTTAGGAAGTATTATTTTTATATCACTTGCTTTTAATAAAATACTATCAGGTTTTGATGCAACCCCTATAATTTTAATACGATATCTATTTGCATATTTTAACATATTATTTAGCTCTGAGGTATTCCCTGAGTAAGAAAAAATTATTAATATATCTTTTTTCTCAATTTGCCCCATATCACCGTGTAAGGCTTGTGCAGGGTCACAAAAAAAACTTGGAATACCTACGCTAGAAAAAGTTGCTGATATTTTTTTTGCGATTAATCCTGATTTACCTATACCCGCAAAAATAACTTTTCCCTTGCAATTTAAAATAAGATCAACAGCCTTAATAAAAGAATTGTTAAAAATTTTTTTAATTTTTTTTAATTCGTTAATTTGAATTTCGGCTGACTTTTTTGCTAGGGAAATATATCTTTTTTTATTCATTAATGTTCAAAAATATCGAATTTAAAACCACTTTGATCCAGAGCAACTCTTGTATCTAAAAAAGTTAAACAATTATTAAAAATATCTATTCTTTTTTCACGAATTAACATTTTTTCTAATTCACCTTTAATTTTATGTAAATAAATCACATCATTTGCGGCATACTCTAATTGTTTGTCGGACAATTCATTTATATCTTTATTCCAATCGCTGCTTCCTTGCCTCTTATCAAGAGACTTATTACAAAATTCCTGAACAAGATTTTTGAGACCGTGACTATCTGTATAAGTTCTTACAATTTTAGAAGCTATTTTAGTATCAAAAATATTTTTAACCTTACATTTAAGAAAAAATTCTAACGCATTTTTATCAAATCTTAAAAAATGTCCAATCTTTAAGATCTTGTCATTCTCTAAAATTGAAACTAAATTAGGCGCTCTGTAACTTTCCTTGTTTGGTTGAATGATAAAAACATTTCCTTTTTCATCACAAATTTGAATTAAGCTTAACTTATCACGCTCAGGAATTTGAAGACCTGTTGCTTCTGTATCTATTGCAATGCTATTTTTTAGTGATTTAGCAACTTCAGAAGTTATGTCCTCTTTAAACTTAGTAATTTTCATATATAAGTGTTCTAAATACCATGAAAAATCAAATTTGCACAATTTTAGGTGGTGGTGGTTTTATAGGCAGATATCTTGTTCGAAATTTGACCAAGAAAAACTATAGATGCATTATTTCCACAAGAAAAGCCTTTCAAAAAGGTTATTTAAAAACTCAAGCTACTCCAGGAGCTATCGAATTAGTCGATTGGAATCCAAATAACTTTTCAGAGTTGAAAGAAGCTATAAAAAATTCAGATGTTGTAATAAATTTGATTGGCATCTTATACGAAACAAGGAAACAAAAATTTTACAATATCCATACAGATATACCAGAGGCAGTAGCTAAGATATGTTCAAAGTCAGATGTCAAAAAATTTATTCATGTTTCAGCAATTGGTGCAAGTGAAAATTCAAAATCACTTTATCAAAAATCAAAGTATCAAGGCGAGGTCAAAGCTTTGAGTAGTTTTAAAAATACTGTAATTATTAGACCGAGTGTTGTTTGTGGAACTGAGGATAATTTTACAAATCTTTTTTCAAAATTAAGCATTTTACCTGTCATACCTATAGTTGGAATAAATTATAAGTTTCAACCCATTTTAGTAAACGATGTAGTTGATGCTATTATTAAATCTATAGAAACAAAAAATAACGAGGGAAAAACTTATGAAATCGGTGGTCCAAAGATAATTAGCTTTGGTGATATGGTAAAATCAATTTTAAAGACTATAAATAAAAAAAGATTTGTTATTTCTATGCCTATGCCTATAGCAAAAATTCAAAGCACTATAACAGATTTATTACCCATACCTCCAATTTTAACAAAAGATCAGTGCGCAATTTTATCGGAAGCTGATAACGTGGTTTCTAATAATTTACTCACTTTAAAAGATTTAAACATTAATCCATCTGATGTTGAAGAAGAAATGAAGAAATGGTTATGGAGATATAAAGATGGCGGTCAGTTTGCAAAAGCTTAAAAGAAAAGTATGACTTTACTATCAGGGTATATATATCTTGCTTTAGCGATTATCACAGGGATTGCCTCAAATGGTTTTTTAAAAACAACTGAGGGATTTTCAAAAATAAGCCCAACAATTTTTTGCGTTACAAGTATTGTGGTTTGTTTATTTTGCATTTCAAAAGCAATGACAATAATTCCAGTTGGCTTTACCTACGCAACTTATGGCGCTTTAACTATAACTGCAGTAACTTTATTTGGTATATTTAAATATAATCAAACTCCAAATATCTATGGCACTATAGGTTTAATCTTAATTATAGCAGGTGTCATACTTTTAAATCTCTTTGGAAAAGTAAAATAAAACCCTAGGTAGAATCTAAATTTAATTAGCGACTCCTCATTATATATATTTTGTGCTAGCTTTTTTCTTTTTAAAGAAAACGGGGGACATCAAAAATGAAAACAATAAAAGCAATAATTGCTTCGTTAGCACTTTTCGCAATGTTTGCGGGAACAGCTGCGCAAGCAAAAGTAGAAATACAATGGTGGCATGCTTTTGGTGGAAGACTTGGTGAATTACTTGACGAACAAGTAAACAAGTTCAATGCGTCACAAGACAAATACACTGTAGTTCATACAAGAAAAGGAAACTATTCAGAAACTCTTAATGCTGGTATCGCTGCATTTAGAGCTGGACAACATCCAAATATTCTTATGGTATTTGAAGTTGGAACAGCTAGTTTAATGGCAGCAAAAGGAGCTTATGTTCCTATGTACCAACTTATGAAAGATGCCGGTCAAAGATTTAATCCTAATGGATTTGTATCTGCTGTATCTGGTTATTATACAACAACAGATGGCAAAATGTTATCTATGCCGTACAACTCTTCAACTCCAGTTCTTTGGGTAAATAAAGACTTAATGAAAAAAGCTGGTTTAGATCCAGAGATGGATTTAAGTACTTGGAAAAGAGTTGGTAACGCACTTGATGCTGCAAAAGCTAAAGGAATTGATATGCCTTTCTGTACTTGTTGGCACAGTTGGGTTCACCTTGAAAACTTTTCAGCGTACCACAACATACCATTTGCAAGTAAATCAAATGGATTTGCTGGTTTAGATACTGAGTTAGCTTTCAATAGCCCAGTACACATCAAGCACATTCAAACCTTAGGAAAATGGGCACAAGAAGGTAAATTTAAGTACATGGGTAGAAGAAATGAAGCCGGTAAAAACTTTAGAGCTGGTGAATGTATGTTAATGACAGAGTCTTCTGCTGGTTATGCTGGTATCAAAAAAGAAGCTAAATTCGAATTTGGTATTAGACACTTACCTTACTATGGAGCAACAGAAGCACCTCAAAACACAATTATCGGTGGTTCATCTCTTTGGGCATTATCTGGAAAATCTAAAGAAGAGAACAAAGCTACGGCAGCATTTTTAGCTTTCTTATCAAGAACTGATATTCAAGCTAAGTGGCACCAAGATACTGGTTATTTAGGTGTTACCACTGCAGCTGCTAAGGCAACTAAAAAGTCAGGATTTTATAAATCAAATCCTGGAACTGACTTAGCAGGAATACAGATGATGAGAAATAAAGTTACTCAAAACTCTAAAGGCTTACGTCTTGGATCTTTTGATCAAATAAGAGGAATTATTGATGAAGAGATGGAAGGAGTTTACAACGGCACTAAAACTGCTCAAGTAGCTTTAGACAGCGCTGTAAAAAGAGGTAACGTTCTTTTAAGAAGATTTGAAAGAGCTAACAAATAAATCAATTTAATGTATCAGGGGCGAAAGCCCCTGATATACTTCTAAAGATCAAATGGAAAAAAGAGTTTTTTTTAAAGGCTGGTGGTTACCAGCACTGTTAGTTGCACCTCAGCTGCTGATTTCTTTTGTCTTCTTTTTTTATCCATCAGGACAAGCCATTTGGAATTCTTTATTTTTACCAGATCCTTTTGGATTAAAGACAGAATTTGTAGGCTTAGATAATTTTAGATTTTTATTATCCGACCCTTACTATTTAGCAAGTTTTAAAACGACAATTATTTTTTCAACGGCAGTATCCGTTTCGTCCATGGCTTTAGGTTTATATTTAGCTGCGTTAGCGGATCGATTAATTAAAGGAGCTGGCGTTTATCAAACCTTATTAATTTGGCCTTACGCTATAGCACCAGCTATTGCAGGAGTTCTTTGGTTATTTATGTTCAATGGAAACATTGGTTTAGCTTCTTATTATCTTAAAGCTTTAGGCTACGAATGGAATCATACTTTAAAAGGTGATCAAGCAATGTTTTTAGTTATTTTAGCCTCATCATGGGGAAGAATAAGTTATAACTTCTTGTTTTTTTTAGCAGGATTACAAGCCATTCCAAAATCAATTATAGAAGCGGCCGCAATAGATGGAGCTAGTTTTTGGAAACGGTTTGGAACGATTGTTATACCTCTACTCTCGCCCATTACATTCTTTTTATTAGTAGTAAATATTGTCTATGCTTTCTTTGATACTTTTGGAGTAATACATACAATCACTTCAGGCGGACCTGAACAATCGACCACTATACTAGTATATAAAGTATTCTCTGACGGGTTTGTGAGTCAAGATCTAGGATCAAGTGCAGCTCAATCCGTAATTCTACTTGTTTTAGTCGGAATTTTAACCGTCATTCAATTTAAATATATAGAGAGAAAGGTTCATTACTAATGGTTGAAAAAAAGAAATCAGGATACTGGTTAACTCACCTTGGTTTAATCCTTGGGGTATTATTTATATTCTTTCCAGTTTGGCTAACGTTTGTTGCATCCACTGTAACACAAGATGCAATTATTTATCCCCCATTACCAATGTTACCGGGCACAGAATTCTTTGAGAATTATGCTAATGCATTATTTAGAGGTTCACCAGAAGGATACGGAGCCAAAGTTCCTGTGATAAAAATGATGATGAACTCTGCAATCATGGCTATTGGAATTACTGTTGGAAAAATAATTATCTCATTATTGTCAGCTTTCGCATTTGTTTATTTTAGATTTCCATTTAGAAACTTATGTTTCTGGTTAATCTTTATTACTCTGATGCTTCCAGTAGAAGTAAGAATAGTTCCAACTTACGAAGTTGTTGCAAACTTAAATTTATTAAACTCTTACACAGGTTTAATCTTTCCATTAATTGCATCCGCAACAGCAACTTTTTTATTTAGACAATTTTTTATGACCATACCTGATGAAATGGTTGAAGCTGCTAGAATGGATGGCTGTAGTCCAATGCGTTTCTTTTTTGATATATTAGTTCCGATTAGTAAAACTAATATTGCAGCTTTATTTGTTATTTTATTTATTTTTGGTTGGAACCAATATTTATGGCCACTATTAATGACAACCGATCCTGACATGAGAACTATTGTAATGGCAATAGACTCAATGATACCTACAGGCGATGATTATGCACACTGGCCAACGGTTATGGCAACAGCAATGTTAGCTATGGTTCCACCAGTCATAGTAGTAATAAGTATGCAAAAGTTTTTTGTTAAAGGTTTATTAGAAAGCGATAAATAATGTCTCAAATTAGTTTACAAAATTTAAAAAAATCTTTTGGGAAAACTCAGGTTATTCATGATCTTAGTATTGATGTTAAAGACGGTGAACTCATTGTTATAGTTGGGCCATCAGGTTGTGGTAAATCAACGTTATTAAGAATGGTTGCGGGGTTAGAAGATGCAAATGAAGGAAATATTTTAATTGATAATAAAAAAGTAAATGAGCTTGAGCCAATGGAGCGAAATATTGCCATGGTTTTCCAAAATTATGCTCTTTATCCTCACATGACTGTTTTTGGCAACATGGCTTATGGTTTAAAAATTGCAAAAGTGCCCAAAGAAGAAATTGAATCGAGAGTTCAAAAAGCAGCTGAAATTTTAGAATTAGGAGAATTATTAGAGAGAAAACCAAATCAACTGTCTGGGGGACAAAGACAAAGAGTTGCTATGGGAAGAGCTATCGTTAGAAATCCTGTAGCATTTTTATTTGATGAGCCATTATCAAATCTAGATGCAAAATTAAGAGTTCAAATGAGATTAGAAATTAAAAAACTTCAAACTCAATTAAAGACAACTTCTTTATATGTAACGCATGATCAAGTCGAAGCGATGACTTTAGCTGATCGTATGATTGTAATGAATGAAGGTAATGTAGAACATATTGGAACGCCTTTAGAAGTTTATACCAAGCCCAAAACTTTATTCACAGCTCAATTTATTGGAAGCCCAGCAATGAATATTTTAAAAGGGAACTGCGAAAATAATAAAGTGAGTTTTGCAAACAAAGCTTTACTTTCAATTAATTCAAAATTTAATGGACCTGTTAATGTGGGTATGCGACCTGAAGATTTTGAATTAGATCCAAATGGTCCGATAAAGTTAAAAGTTGAACTTGTAGAGTTGATTGGAGCGAATACACTTATTCATGGTAAACTTGAAAATAGTAATGAAATTTTAGTTGCAAGTATTTCAGGTGTTGTTAAAGAAGATACTATTGGAAAAAACATAAATCTTTCCATTCAAAATGACAAACTACACCTGTTTGATACTAATACTGATTTGAGGATTAATTGATCAATCCATTTTTAACGAAACCTAATTACATCAGAATTTACGGCCACAGGGGAGCAAGAGGTGATATTGTTGAAAATTCTATATCAGGTTTTAAATACACATTTGATTTAGGTATCAAAGCAGTTGAATTTGATGTTGTAATTTCAAAAGATAATATTCCAACAATATTTCATGATTACAGATTAAATCCTGATTTAGTTAAAGATGCCTCAGGGAACTGGATCACAGACAAAACTATGAAATTAGTAGACTTAACTTATGATGAAATAAGTAAATATAATATTGAAAGTATAAAGCCTGAAACAAAGTACGCAAAAAGATTTAAAAATCAAAAACCTATTACAGGCGAAAAAATACCAAAATTAACTGATTTCTTTAAATTAGTGACGGAAGATAAATATAAAGATGTATTTTTAAATTTAGAAATTAAATCAACTCCTACACAAGAAAATGTAACACCTGATCCAGAGAAAATGGTTTCCTTAATCCTTAAAGATATAAAAGATTTTAAACTTGAGGATAGAACTTTAATAACATCGTATGATTTTAGAATTCTTTACGCCCTTAAAAAACAAAATCCAAATATTTTAAGAGGGTTTATTACCCTGCAACAAGGTCTTTCAATCACTAAAAAGAATATTTATGAAAACTCTCCATGGATGGTTAAAAATTATCCAATGGAAGAATTATTTTTGCTTCCTAATATAATTAAATCATTAGAAGGGCATGTGTGGAGTGCTTTCTACCGAGATGTTACAAAACAAAATGTAGAATTAGCACATAAACATGGTCTAGCTACGTGTGTTTGGACAGTGAATAGAGAACCGGATATTATTCGAATGATTGAGTACGGTGTAGATGGAATTATAACTGACTATCCAAAAAAAGTTCAAGAAATTTGTAAAGCAAAAAATATTTCTTGGTTTTAATTCTAAAACTTGATTTTTTTACTCTCTTGATATAAATACACGCATGGCAAAAAAAAAATATCAAAGAAATTGGCTAGAAAGAAAATTGGATGAATATAATCACACAATGGAACTTATTAGGACTATTCTACCTTTTTTAATCCTTTTGCTACAAATTTACATACTTACTAAACTCATTTAACACTTAGCCAAATATCAGCTATAATCTAAGGATGACTTTGTTGTTTTTATCACTAGCAGCTATTATCGCTATTGTTGTAATTTTAGTATCTGCAAAATTTATTAAAGCTGGATTTGAAGCAAGAAGTGAAGTTAAAGACCAAAAGACAAGTGAAAATGTTAGCCAAGAAGACGAAGAAATTTTAGATAAATTAAAAGAAAAAAACCTATCTCCTGAAGACCTTAAAAAAATTTATGAAGATCTTCAGAAGAAAAAATAGTCTTGATTATTAAAATAATCCTTTAGGAATTATAAAGTAATGTATCGCAAGCACGATTGCTACCGAGACACTTAATCCAAATATCATTTTAACAAAGTCTTTTCCAATCAATGGAAACACATATTTGAATTTATAATCCTTGTTCATAGTTGAAATTGCCAATTCTCTTCCACACAATAAGCCTACGAATACCCATGTCGTTGACATTGGTAAATCATTCAACTCTTTGAAGTAGAAAAGAACTGCAGCATAAATCACGTTGATGATTGTTGCTGATCGAGCATATCTCGTTCCAGTTTTTTCTAATACAACCTGTTGTATCGAGCCACCTCTAATATAGAAGATATAAAAAAGTAGAGCGGTAAAGTATGTTATTACAATTAAAAGTAATGAAAAATCTAATTGTCTAGGTAAGTACACAGCAATGTTTGCAACATCATGTGATAACCAAACCCACCATAACCAGCCTGAAGATACCCAAACTGAATTTCGCCAAAAAGCAATCCATTTATCTCCTTTAACTTCATCAAGTTTCTCATTAATAAATTTAGAAACTGCAATCCAACAGAAGTAAGCAACTGTTGCCGCTATACCATATCCTACAATACTTTTTACGAGCATTTTTTCTAAAACAACTGTTGAGGCAAAGGCAGATAAAACTAAAAAAGTTGTAGATACTGGAATACCTATTCTTGTTAGTAGCAATAGAATTCCAGGCGCAACTGCATGGTACCACTGAATTTCTTGGAAAGGTATTCTTGTTAATCTTCCATAAGAAATGTCTCCATCATTACTGTACCAACCCCATGTTATTGCAAAAATCATTACTAGTGATGCAGCACTTGCGAGCGTGTACCATTTAAACCATTTTTGCTTTGAGGCAATAAAAGTTCCGAGTGTTTGTATAGAGTCGTTAGCGATTACACTATAACCTGCTAATCCGAACCCTATAATCGTGTATATTAACGTAAGTTCCATATTATTTCCTTTTTGTCATTTTTTTATTGTTATTCTTGACATCCGAATCGTCATACTTAATAGAACTTTTAAAGGATGTTTAAAGTAAATCTAGTAAAGAATTTATTAATTTTTTTTTTTTGAAAGGGTCTTGGATCGCTTATAAAAATTTTTAGATAAAATTCAAACTTTAATTTTTTTTTAAACAAATAAATTATATTTTAATATTTCACGCAATCATTTCACGGGGTTTTTTAGTTAAAAATAATTTGGTAAAAACCTATTAAAAATAAAGGAATTTGTAATCCGAAGTTTGTGAGAATAGCTTTATCTTTTGAGAGAAAACCAGCAATTGTCCAGCCTACAACTCCGGCACCATGAAACATAATATTAATAGGGTACATATTAAGATTGGTAAGCAGTATTCCTGTTAGTACTAAAAAAGTACTTAACCACTTAAGGTATTTTTTAATAAATTCCATTTAAGTTTGAGTTACCCTGAGGCTTTAACTTTTTTCTCAATAAATTCTGGAATGTCATCCTCTTTATCAAGAACCTCTTCTTTTGTACCTTTAGGTTGAAATGCATATAATACGTGTAATTTACAATACGGGAATTCCCCTTCAGGTTTTCTTCCACAGAAATAAAACTTTTCTTCATTCGGGTGCCCTATAGGCCATTTACAGGTTTGATCAGTTAACTCCTCTAAAGACTTAGGGTTTTCTGGCTCAAAATTTTTATCAAGTAAAATTGATTGAAATTTAGCTTTCCTTGAAATGGGGGCCGACCCTCTTCTTACAGGTCTATTAACAGATGTTGATGTTTGACTAGACTGTTTAGACGGAGCTCTTGCTTCTAAGTTTAATCTATGAGCTTTACCAATGACTGCGTTTCGCGTTGTGTCTCCAAGAGCCTCAGCAATTTGGCTCGCAGTATGACCTTTCGACCAGAGTTCTTTTAATTTAGCGACTTTTTCTTCTGTCCAACTCATAGTATATAATTACAATATTTAGTAATTATGAAAAACTTAGGACATAATATTGGGGTTTAAAACATTAAAAGACCTTAAAGCTGTGAGTAGTTTTAGTTGTGCACAGTTTTTTTAATATGAGGTTATAAGACTATCAATGGTTGAAATTACAAAAAAATATAAAATTGGATCGAGAAGATTTGGATTAATTAATTGGGTTGGAGCTTGGACTTTATACAAAAAAGAAGTCCTAAGATTTTTAATAGTTTGGATACAAACAATTTTTTCTCCGCTTATTTCATCTTTGCTTTTTTTACTTGTTTTATCTTTAGCAATAGGTGCAGACAGGGGAGAGGTTCTTGGAGTACCTTTTATAACTTTTTTAGCGCCAGGGTTGATTTCAATGCAAGTCATTCAGCAGTCGTTTTCTCATTCATCTTCATCTTTCATGATTGGGAAAATACAAGGTAATATAGTTGATTTACTTTATGCACCATTATCAGCAACTGAAGTTACCATTTCAGTTGCACTAGCAGCAGTAACAAGAAGTGTGATGATAGCAATAGTTTCCATTATTGTATTTAAACTCATTATTGATATTGAGATCACAAATTACTTCTTACTTATAGTATTCACTCTGCTCTCTTCTTTCATACTTGGAAACATAGGAATTATAGCAGGTTTATGGGCAGAAAAATTTGATCATATGGCAACAGTAACAAATTTTGTAATTGTACCTTTATCTTTCTTGTCTGGTACGTTTTATTCAATAAATAAATTACCAGAAATTTTACAAATTATAAGTAAAGTTAATCCATTTTTTTATATGATTGATGGATTTAGATACAGTTTTATAGGTAAAGCTGATGGATCAATTTTTATTGGATTAGCATATTTATCAGTATTAAGTTTTGTTAGCTGGTTTGTTACATATTTATTGTATAAAAAAGGATATAAAATTAAATCTTAAAAATGAGCGCAATATTAAATACATACAATAGAAAAAAAGTTGCTTTTACTAAAGGTAAAGGTGCCTTTCTTTATGGGACAAATGGAAAAAAATATTTAGATTTTGTTCAAGGAATAGCTGTCAATTGCTTAGGTCATGCTAATAATTATTTAATTAATTCAATTTCAAAACAAGCTAAAAAATTGTGGCATGTATCCAATGCATTTCAAATTCCTGAACAAGAGAAATTAGCTAAAAGGCTAAAGCAAAAAACATTTGCTGATTATGTTTTCTTTCAAAATTCTGGTGCTGAGGCTACAGAAGCTGCTATTAAATTTGCAAGAAGATATTTTTATTCAAAAGGCCAACCAAAAAAAAATAGAGTTTTATGTATTAATAATAGTTTTCATGGAAGAACTCTTGCTACTATTTTTGCAAGTAATAGCAAAAAAGCAATAGAAGGTTTTGGCCCAAAAGTGGACGGTTTCGATCATTTTAATTTTGGAGATCATAAAAGTTTAGAAAAATCTATTACCAGCAGGACTGCTGCAATTATGGTCGAAACGATTATGGGAGAAGGCGGAATTAAAGTAATACCAGACTACTGTTTGGTTGGTTTAAGAAAGCTATGCAACAAAAAAAAAATTTTGTTAATTCTAGATGAAGTTCAGTGCGGTATAGGAAGAAGTGGAAAATTCTTTGCGTTTGAACATGCGAAAATAAAACCTGATATCGTTCCGATTGCAAAAGGGATTGGCGGCGGTTTCCCAATAGGAGCCGTGCTAGTAAATAAAAAAGTGGCATCGGGAATGAAGCCAGGTTCGCATGGATCCACTTTTGGAGGAAATCCATTAGCAATGAGCGCTGGTAATGCTGTAATGGATGTGATGTTTAAAAAAGGTTTTCTAAGTAGCGTGACTAAAAATGGAAATCATTTTTTAAAAGGTCTTCATGAGTTAAAAGCAAAATATCCTAAAATTATTAAAGAAGTTAGAGGAAAAGGATTGTTAATTGGACTTTGTTTACACAAAGATCAAACTAAATTTATTCAAGAGTTAATGGATAATAAGCTTTTAACAGTAAGAGCATCTGAAAATGTAGTCAGACTTTTGCCTCCTTTAAATGTCACAAAGCAAGAAATAAATTTAGGTTTAAAAATATTAGATAAGGTTTGCAAAAACTATAGATGAAAAATTTTATAAATATATCTGATCATTCATCCAATGATTTAAGAGCCATTATTGATGAGGCAAAAGTCAGAAAGCTTAAAAGAAAAAATTTAAATAAATCTTCGCCAGATGAAGATAAACCCTTCGAAGGAAAATCAATGGCTATGATTTTTGAAAAACCATCTACAAGAACTAGAATGTCTTTTGATATAGCTGTTAAACAATTAGGAGGCTCGTCAATTATTTTAAATCCAGATGGAATTCATTATGGTAAAGGTGATGAAACATTAAAAGATACTGCAAAAGTTTTAACTGAGTATGTTGATATAGTAATGCTAAGAACATCTTCCCATAAAAATCTTGAAGAGTTTGGAAAACATTTAAATATTCCAATAATTAATGGTTTGTCTGATCTAGGACATCCTTGTCAGATCATGTCAGACATTCTTACTTACGAAGAGAGTAATGGGACTATTGAAGGTAAAACAGTAGCCTGGTTAGGAGATGGGAATAATAATATGTCTAATTCTTTAATTGAAGCTGCAGGAAAATTTAATTTTAATTTAAGAATTGCCTGCCCTAAAAAATACTCACCAAATAAAAAAATTTTAGGCTGGGCTAAGAAAAATAAGGCAAGTCTTATGGTAACAACGAAACCAGATGAGGCTGTTAAAAATTCTGATTGTGTGATGACTGATAAATGGGTTTCAATGAATGATAAAGTTAATAAAAAATCTAAGAAAAAAATTTTAAAGCCATTTCAAGTAAATAAAAAGTTAATGAGTAAAGCAAATTCAGATGCAATTTTTATGCATTGCCTTCCTGTCGGAAGAGGAGAAGAGGTAACAGGCGAAATTATTGATGGAAAACAATCTGTTGTATGGAGACAGGCGCTTAACAGAGTTCATGCGCAAAAAAGTATTATAAAGTGGTGTTTAGACTAGGGTAATGGTTTTGGATTACTGCTTTTAGAGTTCATATATAAAATTACAGATGCTCTGTCTTTTTCTTTTCTCAGACCAGCAAAAGCCATTTTTGTTCCTTTGATGTGAGCTTGAGGTTTAATTAAGTAGCTGTTCATTTCTTCAAAAGACCACTCTTTTCCGTGAGCGATCATCGCTTTAGAATATTTGTAATCACTAATTGATCCAGAAGTTCTACCGATAACTCCCCATAAGTTAGGCCCAATCATATTTTTCCCCCCATCAGCAATTTGGTGACAAGCAGTGCACTTTTTAAAAACTTTTTCTCCATGCGCGAGATCTCCCATGGCTAGAAGAACCTTAACATCTACAGCTTCTACTACTTTAACTTCTGCTTTTTTTGCGGATGCGTCAGTGGCAGCTGTTTCTAAACCTTCAATTTTATATGCAGACTCTTTAGGTTTCTCAACATAGAATAAAATATCAGTGAATTTTCCAATACCAATGATGATCAACGCAGTAAGAAGAACTGCTGCTATAATTTTATTTATTTCAAAACTGTCCATAATTTTGATAAAACTAATTTGACGTATAGCACGACTTTTATAAAAAAACTTAAATTACTTAATTTTTTTTTGCGTCTTTGGGACGCATAATTATGAACAAAACTGCAATAATAATACCCTCACGATTGGAAGCTGTAAGACTTCCTAATAAGCCATTAGAACTTATAAACAATAAAGAGATGATATTGCACGTCTATGAGGCAGCCAAAAAAACTAATACTGGAGAAGTTTACGTAGCTACACCAGACCAAAAGATTATTGACCTTGTAAAAGAGAACGGAGGAAAAGCATTTCGAACATCATTGGATCACCAAACAGGCACAGATCGAGTTTATGAAGTATTTCAAAACCAGCTTAAAAGAGAACCAAATATTGTTGTAAATTTACAAGGCGACATGCCTAATATAGACCCTAATGCAATATCTAATTTAGTTGATTATATGAATAAAGGTAATTGTGATATCGGTACGCTAGCGAGTTCTTTTAACTCAAAAGAAGAAATAGCAGATGTAAACAACGTTAAAGTTACAGTAAAAAAGAAGCTAGAAAATCATCAATTTGGCATTGCTACTGACTTTTTTAGAATAGGTGAAAAAAACCATAAAAATTTTTATCATCATGTCGGTATTTATGCCTTTACTAATAAAGCTTTAGTAAGGTATGTAACTTTAAAAAGATCAAAGCTTGAATTAGAGAGAAAATTGGAGCAAATGAGAGCATTAGAAAATTCAATGACAATTCACGTGGGATATATAAATTCATCACCTTTAAGTGTAGATACAAAAAATGATTTAATGGAAGTAAGAAAGATTATGAAAACTAATGAGTAGAATTAAAATAGCTATTCAAGGAGAGCTTGGAGCCTATTCTCATATTGCTGTAGAAAAACTTTATAAAGACGCAGAAATAAAAACTTGTGCAACTTTTGAAGAAACATTCAAGCAGGCCTATAACGATGCTAATTATAAAATTGTAATTCCAATTGAAAATTCTTTGGCAGGTAGAGTTGCAGATATTCATTACCTTCTTCCAAAATACAAGTTACAAATTCACGGTGAATTCTTTTTACCAGTAGAACATAATTTACTAGGTAAACCTGATGCTAATATTGAGGATATAAAATATGTAAGAAGCCATGCCCAAGCTATAAGTCAATGTCAAAAAATAATTACAGAAAAAAAGTTTCAGCCAATTATTTCAGTAGATACAGCAGGTTCTGCTAAGGATTTGGCTGGAGGAAAAGATAAAACCATAGCTGCCATAGCCTCGGATCTCTCTGCAAAAATGTACAATTTAAAAATTCTACAAAAAAATATTGAGGATGATGCAGGCAATGTTACTCGATTTTTAATAATGGGAAAAAATATTGAACAACCTGAGTATGTTGAAAGTAAAAGATATATAACAAGCTGCATCTTTAGAGTTAAAAGTGAGCCTTCAGCACTGTACAAGTGCCTTGGAGGATTTGCCACCAATCAAGTTAACTTAACTAAACTAGAAAGCTTTTCAGTAAAGAATACTTTTGACCAAGCAAATTTTTACTTAGATTTAGAAGGTCATCTAGAGGAAGGTGGAGTAAAAAAGGCTCTAGAGGAACTTGGCTTCCATACAGAAACTTTAGACATACTAGGTGTGTACGAATCTTCTAGTTTTAGGCTAAAATAGTCCACAAAATTCAAATCTTGTCTTGTAGTATTTAAATTGATCTTGATATACTCATATTGAGGTTGGCATCAGGTGGATGTTTCATAAACCCGGTCAGGTCTGAAAAGAAGCAGCCGTAGTGAAAATTTTTCAGGTTGTTGCCTGCCTCTTAAAATGACAAATAAAATTTTAGCATTAAAATATAGACCACAAGAATTTAAAGATTTGATTGGCCAGGAAGTTATGGCACAAACAATTACTAATGCGATTAAACTTGGTAAAACACCTAATGCCTATTTATTAACGGGGATACGAGGTGTGGGGAAAACTACAACAGCTAGGTTGATTGCTAAAGCTTTAAATTGTCAAAAAAATGATGACACAAAAATAAAATGTTCAAGTGAAAAGTTTTGTCCAACATGTCAAGAGATTATAAATTCTAATCATATTGATATTTTAGAAATGGATGCAGCATCAAAAACTGGAATTGATGATGTAAGAGAATTAATTGAAAATTCAAAATACAGCCCAACCAGTGCCAAATTCAAAATTTTTATAATTGATGAGGTTCATATGCTTTCAAAACAAGCTTTTAACGGCTTACTTAAAACCCTAGAAGAACCACCACCAAGTCTTAAGTTTATCTTAGCTACAACAGAAGCAAGAAAGATACCGGTGACAATTTTATCTCGCTGTCAAAGATTTGATCTTAAAAGAGTTAGTGTTGATCAGCTTTGTGAACATTTAAAAATGATTGCAGCTAAAGAAAAAGGAAAAATTTCAGAAGATGCAATAAAATTAATTGCAAGGACCTCAGAAGGATCTGTTAGAGATGCTATCTCATTATTGGATAGAGCATTAATTTCTCAATCAATTAATGATGGTAAAGAAATAGCGGAAACAGACGTAAGATTAATGCTTGGTATAGCAGATAAGGGTAAAATACTTTTATTATTTAAAGAAGTTTTGAGTGGCAATGAAAAACAAGCTTTAAATTTTTTGAATGAACTTATAAACGATGGTCTAGATGCTAAAAACTTTTTAAATGACATTCTAGAGATTCTTTACTTATTCAGTAGAAGAATTAGCCTAGGCCCATTTGAAAAAGATATGTCAATATCAGAGACAGAAATTCAAATGGTAGACCAATATTCCAAAAATATAGATATGCAAGATATAGGTTTATTTTGGCAACTTACCATTAAAACTATTGAGGACTTAAGAATAGTCGGCAATGAAAATCTAACGCTAGAAATGTATATAATGCAGTTAATACACTTAAAAAATATTGACTCAAATAAAATAAATCAAAATTTAGAAAATGACGATAAAAGACCAATTAGTAAAAATATAGTTGGGAAAAAAATTGATGACAAAATTCACGAAACAAATATTTCTAATCAAATTAAAAATCAACTTAAAAACACAGATCAAATTAAAACCTCACCTTTAAAAGGCATATCTAAAGATAATCAAAATAAAAAAATTGAAATAACAAGTTTTCAAGATTTGATTGATCTGTCTAATAAAGAAAAAGAAATTGAACTGAAATATGATCTTGAGCGGAATGTAAAATTATTAAGTTTTAATAATGGCAAAATAGACATTAGTTTTAATGAAAAACTAAATAAGAATTTTATAAAAAATTTCACAGAAAAATTATTTCAATGGACGGGAAAAAGATGGATAATATCTTTAAGTAAAAACGCAAACGCCAAAAGTATCTATGAAAAAAACCAAGAAAATAAAATAGAAAAATTAGCAAAGTTTGAAAAAAGTAAAATCGCACAAGAGATACAAAAAGCTTTTCCGGACTCAAAACTAATTGACTTAAAAGAAGAGGAATAAATGACTAATTTTTCTGACATGTTGTCCAAGGCTAAAGCTATGCAAGAAAAGATGAAAGAAGCTCAAGACCAAATAAAAAAAATTGAGGTAGAGGGAGAAGCTGGTGGAAATCTTGTAAAAGTGATTTTGACCGGTGATTATGAGATAAAATCAATAAAAATTAGTGATGCTGCTAAAAAAGAAAATCAAGATATTATAAATGATTTGATTATAGCAGCTTATAATAATGCAAAAGAAAACTTAAAAAAGAAATCTGCTGAAGAGCTTTCAAAAGCTACAGGAGGACTTAATCTACCTCTAGATTTCAAACTTCCTTTCTAATGGATAATGATATCCCAGAAATAAATGAATTAATTCAACAATTTTCAAAGCTTCCTGGATTGGGGCCTAAATCAGCGAAGAGGATAATTCTTAAATTAATCAACAATAAAGATAATATGATTAAGCCATTAGCTCAATCTTTAGCCCAAGTTTATAAAAAAGTAGTTAGATGTAAAGATTGTGGAAATTTAAAAATAATCGACAAAGTTTGTATTTGTTCTTCAGATAGCTCTTATGACAAAATTTGTGTTGTTGAAAATCTTGCTGATATGTGGGTTATAGACTCTGCTAACATTTATAAAGGCCATTATCATATTTTAGGAGGCACACTAAATTCTAATGAGAGTTACGAGCAAAAAAACCTTTTAATAGAGGCTCTTGTCAAAAGGATAAAAAAAAATAATCTTAAAGAGGTTATAATTGCTACGAGCGCAACCGTTGAAGGGCAAACAACTGCTCATTATATTGAGGACACAATCAAGAATGATAAGTTAAAAGTAACTAAATTAGCCCAAGGCTTACCCGTAGGTGGTGAGATCGAGCAATTAGATGATGGAACTTTATTTTCTGCGTTTAAAAATAGAGTCCCTGTAACTGGTAATTAATTTGAATTCTTTTTTTCTAACCTTTTTTGATGCAGTAAAGGCTCTGTATAACCCGATGGCTGAATTCTACCTTTAAAAACAAGGTCACAAGCGGTAGAAAATGCTAAAGAATTGTCAAAATTATCTGACATTTTAATATAATTAGGGTCATTTCTATTTTGTTCGTCTACAATTTTTGCCATTTTTTTCAATACTTCCAAAACCTGTTCTTTTGTACAAATTTTATGATGTAACCAATTCGCAATATGTTGAGATGAAATTCTAAGTGTAGCTCTGTCTTCCATTAATCCTATGTTATTAATATCTGGCACCTTGGAGCAACCAACGCCCTGATTAATCCATCTAACAACATAACCAAGAATACCTTGAGCATTGTTTTCTAATTCACGATTAATATCGTCTAAAGCCCAATTAGGTCTATCTGCTTTTGGAATTTCTAAAATATCTTCTAATTTAGCTTTACTTCTAGAATTAATTTTTTTTTGTTCATCAAAAACATTTACTTTATGATAATGAATCGAATGCAATGTTGCAGCTGTTGGAGAGGGAACCCATGCGCAATTCGCTCCTGATTTCGGATGTCCAATTTTTTGTTCCATCATGTTTGACATTTGATCTGGCATAGCCCACATTCCTTTTCCGATTTGAGCTTTTCCAGAAAATCCACAACTTAACCCAACGTCTACGTTCCAATTTTCGTAAGCTCCTAGCCAAGTTGACTTTTTCATCTCACCTTTAAAAATCATCGGCCCTGCCTCAAAAGATGTATGCATCTCATCCCCTGTTCTATCTAAAAAGCCTGTATTAATAAAAACTATTCTATTTTTTACCTGTCTAATACATTCCTTTAAATTTACTGTGGTTCTTCTCTCTTCATCCATAATTCCAACTTTAATTGAATATTTTTTAATCCCTAAGCACTCTTCAACTTTTCCAAATAGTGTATTAGTGAAAGCAACTTCTTCTGGACCATGCATTTTTGGTTTAACAATATAAACAGAACCAGTTCTAGAGTTTTTTTTATTTTTAAAATCATGTAAAGCACATAAAGTTGAAACAAAGGCATCCATTATACCTTCTGGTATTTCAGAGCCGTCTTTTAATTTAATAGAAGGGTTAGTCATTAAATGACCTACATTTCGATTTAATAATAAAGCTCTACCGTGAAGAGTAATTTTTTTTCCATCTCTATCTATGTAACTTCGATCCGAATTCAGTTTTCTTACAAATTTTTTGCCTTCTTTATCAATATTAGCTATTAGATCACCTTTCATTAGGCCAAGCCAATTACGATAGCATTTAACCTTATCTTCATCATCAACAGCAGCTACAGAGTCTTCATTGTCGATAATGGTAGAAACAGCAGACTCAACAATAATATCTGAAATAGAAGCGCTATCTAATTTTCCGACTTGACTATTGGGATTAATTGAAATTTCAATATGAAGATTATTGTTCTTAATTAGGATTGTTTTTGGCTTTTCTTTATCACCATTAAAAGCCACAAACTGATTTTTATTTTTTAAACATTTTTCTTCTTTTCCTTTTAAAAAAATTAAATCTTTTTCATTAATTTTTATTTTTGATATTTCACTCCAGCTTAATTGATCAATCGGAAAAGTTTCGTCTAAAAATTTTCTTACGTAGACAATTACTGTATGAGCTCTATCTTTATTGAATTCTTTACCTTTTTTTCCTGAAATTACATCAGTACCATATAAAGCATCGTAAAGACTACCCCATCTAGCATTAGCAGCATTTAATGCATATCTTGCATTATCTACAGGAACAACTAACTGTGGACCTGCAATAGATGAAATTTCTTCATCTACGTTATCAGTCTCAATATTGAAGCTCTCTTTCTCTTCAACAATATAAGAAATAGATTTTAAAAATTCTGTATATTCTTTTTTATTAAATTCTTTACCTCTGTTGTTTTTATGCCAGTCATCAATTTTTTTTTGTATATCTTCTCTTTTCTGAATTAACTTTTTGTTTAATGGAGCAAGCTCGTGGATTGTTTTTTCAAATTCACTCCAAAATCTTTCAGATCTAATATTTGTTCCAGGTAAAACTTCATCATTAATGAAATTAAATAATCTAGTACTTATTTTAAGGCCATTTTTCTCAATAATATTCATAATGAACCGATCTTTACATTTAATTATAATACATTAATAGTAGCATTATTGGCCCAATATGAAAAATTATTTAGAATTTGAAAAAGAAATTAAAGCACTTGAACAAGAAGTTGATAGTTTAAAAAGCCCCTTTGGATCAGAAGGAATCTCCGAAGTAGATACACAAAAAATTAAGAATACTCAAAATGAAATTAATGAAAAATTAAAAGATACTTATGCTAATTTAAATAGTTGGCAAAGAACTCAAGTAGCAAGACATGAAGATAGGCCAAAGGCAAATTTTTATATTAAGAAAATATTTTCTCAATTCACTTTATTATCTGGTGATCGTTATTTTGGCGATGATAAATCTGTTATAGCCGGATTTGGATTAATTGATAACAAATCTATTTTAGTTATTGGGCAAGAAAAAGGAGAAGATCTTAATAGCAGAATCGAAAGAAACTTTGGGATGATGAGACCCGAAGGATATAGAAAATGCATAAGGTTGATGAAGTTAGCTGACCGTTTTCAAATTCCTGTTGTTAGCTTCATTGATACACCCGGGGCGTATCCAGGATTAGGAGCTGAACAAAGAGGACAAGCTTCTGCAATTGCACATTCAATTGAATGCTGCATGTCATTAACTGTACCAAATTTATCAATTATTATTGGCGAGGGAGGATCTGGAGGAGCTATTGCTTTAGCATCTTCAAATAAAGTTATCATGTTAGAAAACTCTATTTATTCTGTAATCTCTCCAGAGGGATGCGCTTCAATACTTTGGCGTGATCCAAGTAAATCTTTACAAGCCGCTGAAGCTATGAAATTAACAGCGAAAGATTTACTTAAACTTGGGGTAATAGATGAGATAATTTCTGAACCTTTAGGAGGAGCACATAGAGAACCTGAAAGCATAGCTGAAGATATTAAACATTCAATAATTAAAAATTTAAAAAGTTTTGAAAATTTAAGCAAAGATGAAATTTACGACCATAGAAAAACAAAATTTCTTCAAATAGGTAGGGGACAAGGATTTAGCAAATCTAACAATTTTGAAGGGGGAGGATTAAGTTATAAAGAGGCAAATATACAAAAACTAGTAAATCATATTGTTAAAAATAAACTAATTTATGCTGGTATAGCCGTATTAGCTGCAACAAGCCTAATTGCCCTTATATATTAACCATTGTTGCAAAAAAACAATTACCTTAAATAATAATTTTTCCCATTGACTTTTATTGATCAAATCTGTTTAAGAGCATAACTAATCTATGATTAGTATAAGTTAATAATAATAAGGAAAAATAAATAATATGAGTACACTAAAAGGTAAAGTAAAGTGGTTCAATGGTACTAAAGGATATGGTTTCATTGAAAGAGAAGACAAAGAAAAAGACGTGTTCGTACATTCTTCAGCTGTAAGAGAAGCAGGTTTAAAATATTTAAACGAAGGTGATGAGTTAACGTTTGAAGTGGAGAGCACGGAAAAAGGTCCTTCAGCAGTAAAACTGCAGAAAACATCTTAATCTAAATTTCCAAAAATCACTGGTTAACGGGGCATTAAGATAAGCTTGGCTTTTTTATTGTCCCGCTAATTCCTTCTTGAAAAAGACACATTTATTTCTTAAATAAACATTAATGATTATAAAAAACAAATTATATACACTTAGAACACATTCTCACAGAATGCACGCTGGGCTATTGCTTAGCTTATAATCAAAAACATATAAATTTAACAAAAATTAAGATAAATATAACTAGGATGCAGCAGTAGCTCAGTTGGTTAGAGCACTAGTTTGTGGAACTAGGGGTCGGTGGTTCGAATCCACCCTGCTGTACCAAAAAATGACAAAAGAAAAAAAAAACAAACCTTCTAAAGAACTTCCGTTAGGGTTTGTGGACAGACAAGAAAAAGAATTACTTGTACGAGATTTTATAATTTCTAACATCAAAGAAGTTATGATCAAATACGGTTTTAAATATCTCGAAACCCCAAGTTTTGAGTATTCAGATAGTATTGGAAAATTTTTACCTGATAAAGACAGACCTGATGAAGGTGTATTTTCATTCAAGGATGAAAATAAATGGTTATCTTTGAGATACGATCTTACGGCTCCGCTTGCAAGATATGTTGCAAAAAATTATTTAGAAATTCCAAAACCATTTAAAAGATATCAACTTGGAACAGTTTGGAGAAATGAAAAACCTGGACCAGGAAGATTTAGAGAATTTTTACAATTCGATGCTGACTTTGTAGGCACTAAAAGTTTGCAGGCAGATGCTGAATTATGTGTAATGATTTCAGAAATTCTTGAAAAGTGTGGTTTGGCTAAATCAGATTATATAATCAAGATTTCATCAAGAAAAATAACAGAAGAATTATTTAAAAAGATAAATATCGTTGACAATCAACAAAAGCTCACCACTTTAAGAGCTTTGGACAAAATTGATAGATTAGGATGGAATGGAGTAAAAGAATTATTAGGTGCTGGTAGAAAAGATAAATCTGGAGATTTCACAAAGGGCGCAAATTTAAAATCCCAGGACATTAAAACAATTGAAGAAACGCTCAAGAAAAAGTCGCCTGAAACAAAAGATCTAAATGAGATATTAAAAATTTTTAAAGATTACAACTTCGTTAATTACGAATTTGATCCATCAATTATTAGGGGGCTAGAATATTATACTGGTGCAATTTTTGAGGTGAATTTAAAATTTGATGTAACAAATAATAAAGGACAGGTAATTCAATTTGGATCCATAGGCGGCGGAGGAAGATATGATAATTTAGTTAATAATTTTGGTAACTATGATGCTCCTGCCACAGGCATATCAATAGGATTGGATCGATTAGTTTACGCCTTGATGCAGAAAAAGAAGTTCAATGTAAAACAATCTAAAACTATTGTGATTTGTGTTTTTGATAAAAATTCAATGGGAGATTATATAAATATTCAAACTATATTGCGAAGAGCGGGTGTTAGTGTAGAAATTTTTCCTGGGGAAAGTAAATTAAAAAAGCAAATGGAGTATGCTAATAAAATAAAATCTCCAGCCGTTATATTATATGGAGAGGATGAAATTAAATCCGGCAAACCTACTTTAAGAGATTTAGGTTCAGGTAAAGAGCAATCAATTGAAATTAAAGAATTAGTAAATGAAATCAAAAAAATTATCTGATGTTATAATTAAAACTTTTAAGGGCAACGGTTTTGTTTTGTTAGAACCAGATGTTCTTTTAGATTCAGATTATATTATTGAAAGATCTGGAGAAAAATTCAGAAGTTCGATATTTACTTTTAAAAACGAAGATGGAAAAACTATGTGTTTAAGACCGGACTTAACAGTAGCCTCTTGCATTAGCTTTTTGCAAAAAAAAGCATCATCAAAGATTTATTACTCTGGCCAAGCCTATAGAAGATCAAACAAAAAAGGATCTAATTTCATAAATAATCAACTAGGTATTGAAATTTTGGGTTCAAAAAATCAAATACAAGACGATTTTAAAGTAATCAGCACAATCTTAAATTCGTTAAAAAAAATCAAAAGTGAGAAAATTCAAATTAAAGTTGGAGATATTGGTTTGTTTAAAAGTTTGGTTAATGCTTTAGATATGCCTGAAAGATGGAGGTTAAGACTTATAAGACATTTTTGGAGACCAAGTTATTTTGAGGAACTTTTAAAAAGATTAGAAAAAAATACAGATATTGATGCAGTCACTTTCGATGATGATAAAAAAAGATTTTACGAAATGCAAAAATTAGATAAAGGCAAAATAATTGCAGGACGATCGGTATCAGAAATTTTAAAAAGATTTGAGAAAAAGATAAAAGACCCAAGATCTTTTAGCGATGGAAAGAAAATTGTTAAGATTATTAAATCTTTTTTAAAAATTAATTGCAAGCTTTCAAAGCTTGACGAAAAGTTGTTAGATTTTGCTAAAAAAAATGATCTTAATAGAAATATCTTTAAAGATTTTAAATCTATTATGAATCTAAAAAAACTTAATCAGGATATAAATTTTATTGCAAATTTTGGAAGAGACATAGAATATTATACCGGAATTGTATTTGAAGTATTTTCTGGAAAGAAAGAGATTGCCAGAGGCGGTCGCTATGATGACTTACTTAAAAGTTTAGGAGCTAAAAACAAGATACCAGCTGTTGGAGCGGCTATAAATTTAAAGAATATATGAAAGATTTAATAACTATAGGTTTACCTAGCAAAGGTCGATTAAAAGATAATGCAATAAATTTTTTTAATAAGATCGGATTAAAAATTTTACAAAGTGAAAAAGAAAGAAATTATTTTGGTACTATTGAAAACAAATCAAATATTAAGATTATTTTTCTGCACGCTAAAGAAATTATTCAAAGATTAGGAGACGGCACTTTAGATGTGGGTATTTCTGGTTTAGACCTTCTTAATGAGTCTAATGAAAATTTGCGTAATAAAGTAAATATTAATCGTAAACTAGATTTTGGTAATGCTAATTTAGTCGTAGCAGTGCCTAATGATTGGATAGATGTACAAACAGTTGCGGACCTGGAAGAAGTTTCTTTTGATTTAAAATCTAAAAGAAATAGCAGGTTAAGAGTAGCCACTAAATATCCTAACTTAACCAATGATTTTCTAATTTCAAAAGGGGTAACTCAATATAAACTAATTTCTAGCCTAGGAGCGACAGAGACTTATCCATTTATAGGATCATCTGAAATTATTACTGATATCACATCAACAGGCAAAACCTTAGCTGATAATAATTTAAGAGTTTTAAAAGATGGGTTGGTATTAAAATCAACTGCCTGTCTTTTTTACGCAAGAAATCAAAAAGTAAAAGTCATGAAATTTTTAAAGAATTTGTAAAATTTAACTTATAAACATGAAAACCTTTTATCTTCATATTGGTAATTTTAAGACTGGCAGCACATCTTTACAAAGCTTTTTTTATTTAAATAGAAAATTTTTAAAAAAAAATAATATCGAAACTATTTATGAAAAGAATTATTTCAAAAATACAATTCATAATCAAAAATTATATAAACTATTTAATGAAAAAAGATCTGATAAGATAAAAAGATATTTTTCCAAAATTGATAAAAAATTCCATGTTCTAGTTAGTTCAGAATTTTTTTCTTGTTTCTCATATGATCTTAAAAAGATACAATATATTAAATCTACAATTTTAAAGCTAGGTTATAAGCCGAAAATAATATTTTATTATCGAGCTGATAATTCTTATTTATACTCATTATATATACAACAATTGACTCAACGAAAAAGTATTTTGATCGATACTATTTTTGAATTTAAAAAAAAAGTAGCAAAATATCATTATTATTTTAATAAAAAAAATAAACATTATTTTATGAGTCAAAATTATTATTTAAATAATAAAAAAATTGTTAAAAATTGGAAAAATATTTTTAAAAAAAATTTTATCTTTTATAAATTTGAAAAAAATGAAGAATACAAAATTTTTGATGATTTTCTAAAATTCATTAAAGTTAAAAAAAATTTAAATATTATATTCCCTAATAAAAGAAATATTTCAAGAAAGATAAAATTTTGGAATTTAAAACGAATATTTTACTTTTATTACCTTAATTTTATGCAATCAAAGATATTTAAAAGTGATGAATTAGATTTACAGGTGAAAAAGTTAAAAAAAAACCCCAGATGTATTTAAACATCTAGGGTTTTTTAAATTTGTTATGGAGTTATTATCACATGCCCATGCCACCCATGCCACCCATTCCTCCCATGCCGCCACCCATAGGAGGCATTGCAGGACCTGAGTCTTTTTCCTCGGGTTTGTCGGCAATCATTGCTTCAGTTGTAATCAATAATCCTGCGATTGAAGCTGCATCTTGTAATGCTGATCTTACAACCTTAGTAGGATCTATAATTCCTTTTGCAAACATATCTACGTACTCTTCATTTTGAGCATCATAACCTTGAGAAGATTTTTTACCTTCTAAAAGTTTACCTACGACAACAGAACCGTCGACACCGGCGTTTGCTGTAATTTGTCTAATTGGAGCTTGAAGAGCTTTTTTAACAATTTCTACACCAGCTTTTTGATCGTCACCTTTTACTTTGACGCCATCTAAATCTTGCGCAGCATAAAGAAGAGCACAACCGCCACCGATCACAACTCCTTCTTCAACAGCAGCTCTAGTTGCATTAAGAGCGTCTTCAACTCTGTCTTTTCTCTCTTTAACTTCTACTTCAGTAGCACCACCAACTTTAATCACAGCAACACCACCTGCAAGTTTAGCTAATCTTTCTTGAAGTTTTTCTTTATCGTAGTCAGATGTTGTTTCGTTAATTTCAGATCTAATTTGATTACATCTTGCTTCGATGTCAGACTTCTTTCCTTCACCAGCTACAATCGTACTATTCTCTTTATCTATTTTTACTTTTTTACAAGAACCAAGATCGCCAATTTTTACATTCTCTAATTTAATACCTAGATCTTCTGAGATTACTTGTCCACCTGTAAGAATTGCAATATCCTCTAACATTGCTTTTCTTCTGTCGCCAAAACCTGGTGCTTTAACTGCCACAACTTTGAGGCCACCTCTTAATTTATTTACAACTAAAGTAGCTAGGGCTTCACCCTCAACATCTTCAGAAATAATCATCAGCGGTCGGTTTGCTTGTACTACTGACTCTAACAAAGGTACCATCGGTTGTAGGTTAGTTAATTTTTTCTCCACTAGAAGAACTAAAGGGTTTTCAAGCTCAGTTGTCATTTTTTCAGTATTTGTGACAAAATAGGGAGAAAGGTATCCTCTATCAAATTGCATACCCTCAACAACGTCTAATTCTGTTTCAACTCCCTTAGCCTCTTCAACTGTGATAACACCTTCATTACCAACTTTTTGCATCGCTTTAGAAATCATATCACCAATTGATTTTTCACCATTTGCTGAAATAGTCCCAACCTGTGCAACTTCTTCGTTGGCTTTTACTTTTTTTGAAGATGTTTTTAATTTTTCAATTACCTGTTCAACAGCCTTGTCAATACCTCGCTTGATATCCATTGGATTCATACCAGCAGTAACATACTTTAATCCTTCATTTACTATTGCTTGAGTAAGTATTGTTGCAGTAGTTGTTCCATCTCCAGCATTATCATTAGTTTTGCTAGCAACTTCTTTTACCATTTGTGCGCCCATGTTTTCAAATTTATCTTCAAGCTCAATTTCTTTTGCAACAGAAACGCCATCTTTAGTTGTTCTAGGTGCGCCATAAGATTTATCCATTACAACATTACGTCCCTTCGGACCTAACGTAACCTTAACTGCGTTTGCTAAAGTATTAACACCTGTTAGCATCTTTGATCTTGCTTCTGTGTCAAATTTAATTATTTTTGCCATTATTTATCTCCTCTAAATTTTATTTTTTGCTTTTTGAAATTCCCATTATGTCTGCTTCTTTCATAATGCTATACTCTTTACCATCAATTTTAACTTCAGTTCCAGACCATTTTCCAAAAAGCACTACATCTCCGACTTTAACATCCATCGGAGCTACTTTTCCTTCTTCATTTTTAGCTCCAGGGCCGACCGCTACAACTTCGCCTTCTTGGGGTTTTTCTTTAGCTGTATCTGGGATTATAATTCCTCCTGCAGTCTTTTCCTCACTGTCAAGCACTTTGATAAGCACACGATCGTGCAAAGGTCTAAATTTCATATATATTTTCTCCTATAAATTTTTATTTAGTGTTGATATGGTATGTTTTAATAAGATTTCAAGGGGCAAATATCATTAAAAAAACCTTTAAATACTGTATTTTATGATCAAATCAAATAAAGAATTAGTAAATTGAAAGAACTTAATCATATATCAGATATATATAAAAACTATGAGACCTTTGTTATTGATTTGTGGGGAGTAATACACAATGGCATGAAGCTAAACGCAGAGGCAATTAATGTCATAGAGCAATTAAAAAAGAATTCAAAAAAAATTGTATTTTTATCTAACGCCCCTAGGCCCAGCTCAAAAGTTATTAATTTTTTAATAAAAATGAATATGAATATAAAATACCTTACAAATGTAGTGACTTCTGGCGAAGCGGCAATGCACGCAATAAATAAAAATCAATTTGGGAAATCTTTTTTTCATTTGGGACCACCTAGAGATACTGCAGTTTTTGAAAAAGTCAAAGGTAACCGAACTGAAATTCAAAAATGTGATTTTATCTTATGTACCGGTTTGTTTGATGAACATGATAATGATCTAGAATATTACAAAAAGTTTTTAGAGAAGCATGTTTCAAAAAAATTAGTCTGTACCAATCCAGATTTAACTGTTCACAGAGGAGATGTTGAAGAGTTGTGTGCTGGCTCAGTGGCAAAAGTATTTGAGAAACTCGGGGGAGAAGTAGTATATTTTGGAAAACCATATGAAGAAGTTTACAAAATGTGTTTTAAATCTGGAGAAAAAGTTTTAGCTATTGGAGATAACTTGAGAACAGATATTAAAGGAGCTAACAATCTAAACATCGATAGTATTTTTATTTCAGACGGTGTTCACCGAGATGAATATAATGATACTACAGAACTCGGCGCCCTTTTAAAAAAATATAAAGTCAAAGCAAATTTCTTTCAAAAAGAACTTAAATGGTGATGAAAATTTATAATAATGCGAATATTAGTAAAAAACATCATAAAGGCGTAATTGCGATCGGTAATTTTGACGGATTACACTTAGGTCACCAGAAAGTTATAAAAGAGGCAAAACAAAAAGCAAAAAAAAATAAATTGCCTTTTGGCGTTCTGACTTTTGAACCAGTGCCTGTAATGTTTTTTAGTAAAAATAGGAATAATCACAGAATAAATTCATTACGACAAAAAAAAATACAATTTAAAAAATTAAAATTAGATTTCTTAATTGTAATTAAATTTGACAAAAGATTCTCATCTTTAACCGCTAAAGAGTTTATTAAAAAAATCATTTTTGAAAAAACAAGATGTAGATTTTTATATGTTAGCAGAAATTTTAAATTCGGTTATAAACGTAAGGGCAATATACGAACTTTAAAAAAATTTGAAAAACGATTTAATTATTTAAGCATTATAACCAGCCCTTATAAAAAGAAAGGTATAACCATATCATCGACATTAATAAGAAAAAAATTAAGAAAGGGTAAGATTGAAGAAGTAAATAAATTATTAAATCGCCATTGGTCAATTGAAGGAAAAGTTATTAAAGGTGTAAAAAGAGGTCGTGAAATAGGTTTTCCTACTTGTAATTTGATTCTTGGAAGTTACGTGATTCCGAAATTAGGTGTGTATTCAGTAAATGTAAACACAGACAATTTTAACAGGAATGGTATAGCAAATATAGGCAACAGGCCAACATTTAATGGTGAAAGAATATTACTAGAAACAAATATCTTTGGAATTAATAAAAATTTATATAATAAAGTAATTAATGTAAATTTTAAAAAGTTTATAAGGAAAGAAAAAAAATTTAAAAATATTGAACATTTAAAAAAACAAATAAAAATTGATATAAAAAAAGCGAAAATATAAAAAGATGTCCAAAGATACATTGCAACTTCCTAAAACTGCTTTTTCTATGAAAGCAAGCTTACCTATTAAAGAGCCTGAAATTTTGAAAAGATGGGAAAAAAACAACATATTTAAAAAACTCAGAAAGAGTTCCAAAGGCAAAGAAAAATTTATTCTTCATGATGGACCACCTTATGCAAATGGACACATACATATGGGAACGGCTTTAAATAAAATTTTAAAAGATATTATCACTCGTTTCCATCAAATGAATGGCAAGGATTCAGTTTATGTACCTGGATGGGATTGTCATGGATTACCTATAGAATGGAAAATTGAAGAACAGTATAAGAAAAAGAAAAAAAATAAAGATGAGATTCCTATAAAAAATTTCAGACAAGAATGTAGAGAGTTTGCAAAAAGTTGGATTGATGTACATATAAAAGAATTTAAACGACTGGGTGTTATTGGAGACTTTGAAAACTACTACTCTACAATGAGCTTTGAAGCGGAAGCACAAATAGTTAGAGAATTAGGTAAATTTCTTATGGACGGAAGTTTATATCAAGGATTCAAGCCAGTTCTATGGTCAACAGTAGAAAAAACAGCACTAGCTGATGCAGAAGTTGAATATATGGAACATACTTCTAATACAATCTATGCTGCTTTTAAAATAAAAGAGACAAACAAAGAATTTTTGAAAGATTCAAGCGTTATCATCTGGACGACAACGCCATGGACCATACCAGCAAATAAAGCTTTAGCATTCAATAGCAATATTGAATATTCAGTTTTAGAAATTGAAGATCTTGAGTATTTCAAAGATAAAAAAATTGTAGTTGCAAAAAATTTAATAAATTCAATTACCGAAGAGTGTGGCATAAAAAATTATAAAGAATTAAAAACTTTTAAAGGCATCGAATTCAAAGGAACTATTTGCAGCCACCCATTTTTAAAAATGAACTTTGACTATGATGTTCCTATGCTTGAAGCCCAATTCGTTAATTTAGAACAAGGAACTGGAATAGTACATTGCGCTCCAAGTCATGGCCCTGATGATTTTAATTTATGTTTAAAAAATAATATACCATCATTGTATACTGTGGATAATGCAGGTCTTTATACAAAAGAGATACCCTTTTTTACTAATACTCACATTTTTAAGGCAGACCCTATTGTTATAGAAAAATTGAAGGAGCAAAATAAATTACTAAAGAATGATAAACTTAATCATAGTTACCCTCATTCGTGGAGATCAAAAGCACCTTTAATTTATAGAGCTACCCCTCAATGGTTCATATCAATGAAAAAAAATAATTTAAGAGACAAAGCAATTAAAGCAATTAAAGATACTATTTTTTATCCCAGTAAAGGAAAAGATAGACTATTATCTATGGTTGAAGGTAGACCTGACTGGTGTGTTTCGAGGCAAAGAGTTTGGGGCGTTCCTTTGCCAATATTTATAAATAAAAAAAACAAAGAGCCTCTAAGAGATAAAAAGGTATTAGCTAGAATAGCTGATATTTATGAAAAACAAGGTTCAGACTGTTGGTTCACAGATGATCCAAAAATCTTTTTAGGAGCTGAATATAATTCAAAGGATTATGAAAAACTTAATGACATTGTTGAAGTCTGGTTTGATAGCGGATCAACGCATAGTTTTGTTTTAGAAAAAAGAAAGGACCTGAAATGGCCGGCCGACATGTATTTGGAGGGATCTGATCAACACAGAGGTTGGTTTCATTCTTCATTATTAGAGTCTTGCGGAACAAGAGGGAAAGCACCATTTAAAAGTATTCTTTCTCATGGGTTTGTCGTAGATGGGAAAGGGATGAAAATGTCAAAGTCAATGGGAAATGTAATATCTCCAGAGGAAATTTTAAAAAATTATGGAGCAGATATTTTAAGAATTTGGGTTGCTTCATCTGATTACGCTGAAGATTTAAGAATTGATAAGAACATTTTAAGTCAACATGCTGAGTCTTATAGAAAAATAAGAAATACTTTTAGATTTATGCTTGGAAATTTAAAAGATAAATTCGAACCACAGAATTTAGAAAAATTAAATTTAGAAGAATTTGACGAATTAGAACAATATATTTTGCATAAAATTCATCACATTAGTAAATCAGTAGAAAATAATTTGAAAAGCTACAATTTTCATAAACTTTATAAAGAATTACTTAATTTCTGCACATTAGACCTTTCATCTTTCTATTTTGATATACGCAAAGACACACTTTATTGCGATGAATTAAAATCAAAAAAAAGAGGTGACTGCGTAAAAGTATTAAATATTATACTTGAAAGTTTGCTTAAATGGTTTGCACCCATATTAGTTTTTACTACTGACGAAATAAATAGCCTAATCAACAAAGAGGAAAAAAATATTCATGAATATCTATTTGTAAAAATCCCTAACAAATGGGAGAACAAGGAGCTAAATGATAAATGGGATAAATTGTTTAAAATAAAGCAAGAAGCCAATATAGCAATAGAGACAAAAAGATCTTCTAAAGAAATCGGATCAAGTTTAGAGGCAGATGTTAAATTATTTGTAAATAAAAAAAATTATGAATTGCTAGATAATATAAATTTAGCAGAGTACTTAATTACGTCTAGAGCAGAAAAAATTTTATCAGAAAATGCTGAAACTACAATTGAGGTAATCAAAGCTAAAGGAAATAAATGCCCAAGATGTTGGAAAATTTTAGAACATGATTGCGACAGATGTTCTAAGTTAAGATAAGATGAACTTTCTAAATAAAATAAAGAATTTCTCATATAATATTTTAAAAAGAGAAAATATTTATCTATTTGTTTTTATTGCAATTATTTTCATTTTTGACAGAGTTTCCAAATTAAAAATTATTAGTGAATTTAGTGAAAGCTCTTATTTTATTAATGATTTTATAAATCTTGATCTTGTTTGGAATATCGGAGTTGGATTCGGTTTTTTTAGCACAAACTCAAATATTATATACAATTTTATTACTGCAATAATTTCCTTTGTCATCATAATTCTGCTTTATATTTTTGTAACATCTAAAACATTAGATAAAGTTATCTATGCTACAATCATAGGAGGAGCTGTAGGTAATTTTTACGATAGACTAGCTTATAAAGCTGTACCAGATTTTATAGATATGCATTACAACAACTTTCACTGGTTTACCTTCAATGTAGCAGATATATTTATTACTGTAGGAATAATATTTTTTATTGTAAAAAGTTTCTTTGTAAAAAATTAGTTATGAAAACAATAATATCGATTTTTATATTTTTAATCTTACACTCTTGCTCCTCACTAAAAGATGCCGGTAAAGTAATTAGAAATGAAAAAATAAGCACAACTGATGAATTTTTAGTGAAGAAAAAAGATCCTCTTATATTACCGCCAAATTATGAACAATTACCAGAGCCAGACTCTTTAAAAGAAAATAAATCAAAAGAAAAAGACGTTAAATCAATACTTAAAATAAATACAAAAAATCAATCTTTAAAAAAGAACTCTTCTACTGAAAAATCAATAATTGATAAAATTAAAATGAGTGGGAAAGAATAATTTGAATTTTAAAAACCTAATCTCGAAAAAATATTTAAGTAAGAACCTCAATTCAAAATACACAAAAGGATTTAAATCTGCACAATTGCAAATAGAAAAGGATATTTTATCAAAAAATAAAACCTTAAGCGTACTAAATAAAGATTATCAATTTAATTTTAAGTTTAAAAATCTTAAACAGTTCTCCAAGTTTAAAACTATAGCAATAATTGGTATGGGGGGATCGATATTAGGCGCAGAAGCAATTGAATGTTTTTTGAAAAAAAAGATAAGAAAAAATTTATATTTTTTCAATGACTTAAATGAGGAAAAAATATTAAATTTTAAAAAAAAATACAAAAATCAAAAAGCTCTTTTTATTGTTGTCTCAAAATCAGGTAATACAATCGAAACAATTACAAATTTATTTTTACTTAATCCAATTAAGAATAAAAAAAATATAATTATAATTACTGAAAAAAAAAATAATTTTTTATATTTGTTATCAAAGAAACTAAATTATTTTTACATAGAACATAAAGAATTTATAGGAGGCAGGTATTCTGTTCTCTCTGAACCTGGAATTATACCTGCATATTTAATGGGAATTAATATTTTAAAAATAAGATCAAAAATCAGAGAAAGTTTGAAAGGCAAATTACAAACTTTTCTCAAAGATAGCGCTATAAAACTTGCAGATTTAATGAATTCAAAAAAATTTAATAATTTAATTTTTTTAAATTATTCTCCTGAATTAGAGAAATTTTTATTTTGGTGCCAGCAACTAATTGCAGAGAGCTTAGGAAAAAAAAATAAAGGCTTCCTACCTGTTATATCTAACGTTCCTAAGGATCACCACAGCCTGATGCAACTCTATCTCGATGGCCCAAAAGACAAAATATTTTACGTTTTCAGTCACGAAAATAAGTCAAAGAAAATTATTAATATTGATAAAAAATTAAAATTAAATAATTTTTTAAATGGAAGAGATTTGAATTCAATAAAAAATGCTCAAAAAAACGCTCTTATAAAATCCTTTAAAAAAAATAACATACCTTTTAGAGAGTTTAAAATTAAGAAAATTAACGAGGAAACACTTGGAAAATTGTTTTCCTATTTCATCTTAGAGATTGTCATCACTGGGAAATTATTGAAAATTAATCCTTTTGATCAACCTGCTGTAGAACAAGTAAAAACTTATACAAAAAATTTGCTTAGTTAAGTACCCCATAAATAATTTTTGAGCGACCATATTGCTTCATTAGGATTATATCCATTAGACCTTTTAAATTATCCTCAGTTTTTCTCTCTCTATGAATGATTACAATATGTTTTTTGCTTAAAATATTTTTATTTTTCATAGTTTTCAGGCTATTAATAAATTTAAAGTCAGCAAAAGGCGGATCTAAAAAAACAATATCAAATTGTTGTTTAAATCTATGTGATAAAAAATTTTCTATTTCACAATTATAAATCTCAGATTTTTTTATAATTGATAGATTGTCTAAATTTTTACCTAATACATTCGATGCATATCTATCTTTTTCAACAAATGTTACTCTATGAGCTCCTCTTGAAATACATTCTATACCAAATGATCCTACTCCTGAATATAAATCAAGCACGTTAGAATTTTCAATTTTAATTTTTATGAGGTTTGAATGATCTAAAATATTAAATATATTCTCTTTTACTGAGTCTTTAAGAGGGCGCGTCTTTAAATTTTTTAGAAAATTTATTGATTTCCCTTTTAAGGCGCCACTAATAACTCTCATTTTTTAATTACTTTCCACCCAATGTCTTGTCTATAAAAACCGTACTTCCAATTTATTTTTTTGATATAAAATAAAATTTTACTTCTAATATTTTTAAAATTGTTTCCAATTGAAGTAATATTTAAAACTCTGCCACCATTATTCAACAAGACATTATTTAGATATTTTGTACCTGCATGGTAAATAAAATCATTTTTTGATAAATTAATTTTTTGTAAATTTTTAATTTTAAGATTTTTTTTATATTTGCCAGGGTAGCCCTTTGTGCATAATACAATTGTCATACATTTTTCTTTTTTCCATTGAATGTTAGTATTTATAAGTTTGTTAGCAACGGCGTTTTGAAAAATTTTTACAATATCTGTTTTAAGTCTAGGTATTATTACTTGGCACTCAGGGTCACCCATTCTTATATTGTATTCAATAAGATATGGTTCGTTTTTTTTTATCATTAAACCAACATACAGAAAACCAGTATAAGGATTATTTCTTCTTTTCAGAGCTTTTAATGTTGGTTTGACTATTTTTGAAATAATTTTTTGTTCTAAGGATTTTATTATTAATGGAGCTGGAGAATATGCACCCATTCCTCCAGTATTAGGTCCTTTGTCATCTTCAAAAACACGTTTATGGTCTTGAGCAGTTCCAAAAAATTTAAAGTTATTTTTATCTACAATTACAAAATAACTTGCTTCCTCTCCATCTAAAAATTCTTCAAGAACAACTGTTTTTGAGGATTTGAACTTTCCTTTAAATATTTCAGAGGAAATTTTTATTACGTCTTTTTTGGTTTTACAAATAGTAACACCTTTTCCAGCAGCTAAACCATCAGCTTTTACTACTATGGGAAGATTACAATAATTTAAAAATTTGTTAACTTGCTCCTTTTTATGGCAAATTTTAAACATAGCTGTCGGAATTTTATTTTTAGCACAAATCATTTTCATAAAAGCTTTTGATCCCTCAAGTCTTGAAGCATACTTATTGGGACCAAAAACCTTAATTTTGTTTTTTCTTAAAAAATCTACTATACCCTTCACCAAAGGTTCTTCGGGGCCAACTATAACCAGGTTTACCTTATGAATTTTTATGTGTTTTAGAATTTTTTTAAAATTTAATATATCTACATCAATATTTGTTGCTATTTTTGAAGTACCAGCGTTTCCGGGAATACAAATAATTTTCTCTACTAACTTAGACTCATAGATTTTCTTACATAATGCATGCTCCCTACCACCACTTCCAATTAATGCAATATTCATGATAAAATATATTGTATAATTTATAGATGAGTAAAAAAAAAGCTAAACTTGTTTTTAAACACAACTATTTTGAAATTGTTGAAGAAGGTGATCATGTTTTATGCGCAGTATCTGGAAAAGAAATAAAATTACAAAATTTAAATTATTGGAATGTAGAATTACAAGAGGCTTATTTCTCACCTATTGAAGTAGATAAAAGGTTTAGAAGTCAAAAAAAATAAATTTATTTCCACCTATTATGTGTCCAAATCCATTGATTGGGATTTCGCTTTATCATTTCTTCAAGAACGATATTCAATTCCTCTGTTAGTTGAATTTTACTAGTAAAATTTTTAGGGTTAATTCTTCTCATAAATTCAATTTGAAAATTGTTATCCTCTTGCCTTTCAATATAGACTGGTATTATGTCGATATCATATTTAGTTGAAATTTGAGCTGGCAATGTTGTAGTGAGCGCGGGAACATTAAAAAAATTAATCCTCTCTCCTTCACTGACCCTTTGGTCAATCATAAGAGCTATAGAGTGTTTTTTCTTAATATATTTAATTGCATCTCGAACACCATTAATCCCTTTTTTAATTTGATTTTTGCATACGTATTTTTTTCTCAAATATTCCATTAATGGATTCAAAAATAAATTATTAAGAGGCCTATAAATAGTTGCAAGCGGAATTTTCCTTTTTGTTATTTCCATTGACATTAATTCAAAGTTAGCAAAATGACCCGATATAAAGATAACAGGTTTTCCTTGATTATAAATTAAGCTTAGGTTTTCTTCACCCTTGACAATAACGTGAGAATTACTTTTTCGAAAATAACTCAAAAAAATATACTCAATAAACGTCATACCATAATTTTTCCACATATTTTTAACAATCTTATTTTCATCGAAATTAGAGATTTTTGAAGAACAGATTTTAAAGTTATTTTTAATGATTTTTTTTGATTTTATCATTGGCCCGATAAATAAAAATATATAACCAAATAATTTCCTACTAATCTTTAATTGAAAAACAAAACCAACAAGAAAAAAAAAATAAATAAAAATTGATTGTATTAAATAATTAAATATCTTTGCCATATAGTTTATTTATTCTACTAATTAATTTATTTTTTTCTATTATTTCAGTAGACATCTTAAGATATCTAATGTCGTTAAGGTTATATTTTTTAATTTTAAAGTAATCTTTTTCAGTAGTTATAATATTGTAGCCTTTTGTTTTCGCCCTAAAACAAATTTTTTCAATTTCTTTTTTTGAAAATTCATAATGATCTGGATATGCAATATGTTCGTCAACTTGTAAGTTATTTTCATCTAACAGTTTAAAGAAATTTTCAGGATTTCCAATAGCAGCTAAGGCCAGCAATCTTTGATCTCTAAAATCATTGATATTAATAGGATCATAATGAAAATAGTATATTTCAAGATTTTTATTATAACTTAAAATTTTTTTCTCAAATGCGATATTTTTTTTGCCATTTATTAAAACTATATCAATGTTCTTTAAAGCACTTAATGTTTCTCTCAAGGGACCAGAGGGAATAACAAGTCCATTACCAATTAATTGATTATTGTGAAAACACACAATTTTTAAATCCTTTTTTATTTGGTAATCTTGTAATCCATCATCAAGTATTACAGTGTCATATCCCTGCTTTTCTGCTTCTATTATGCCATTAGATCTCTCTTTATTTATAATTAAATTTTTAAAACTATGTTTAATTTGTTCAAACTCATCATTGTGGCTTCTATAATATTTTCTTAATAAAACAGGTTGAAATCCTAATTTATTAAGCTCTTTAGCAATAAGTATAGAGACCGGCGTTTTACCAGTTCCTCCAATATAGATGTTACCAACACAAATTATTGGAATTTTGAATGATGTTATTTTAGATAATCTTTTTTTTAAAAAAATTATCACTAATGTTAATAAAGAAATAGGAATTAGTATAATTGAAATAAAACTAATTTGTTTTTTATCCCAAAATTTTGGTTTGATGAATTTAATCATTTAAAAAATTATTTATATGACTCATTGTTTTTTCTATTATATCTTGTTCTAAAATTTTAATAGAGTTAAGATTACTCCTTTCCTCCTTTTTGAACTCTTTAAGATCAACTTTTAAATTTTCACTCAACTCATCAAAATTATTTACCTCTTTTGAAATACCATTTAAGTTTAAAATTTCATATATTTCCTCAAAATTAGATACATACGGTCCATGGTAAATTTTACAATTTAATTTTGCAGCATCTATAGGATTTTGACCACTGTCTTCTTGCAATCTTTTAATAATGGATTTTCCAATAAAAACACTTTTTGTAAATTTATAATAGTTTTGTAGAACGCCAAAAGAATTAATTATTATTACTTCTGAGTTATTTAAAATTCTTTCATCTGAATTCAAAATCTGGGTTTTAATTCCATAGCTTTCAAATAAAGATTTGATTTTTTCTACTCTATCTAAATGTCGTGGTGCTAAAATTGTTTTAATATCATTAAATTTTTTTTTTAGCTCTAAATGTGTTTTTAAGCAAAATAAATCCTCTTCCCTATGAATACTTGCAGCAACCCAAAACCTTGATTTTAACAATAAATCACTATTTTCGTTTTTAATATCTTCGATTTTTATTTGATTAATTAATTTTATATTTCCCTCATAATTTATATTTTTAGCTTTTAATTTTTCAAGATTCTTCTTAGTTTTTTTATTTGAACATAAGCATAAATCAAATAGCCCAAAAATTTTGTGAGCAACACTCGGAAACAAATACCATCTGTCAAAAGTTTTATTACTTATCCTCGCATTAATAATAGCAATTTGTATATTGTGTTTTTTTGCATTCGTAATTAAATTTGGCCAAATTTCTGAATCTACTAGAAAGATTTTATAAGGTTTCCATAAAAATAAAAACTTATTAATTAAAAAAGCGACATCCAAAGGAAAAAAGCGATGCTGTATGTTATCAAATTTTTTTAGTTCTTGTTCAGCAAGATTTCCAGAACTTAATGTGGTTGTAGTAATGAGAAATTCATAATTTTTATTGTTTAAATTAATTCTCTCAATTATAGGAGTTATACTTTTATACTCTCCAACACTAGCAGCATGAAACCAAATTAATTTTTTTTTGGGTTTTTTATTTATGTTAAAATGTGAAACAAATAATTTTTCTTTGAATCTTAAAGGATGTTCTTTGTTTAAAAATAATCTTAAATAAATGAAAAAAATTAAAAAAGGGTATAAAATATTAGATACCACCCTGTAAGCTAGAATCATCTTATTTCAGTTGTTTTTTGTATAACGATTTATATTCTTCACATTTATTAATTAGAAAGTCGTGGTTACCCTCGTTAATTATTCTACCTTCTTTGAGTATAAATATTTTATCAGCATTATGAATTGTTGAAAGTCTATGAGCGATTACTAATGTTGTTTTGTTTTTAACTAAATTGTTTACAGCATTTTGTACGATTTCCTCAGACTCTGCATCAAGGGAGGAAGTCGCCTCATCGAGTAATATTATAGGAGATTGTTTCAAAATTGCTCTTGCTATTGATATTCTTTGTTTTTGACCACCAGAGAGCCTTATACCATTTTCCCCAATCATAGTGTTATATCCACTAGGAAGTTTTTCAATAAATTCTTCTGCTGCAGCAAATTTGCATGCATTAATTATTTCTTGATCAGAAGCATTATGCTTTGCATAAGCAATATTATTTTTGATAGTATCATCAAACAAAACTACATCTTGACTAACTAGCGATAGACTTTCCCTTAAAGATTTAAGTGATACGTTTTTAATTTTCTGATTATCAATTTCTATATAACCCTCTTGAGGATCGTAAAATCTTGGAAGAAGATTTATAATTGTACTTTTTCCTGCCCCACTATGCCCTACAAAAGCTGTCATCGTTTGTCCTTTGATGTCAAAGCTTAAATCTTTAACAGCTTTTTCATTAGTAGAACTATATTTAAATCCAACCTTATTAAATCTTATATTTGAATTTTTTAAGATTAATTTTGGAGTATTGGGCAGCTCTTTTACTTTTATCTCTTTGTCAATTATTTCACTTATTCTTTTAAATGCAGAAGCGCCTTGGTAAGCAGCCATATTTATCGTAGCTAAAGATCTAATTGGTTGATATGCAAGCATCATGGCTGCAAGAAAAGAAAAAAAATTATTTACACCTAGCTCACCCGTTGAAATTAATTTTCCAGATATAATTATAAATCCTGCAATCATAAATCCCGTCAAGCATTCCATTATAGGTGTTGCTCTAATTACGATGCTTCCTATTTTTATATTTTTTTCTACAAGGTCGTCTATAAATTCTTTAGCTTTTTGATTTTCTTCATCTTCCTTTTGGTAAATTCTGATCATTTTCGACCCTTTAAAAATTTCTGTTAAAAACGATGCTAAAATTCCCGACGATGACCCTGCTTTAGAAGTGGCTTTTCCAATTCTTTTACCTAAAGATTTTGCTAAACCACCCGCTAGCGGCATCATTATAATAGCGAACAAAGTTAGCTTCCAATTTTGGTAAAACATAACTGCGGTTAACGCGATTAGCGTAAAAGTATCTTTCATTAAATTTAAAACTCCAGTACTTACCAATGTCCGGACATGGTGAGTATCAAACATAACATTTGATATATATTTTCCAGAATGCCTATTATCCAAGGTCTCTATATCTGATTTTAAAATATTTACGGCAATCTTTTTTTGAAGTTGCCCAGCCACCTCTTCACCAACTCTAATTATATTTATTCTAGCAAAGTAAAGAGAAATACCTTTACTTGAAAATGCAATAATAATTAATAGAGGAATTGTCCAGGCAAGAACTTTATCTTGTTCTATAAATATTTTTTTAACTGCCGGATCTAACAACCAAGCTATACTAGAGGTACTAGCAGCAACAATAAGAGATAATACAAGAGCAGTAAAAATTTTGCCTAAGTGTTTTTTAACATGTTCATTATACAATCTTCGTAATATAATTTTCAGTTCATCAAATTTCATATTAAAATTGAATAGAAAAAATACTAAAGAATAATAAAAAGCCAGAATAATTATTAAACTTAAACAATTTAAGATAGTTGGTTGTTTTATTCTTTTTAAATTTTACTAATTGATAAATAAGCGTAAAAATAAAAAACATTAAAAAAACAGTAGTTATATTTTTACCCAAAAAACCATTAAATAGATACAATAATAAAACAATAGATATCAAATACGAAGTAGATAAAAATAATTTAATATTTTTTTTAAACTTTATCGCAGTAGATTTAAGACCAATTATTTCATCATCTGACATATCTTGAGCTCCATAAATGGTGTCATAACCCAATGTCCAAAATATGGCTGACAAGTATAGAATAATTATTTCTATAGATAAGCTATTATTCATCGCGGTCCAGGCCATAATAATTCCCCAATTAAAAGTGATCCCTAAAAATAATTGAGGCCAATAAGTTATTCTTTTCATAAAAGGGTAGGCAAATGCTAAAAACATCGAGCTCATTCCTAGCAGTATTGTTAACATGTTAAACTGTAATAAAATAATAAAAGCGATTAAACAAAGAGCAAGTACGTAAATTAAAGACTGAGTTATCGTTATTTTTCCTGAAGCTATTGGACGTTTTTTTGTTCTTTTGACTTTTCTATCAAAATCTTTATCAACTATATCATTTACAATGCATCCAGCACTTCTCATTAAAACTGAGCCAAAAAAAAATAATATCAAATAATAAGAGAATATATGTATATTTGGATTTATAGTATTCGCGTAAGCCAAGCCCCATGAGCAAGGCCAAAATAAAAGCATGAAACCTATTGGTTTGTTGAAACGAGTGAGTTCTATAAATATCTTTATATGTGACATGAAATATTACTTGTAAATATCAAACAGTAACTTCATAATCAATTTGATTCGATATGGATATAGATTACACAGTAGCAGCATTAATGTTCCCAGCTATACCTTTAATGATGACAATGTATAGTAATAGATTTCATACATTGAGCGGGCTAATTAGGCGTTTACACGATCAATTGACCATTGATAAAAAAGCTCCTCCTCAACTAGAAAATCAGTTGCATGTTCTTAACAATAGAACGAATCTTTTAAAGTTTACTATGGGTTTTGCTGCATTTGGTTTTTTATTTAATATGACTACCGTTTTAATGCTTTATCTAGGAAGCTTACAGTTTGCTAGATTAATTTTTGCAGCATGTTGTATTTGTATGATTATCTCAATTTTTTTATTTTTACAGGAGATAAGACTTTCTAACCAGGCTTTAAAGTATCATTTGAGTGATATGGACTCAATGAAAAACGATTTATAACTTTACTTACTCTCTATTAAATTTTTCTTAAATAAGGAAATACCTTTATTTTTTTTATGATTATAAGATTCTTTAAATGTTTCTAATTGCCAGCCTTGCATTCTATTGATAATCATTTTTAAATTTTCCTCTTTCCAGTTATTGTGAGTATTCTCATCTTTCCAAATTTTTTTTTCTTCATTTGTTCTTGCGCAACCGTAACAATAGCCTGTAATGGGATCGGTTCTGCAAATACTAATGCAAGGAGATATGATTTTTTTTTCCATTAAGGAATTAAAATAGCCGGGCCAGTAAGTTTTCTTGATTCTAAATCTTCATGAGCATTTTTTGCGTCTATCAAACTATACTCTTTTGAAATTTTAATTTTTATTTTTCCAAATTTTACCTTCTCAAAAACAGCATCTGCTCCAGCTTGAAGTTCTTTTCTATTCGTAAAATACTGACCAATCGATGGTCTGGTTAAGTAAAGACCTTTTGGTTGGATATCTTTTGGGACATTGACTGGATCAAGAGGGCCAGAAGCATTTCCAAAACTTACCATCATACCTCTAGTTTTTAGACATGCTAATGAACCATAAAAAGTATTTTTTCCAACCCCATCAAAAACTGCTGTAACTCCCTCATTATTTGTAATTTCCATAACTTTTTTTGCAAAATCATCTTTCGTGTAATTAATGACGTGCATATATCCATTTTCTTCTGCAATTTTTATTTTTTCATCTGTACCAACTGTACCTATAACTTTTGCTCCAATACTATTAGCCCATTGAGCAAATATTTGACCAACACCGCCTGCAGCAGCATGAAATAAAACAGTTTCACCAGCTTTAAGATTGTAAGTTTTACAAAGTAAATAATTAGTAGTTAAACCTTTAGTCATTAAGGTTGCAGCTAGTTTATGAGATATACCTTCTGGAACTTTTACAGCTATTTTAGATGGAATAATTCTTTGTTGAGAATATGCACCTAATGGTACAGAAGCGTAAGCTATATTGTCGCCTATATTAAATTCTTTAACATTAGTTCCAACCTCTTCTACTTTACCCGCTGCTTCTAAGCCAATTCCACTAGGTAATTTAAGGGGATACAAACCTGATCTATGATAGGTGTCAATATAATTTAAACCAATCGCATGATTTGTAACTTTAATTTCATCTGGACCAGGCGAACCAACTCTAACATCTTGAAGCTCTAAAACTTCAGGCCCACCATTTTTTTTTATAATTATTGATTTTGGCATCTGGGAAACCTACTTGAACTTTTAATATTTAGCAAATGTTCCGTTATTATAATCTTGTATCGCTTCAAGTATTTCTGCCTTTGTATTCATCACAAAAGGACCACCTCTCGCAATAGGTTCACCTATAGGTTTGCCAGCAATAAATAAAAATTCAGATTTTTTGTTTGCTTTGACAGTAAGTTTATTACCTCTCTCAAGTAAAATTAAATTTGAGTTAGAAGTTTTTTCGTGATCCTGTTCACCTATTTTTAGCTGACCCTTAAGTAAATATATAAAACTGTTGTGTCCATCTGGAGATTCGCAACTAAATTCTTTACCTTCATTTAAAACTACATGGAAATATATTGGTTCCACATTATGATTTTTTTCAGGTCCCTCAGCATTTTCATATTTTCCAGCAATTACTTTTACAATCTTGTCTTTGTCTTTGTGAGTTCCAAGCTCATCTCCTTTAATATAAAGATATTCTGGTTTATTTTTTTTATGTTTTGCAGGCATATTGATCCATAATTGGAATCCTAATAACTTGCCTTCTTTCATAGCAGGCATTTCTGAATGTATAATTCCTCTACCAGTTTTCATCCATTGTACATCACCAGATGCCATAATTCCTTTAGCACCAGTGCTGTCTTGATGTTCAAATTCTCCATTTAACATATAAGTAACCGTCTCTATTCCTCTATGAGGATGAGGAGGGAAACCTGCAATATAATCGTCTTTATTTTCTGAACCAAACTCGTCGAGCATTAAGAAAGGATCAATGTAATCTGCTTCAGGCGTGCCAATACTTCTTTTTAATTTTACACCAGCACCATCTGATGCATTTAAAGCTTTTATAATTTTTTTAACTTCAATATTTTTCATAAAACTATTTAGCGTTATGTGATCCATCACATATTGGAGGATCGTTTGTTAGTTTGCATGTACAGAAAAAAACTTTTTTAGATTGATCAGCCTTATATGGCAAAGGTTTAAAAGTTGTATCTTTGTGTGAACCATCACAAAAAGGCTGTTTCGCACTTAATCCGCAAGTGCACCAGTAATAAGATTTACCTTCTAAGACATTTATTCCAATCGGAGTGTCTCCAGCTCTTTTTCCTTTTATCATTTAATTTCTCCTAATTTTTAACTTGTTTATACAATATCTAAAAGTTGTTTCAAATTTTTAATTTCGTCGCTGGGTTTATAATCAAGATTATCAAAAATATTATTATTTCTATTTACCCAAATAGAATTGTAACCGTAGTTTCCACCACCTGATACATCCCAGGTGTTTGAACTTAGAAATACAACTTCATTTTTTTGTATATTATATTTTTTAATTGGCATGTCATAAACTTTTGAGCTGGGTTTATAAATTCCTACTTCTTCAATTGAAAATACATCATCAAAAATATTTTTTAAATTATTGCTTTCAATTAATTCATTGAGAAGGGCAGGTGTACCGTTTGACAGAATACCAAGTTTATAATTCTTTTCTTTTAAAATTTTTACAACTTCAGGAACCTCTTTAAAAGGTGAAAGTACTTTGTAAAGGTTTAATAATTCATTTCTCATTGAAATATCTATATCAAAAGCTTTCATTGATTTATCTAAACTGTCTTCTGTCACTTGCCAAAAATCTTTGTGTCTATTCATTAAACTTCTTAGCCAAGTATATTCAAGTTGTGTGGTTCTCCAATAATTGGCAAAACTTTCCCACTTGCTACCGATTTTATCTTTACATTTTTCTGCAGCTGAATTGACATCAAAAAGAGTGCCATATGCATCAAAAATTATTGCTTTAATATTTTTCATAATTTAAATTGATCTTAATGAGTAATATTAGATTATTTCACCCAGAAAATATAATAGAAAATACTACAAGCCTATTATCTAAAGAGCACACTCATTATGTTGCAAATGTAATGAGAATGAAAAGGGGTTCTAACATTAATTTTTTTAATAAAGATGGAGAATGGCTTAGCGAAATAATTTTTCTAGATAGAGATCGGGTCGAAGTAAAATTTTTAAATAAATTAAAAGAACCAACCAAGAATTTTAATATCGAATTAGCAATTTGCTTAGTAAAGAAAGGCCCAATGGATACCATTTTACAAAAAGCCACAGAGCTTGGTGTTACTAAAATAACACCGATTGTATCTGAAAGAACAGAGGTTAAAGAATTAAATTTTGAAAGAGCAAAAAAAATTGTTATTGAAGCTACAGAACAATCTAATCAATTAATTCCTCCAGAAATTTCCCAGGTAAAAAAGCTTAAAGATTTTATAAATAATTTAGATGGATCTACAAAATTATTATTTGCAGATGTGAATTCTAAAGATAATTTAAAAAAAGAAGTTTTAAGTGAAGCTAAATCTTTATCTATACTTATAGGTCCAGAGGGAGATTTTTCGCCCTCAGAAATAGAACTTATTCACGGAAATCCTAACGTTGTGCCATTTACAATATCTAGAAACATTCTAAGGTCAGATACTGCTGTAATAAGCGCTATTTCATTAGTGAATTTTATCAATAACTTTCATTAATTGTCGCATTAATTGAAATTGTGAAATTGTCTAAAAGCTGTATAAAAACTCATGCTTAAAAAAATTGCATACTCTTTATTCTTGTTAACTCCGATTTCATTATCGGCTAACGAGCCAGTGGATTGGCAGTTAGGTTTTCAAAAATCAGCCTCTAAAACAATGGATGATATAGTCTGGTTTCATGACTACATGTTATTACCTGTTATTACTGCAATAACAGTTTTTGTTCTTTTTTTAATCGCTTACGCTTGTATAAGATTTAGAGCTTCAAGAAATCCTGAAGCTTCAACAACAAGCCATAACACAATGATCGAAGTTATTTGGACATTGGTTCCTTGTTTAATTTTAATTGTTTTAGCTGTTCCATCATTCAAGGTTTTATATTCTCAAGACGAAATTCCAAAAGCAGATGTAACTATCAAAGCTATAGGTTATCAGTGGTATTGGGGATACGAGTATCCAGATGAAAATATAGTTTTTGACTCATACATGATTGAAGAAAAAGATTTAAAAGAAGGTCAACCAAGGTTGCTTGCTGTAGATAATGAGGTTTATGTTCCAGTAAATAAAGTGGTTAAAGTTATGATTACAGCTAATGATGTTTTACACGCATGGGCTTTACCGTCATTTGGAGTTAAGCGAGATGCAGTTCCAGGAAGAATTAACGAAACTTGGTTTAAGGCTGATAGAACTGGAATTTTTTATGGGCAGTGCTCAGAGTTATGTGGAATTAAACATGCTTTTATGCCAATAACAGTAAATGTGGTAACTGAAGAAGAATACAATCAATGGCTAGAAAAAGCCAAAGTAGAATTCGCTAAGGAAGAAATTAAAAATAATATTAAAGTGGCAAAAAAGATTAAGGAGATAAAATAATGTCCGCAACAACTGCATCACACGAACATCATCATAACCCAACTGGCTGGAAGAGATGGGCTTACTCTACAAACCATAAAGACATCGGGACAATGTATTTAATTTTTGCGATTATCGCTGGAATTATTGGAACAGCTTTTTCAGTGCTAATGAGAATGGAATTAGCGCATCCAGGTGATGGAATTCTTGGAGGAAATTATCATTTATATAATGTATTAGTTACAGGACACGGACTGATCATGATTTTCTTCATGGTAATGCCAGCAATGATTGGTGGATTTGGAAATTGGTTTGTCCCAATCATGATCGGAGCACCAGATATGGCATTTCCACGAATGAATAATATTTCTTTTTGGTTATTGCCAGTAGCTTTAATTTTATTAATCGCATCAATTTTTGTGGATGGTCCTCCAGGTGCACAGGGTGTAGGTGGAGGTTGGACAATTTATCCTCCGTTATCTTCTAAGACAGGTCAACCAGGTCCAGCAATGGATTTAGCAATTTTAAGCTTACACGTAGCTGGAGCTTCTTCTATTTTAGGAGCAATTAATTTCATCACCACTATATTAAATATGAGAACACCGGGTATGACTTTACATAAAATGCCATTGTTTTCATGGTCAATTTTAGTGACAGCATTTTTACTTTTATTATCATTACCAGTTTTAGCAGGAGCAATTACAATGCTTCTTACAGATAGAAATTTTGGTACTGCTTTTTTTGAAGCTCAAACAGGGGGAGATCCAGTCCTATTCCAACACTTATTTTGGTTTTTTGGCCACCCAGAAGTTTATATTTTAATTCTTCCAGGCTTTGGAATGATAAGTCATATAGTTTCAACTTTTTCTAAGAAGCCAGTATTTGGATATTTAGGAATGGCGTATGCCATGGTTGCAATTGGGGTAGTAGGATTCGTTGTATGGGCTCACCACATGTATACAGTTGGTTTAGACACAGATACCAAAGCATATTTCTTAGCTGCAACTATGATTATTGCAGTACCAACAGGAATAAAAGTTTTCTCTTGGATTGCAACAATGTGGGGTGGATCTATAAGTTTTAAAACACCAATGTTATGGGCAATAGGTTTTATATTCTTATTCACTTTAGGAGGAGTTACTGGAGTAGTCTTAGCTAACGCTGGTGTAGACACTGCCTTGCACGATACATATTATGTAGTTGCACACTTTCATTATGTACTCTCAATGGGAGCGGTATTCGCAATATTTGCTGGCTTTTATTACTGGTTTAGTAAAATGAGCGGATACGAGTATTCAGAATTTTTAGGAAAACTGCACTTTTGGTTAACGCTTGTTGGAGTAAATTTAATTTTCTTTCCTCAGCATTTCTTAGGACTAGCAGGGATGCCGAGAAGATATGCTGATTATCCAGATGCGTTTGCAGGATGGAATTATATTTCTTCAATAGGATCATATATTTCTGTCGTAGGTTTAGCAGTTTTCTTAATTAATCTTTTATATGCTTTTGCTAAAAAGAAAAAAGCAGAACAAAATCCATGGGGAGAAGGAGCAACAACTTTGGAATGGACAGTATCTTCGCCGCCGCCGTTCCATACTTTTGAAGAGTTGCCTAAAGTAAAGTAAATTGAGCCAGATACTTTTAAAAACGAGAAACTCTAAACTTGGTTTAGTATTAGATCTTAACTCATTTTTTAATCTAATGAAGCCAAGAGTAATGTCTCTTGTTTTATTTACTTGCATGGTTGGTTTATTGATTGCACCTTATAGCGTTGATCTTAAAACTTCTTTAATATCATTACTAGCAGTAGCAATTGGCTCTGGTGCGGCTGGAGCTTTAAATATGTGGTATGAGTCCGATGTTGATGCCCTAATGAGCAGAACCTGTTTAAGACCGATACCAACAGGCAAAGTAAAAAGAAATCAGGCTTTATATTTTGGAATTATTTTATCAATTATTTCTGTTGCTATGCTTTACTATTCAGCAAATACTATTTCAGCAATATTATTAGCATCAACTATTGGTTTTTATTTTTTTATTTATACGATCTGGCTTAAAAGAAAAACTCCACAGAATATTGTCATTGGAGGTGCCGCTGGAGCTTTACCCCCAGTTATTGGATGGACGATAGCTACAGGAACAATAACAATCGAACCAATAATACTTTTCTTAATTATTTTTGTTTGGACGCCGTCTCATTTCTGGGCATTGAGTTTATATAAATCAGGGGATTATAAGAAAGCTAAGATACCAATGTTACCAGTTATTGCTGGAACAAAAACAACAAAAACAAATATATTGGTTTACTCATTTGCTATGCTTCCAGTTGTAATAGCTCCATATTATTTTGAGTTTGCGAGTTTATTATACTTAGTTACAGCTTTAGTTATGACACTATATTATAATTATTTATGCTTAGAGTTGTTTAAAGCAAAGGTTATAAAATTCTCAAATAAAATTGCAAGAAAAGTATTTATCTACTCAATATTTTATCTATTTTTTGTTTATCTAATTTTACTTATTGATAATGCTAGGAGCCTTTTTTAATGAGTAAAAAAAAGAAAAACATAATAACTGCAGTGCTATTAGTATTATTTATGATCTTTTTATTTGCACTTACCTTTTATAATATTGGAATTTATAATAGAGAAATTTAATGACCGTTAACAAAAAAAATTTAACACCAATAGCCTTAGTTTCAATATTTCTATTAATGTTGGCTTTATCTTTTGCAGCTGTACCTTTGTATGATTTATTCTGTAGAGTTACTGGCTTTGGAGGGACAACACAAAATGCTTCGGAAAAAGAAATTCCAAAAATAATCGTTAATCAAGATTATAGAATGAGATTCGATACTAATGTTCACAGCACTTCAGATTGGAAATTTTATCCTGAAAAAAATACTTTAGATTTAAAACCAGGCCAAGTTCACACAGTCAAATTTAATGTAGAAAACCCAGGTAATCAAAGTTCATCAGGTTCAGCTTCATTTAATGTTTCTCCCTCTTCATTCGGTAAGTACTTGAATAAGATTGGCTGCTTTTGTTTCGAAAAACAAACGTTAAAACCAAATGAGAAACAAGAATTTGTTTTAACATTTTTCTTGGATCCCAAAGTGGTTGATGATAATAAAACTAAGAATATTTCTGATGTAACACTATCTTTTACATTCTTTGCATCAGAATTTTATGAAAAGGAAAAAACTTAATGTCGGCAGATAAAAAAAAACATGATTTTCATTTAGTGGACCCAAGTCCTTGGCCAATATATGTTTCATTTGCAACTTTAGTATTAGCAATTGGAGCTGTTTACTATTTTCATTCAAAGGCTCTTTGGCTTTTACTAGTAGGTTTTGCATTAGTAATTTATGGGGCCTTTATGTGGTGGAGAGACGTGATTGAAGAGGCAGAACACCAAGGTCATCATACTCCTGTAGTACAAATTGGTCACCGTTATGGAATGACACTTTTTATTGCTTCAGAAGTTATGTTTTTTGTTGCATGGTTTTGGGCTTATTTTAATGCAAGTTTATTTCCAACGGATTCCATTGGAGGAACTTGGCCTCCTCCCGATATAAAAACTTTTGATCCTTGGGATATACCACTAATAAATACTCTTATCTTGTTATTATCTGGAACAACAGTTACATGGGCTCACCATGCGATGTTAGAGAATGATAGAAAAGGACTTGTAAATGGATTAATTGCAACTGTATTTTTAGGATTTATATTTTCATGCTTTCAAGCTTATGAGTATCACCATGCTTCATTTACTATAGATGGAAATATTTATGGATCTACATTTTATATGGCTACAGGTTTTCACGGCTTTCACGTGATTGTTGGAACAATTTTTCTAGCGGTATGTTTATTTAGATCGATGAAAGGTCATTCAACACCAACACATCACTTTGGTTTTGAGGCCGCCGCATGGTATTGGCACTTTGTTGATGTGGTTTGGTTATTCCTTTTTGCTGCAATCTACATTTGGGGAAGCTAAACTCAAATTGAAAAAAGCATTCTTATTTCAACTATTCGTTATTTTCTTTATAACATTATTTTGTGTACTAGGCACTTGGCAGCTTTATAGGCTTCAATGGAAATTAGAATTAATTAGTGAAATAACTTTTGGGCTAGACTCTCAACCAATTGAATACTCAAGCTCTATAAAAAAAAATTATCAGAGAGTTAACGCTAAAGGAAAATTTGATTTTGATAAACAAATCTACCTCTATAGTTTGAATGAAAAAGGAAAACCTGGGTATGATGTGGTAACTCCATTTAGAACAAACAAAAATGAGAACGTACTGGTTAATAGAGGATGGATAAATAAAGAACTTAAAGGTAACGCTAAGATAGATCTTAATACATCAGCCGAGCAAAAAATTGTCGGTCTTCTGAGAGAAATATATAAACCAAATATGTTTAAACCAGATAATGACTTAAAAAATAATATTTGGTTTTCAATAAATTTAGAAGATCTGAAAGAGGCTACTGGAGAGCAATTTAACGAGTTTATAATTTTTCTAGAAGATAACCAAGTTAAGTCGCCAATTCCTAAAAAGATCAGCATTGATGTGCCAAACAATCACCTCAAATATGCTATAACATGGTATGCAATATCAATTTCTATAATTTTTTATTATTTATATTTTAGAAGAAAAAAATGAATTATTTTAGCACCAGGGATAAATCTTTAAAATTTAGTTTTAAAGATATTTTCTTAAGAGGACTTGCACCAGGTGGAGGGTTATTTTTACCTGCTGAAATTAAGAAGTATAATCAAGAAGAACTTAATAATTTAAGCCAACTAAATTATAATGAGCTTGCTACAGAAATTATCTTTAATTTCTGTTCAGGTGAAATTAAAAAGGAAGAACTTAACTCACTGATACAAAAATCTTATAGTAGGTTTAAAGGTAAAGAAGTAGTAAATTTAAAAAAGATTGGAGAGATTGATCTTCTTGAGCTTTATCATGGGCCCACTTTAGCTTTTAAAGATATTGCAATGCAGGTAATTGGCAATTTGTATGATTACTTAGAAGTTGCTAAAGATAAAACTGTAAATGTCGTAGTAGCTACATCAGGAGACACTGGTTCAGCAGCTATTGCAGCATTAAGTAATAGAAAAAATATAAATCTTTTTGTTCTGCATCCGCATAATAAAATTTCTAATATTCAAAGAAAAATAATGACAACTATTGGTGGCGCAAATATTTATAATATTGCTATCGAGGGTTCATTTGATGATTGTCAAAAAATTGTAAAAGAGCTTTTTAACGATGATAGTTTTAGATCAAAAATAAACATGTCTGGCGTAAATTCTATCAATTGGGCAAGAATTGTTTGTCAAATCGTTTATTATTTTTATTCTTTTTTTAAATTAAAAAAAAACAATATTAGCTTTTCTGTACCAACTGGTAATTTTGGAGATATATATGCAGGATATGTAGCAAAAAAAATGGGTTTACCAATTAATAAACTTATAGTTGCTACAAATAAAAACGATATTTTACAAAGAGTTATAAATACAGGTGAATATAAACCTGATACAGTGAAAGCAACCATCACACCAAGCATGGATATCCAGGTTGCTAGTAATTTTGAGAGGCTTCTTTATTATATATTAGATGAAAGCGATAGTAAGGTAGGGTCATTAATGAATGATTTGTCATCAAAAAGTTTATTTAATTTAGAAAAAAAGGAAATCGATAGAATTAAAAAAGATTTTGAAGCAGTAAAAGTTTCAGATGAAGAGACAATATCTATCATCGATGAGATATATAAAGAGCATAAATTTATAATTGATCCCCATACTGCTACTGGCGTAGGCGCAGCAAAAAGTTTTAAAAATTTAGAAGATATAGTTGTTCTTGGTACAGCTCATCCTTACAAATTCAACGATACAATTCAAAAAGCTATAGGAAAAAATTTAGACTCACCTAAGCATTTAAAGTTGAATATAGATAAAAAGGAAACTTTTGATATTATTGGAAATTCAAATTCAGAGGTTAAAAATTATATTTTGGACAAAATACAATGAGAATAAAAGTTGGAGATAAACTACCTAACTCGGAATTATTCTATCTTGATCAAAAAAATGATGTAAAAAAAATAAATATATTGGACCTTTGTAAAGGCAAGACTATTATTTTAGGTATGCCTGGCGCTTTTACAAAAACTTGCTCAGCTCTTCATCTACCTGGGTATATAAAAAATTTCGAGCTAGCTAATAAAAAAGGAATTTCTAAAATTGTTTGTATTGCTGTGAATGATCCCAATGTAATGAAAGCTTGGGGTGAAAACCAAAATGCTGGAAGTAAAATTTTCATGGCTGGCGATCCCTTTCTTAAATTCACAAAAGCTATCGGAGCAGAAGTAGATAAATCTGAAAAAGGATTAGGAATTAGATCTAATCGCTACACTATGTTGGTGGAGAATGGTGAAGTAAAAAAAGTAGAGGAAGAAAAAGAAACAGCTGCATGTGAATTATCTTCAGCTGAAAGCTTTTTAAAATTTATTTAGTTTTCGAAACTGCCAGCTCATCAACAAGATTATTATATTTATTACCAGCGTGTGCCTTAACCCATTTCCAAGTAACTTTATGTTTTAGACAAGCATTATCCAATTTAATCCAAAGATCTTTATTTTTAACTGGTTTCTTGTTTGAACTTTTCCAATTATTAACTTTCCACTTTTTAATCCAATCAGTAATTCCATCTTTCACATACTTTGAGTCAGTAAAAATTGTAATCTCTGATTTCTTTTTTATTTTTTTTAATGCCATAATTGGAGCCATTAATTCCATCCTATTGTTAGTTGTATTATTTTCATTTCCAGAGATGCTTGATTGTTTTAAATCATGATCTAATATGATTGCTGCCCAACCTCCTTTCCCAGGATTTCCAGAGCAAGCACCATCAGTATAAATTTTTAATTTCATTAAAAAAAATAATCCTCATGATTTTTTGCATTTTTATGAAATTCTAACCTTTTTAGGTATTCTATAGGATCTTTTACTTTTACTATAGCACCCTCAACAGTGTTCAAAGCATCAAAAACTCGAGTTAGTAAAAACCTTAGAGCAGCTCCTTGAGAAAGTACTTTTAAACTTTGTTTTTCAGACTCCGATAATTTTCTTATCGAAGAATAGCCATCAATAAAATTTTTAGCTTTTGTAACATTAAAACTCAAATTGTCCTTAACTCCATCAAAACATAATGCATTAAAACATATAGCTATTTCGAAAGCAAAAAAATCTTCACACGAAAAATAAAAATCTATAATCCCACTAAACTTATCTTTATTAAAAAAAATATTATCATGAAATAAATCTGCATGAATAATTCCCTTAGGCAAATCTCTAGGCCATTTTTTTTCAACATTATCAAGACTTTCTGCTATCAGTTTTGGCAGATCCTTATGTAGCTTGGAGCATTCATCTTTCACAGACTCAAATAAACCTCTCCATGAATTAACAGATAAATCATTTTGTCTTTTAATTTTAAAACTTTTTGTTAATTCGTGCATTTTCGCTGCTTCAATTCCTATAGCTTTACAATTGTCAGGGGATAAATTGGATTTAGCTTTTCCTTCAAGAAAAGAAACAATCATTAATTTTTTATCATCGAAATTTGTAATTGTAGAATTATTATTATTTAAAATCGGAGCAGGACATTTAAAATTTGCCTTATTCAAATAAGACATTAAATTAGAAAAAAAAGGAAGATCTTCAGATTTAACTCTTTTTTCATAGACAGTAAGTATCAACTTTTTTTTATTTACTGATAGAAAGTAATTTGTATTTTCTATCCCTTCTTCAATTCCTCTAAATGAGTCTAATTTACCTAAATTATAATTAGATAAAATCTCTTCGATTTTATTTTGCTTTAATTGTGTGTAAACGGCCATTAGTTTAGTTCTTTAGGTAATTTGAATACGACTTTTTCCTCCGCAACTACAACCTCTTCTATAGAAACTTTTCGATCCTTTTTAATATTATTTAACAACACTTGTACTAACTTTTCTGGCGCTGACGCTCCAGACGAAATACCAATAGTTTTAGAAATTTCAATTTCGTGAAAAGGTATCTCTTTTTCTGAATGCATTAATTGAGAGTTCTTACATCCTGCTTTTCTTGCTACCTCCACGAGTCTTACTGAATTTGATGAATTTCGACTTCCAACTACAAAAAATAAATCACACTTAGATGCTATTTCTTTTACAGCAGCCTGACGATTAGTTGTAGCATAGCAAATATCCTCTTTAATTGGACCTTTAATTTCAGGAAATTTTTTTTTAAGAGCATTTATAATTTCTGCAGTATCATCGACCGATAAGGTTGTTTGGGTTATATATGCTAAAGGCTTTTTAAAATTATCTACTTTAAGACTTTCAACATCGCTTTTAGTTTCTACTAATTTAATGGAACCTTTAGGAAGCTGTCCCATTGTACCAATAACCTCTGGATGATTTTCATGTCCAATCAAAAATATTTCATATCCCTTTTTATGTAATTGTTCAGATTCTCTGTGCACTTTAGAAACTAAAGGACAAGTCGCATCTACATAGGATAAATTTTTTAACCTCGCTTCGTCAGGAACAGATTTTGGAACTCCGTGAGCAGAAAAAATTACTGGTCTGCTATTATCTTTTACATCAGATAGTTCGTCTACAAATATTGCACCTTTTTCTCTTAATTCATCAACAACTTGTTTATTATGAACAATTTCATGTCTAACATATACAGGAGCTCCATATTTATTTATTGCCTTTTCGACAATTTCAATAGCTCTTTTAACACCAGCACAAAATCCTCTGGGAGAAGCTAAATAAATTTTAAGTTCTTTTTTCATTCTTTTCTAACAAGTATTCGAGCAATATATGCGGAAAAGTAAGAGACGCCAAACCAATAAATATCACCTTATAAATAGCCTCGTCGAGCTTATAGGAGCTATTAAGAAAATACACCGCTATTAAAAATATCACACCGGTTACAAAAGTTAAGGGAATAGCTTTATTAATAAATTTCATTAGTCCTGATTTAAAAGACTTATCTAGTTCGAAAATTAATGTAATTGAATGTCTTACAGAATGAAGAAAGCAAAAATAAATTGTGAAAGCCAAAACAGGAGTTAAAAAAAGATTTAATATAATTAACGAAAAAAAATCCATTATCATCAATACTTTTAAGTCAGCCTTTTTCTTATTAGAGATAATGAGAGATGATAAAAAGCTTAAACACAAAAAAGTTATTATAAATTGATTATTAAATAATTGAGATTCAAAAACATTAAAGTTTAAAATTTCAAATATTTCGTTTGTTTTCTTTCTCTGAAATAATAATGGAGCTAAAATTACAGCCGATCCTTTTAAAAAGTACAAAAACTCAGCTATTAGAAATTTTTTTTTAAAAGAAAATACCGTATCTTCCTTACCAAAGTGGTAAGCTGCTACAACAAGAAACAATAATAAAACAGTATTTGGAAATAATACCCACAAAAAAACTATTAAAAGAGAGATCAAAATATACACAAAATAAAAAGAAAAAAGAGATCTATAACCAAATAAATTTAAAAGTTTTTTTCCTTTTAAATTATCTAAAGCTCCGTGTGAAATCCCCAAAATTAATATTAGGATTAAACAAAATATTATCGGTTCATAATTTACCATAAAGTAGAATGGGCTAATCAAAATGCAAAAATTAAAAAATATAAGTGAGTGTTTAAAATTTATCTTTTCCATTAGTGAAATAGAGCTCTAATAAAAATTAATTTTGGCATTCTTCCTATAATATTAATATCTTCAAATATATTACTTTTATTAGATAAAAATTTTATTACACAGCTTGATGAAGCTTTAAACATTGCAAAAAATATTTTTGACATTTTATCTGGATTTTTTTTTAAAACTCTTAAAAATATTTTATCTAAAAACTGATATTTCTTTCCTATATTGTACATTTTTATTTTTTCAATTTTACCGATATTTTTGACAATATATTTACTATGCTCTTGGATATTTAAAAAAGTATACCCTGTACTTAGCCTTGTCATTCCGCCAGCAGATCCAATATAAACAGTTTTCCTATTATTCTTAATTGATGGATGGAATAATGGTATAGAGCCTCTTTCTGTAAAATTTATTTTATAGTTTTTAATACCTAGATTATTTTTAATATAATTTTCTAATTGAAGATCGTAATCCATTAAGCTTTGATCTTCTAAATTTGAAAGCCAAGTTGTTTCAATTAAAGCTCTATTTTTACTAAACGGTAAAGTATAAAAGAAGTGAACATCGTTTCTTTGATCACAATTAAAATCCATTAGATTTATTATTTCTTCATCAAAAATATTTTTAGGTGTTTCTATCTCGATACCTTGAAAGTGTTGCCACAATTTGGATTTATCTAATTCTTTTTCATAAAGACTGTTAAAAATTAGGGAACTTTCTGAGTTGATTTCACTTAGATTTTTAAAAAAACTTATATTGGAATTTGTAGAGAGCTTAGAATTTATTTTTTTGTAAAATTTCCCACTATCGATACTTTGGTAAGGAAAATTTTTATTTGATAATTCATGTGAATTTTCCGAAGTATTGATTGTAAAATTGTTCCAACTTTTAATAACACAATCATCAAAATTATGATCAAAAACTTTCCAAAAAGACCATGTTTTATCTCTTTTATATTCTTCACGAGTTTCAATAATTGCTAAAGTTTTCTCTTTTAACTTATCATTAATTTCAAGTTCATAAGCTAAGGATAGACCCGCGCATCCCCCACCAATAATTATGTAGTCAAATTCTCTCATTTAAATTAATTTCTTGCTCTAAAATATTATGATTCGCTTGATTATCGTAATTAAAATTTTTAATGAACAATAATTTAACAAAGTCAAAAATAGATAAAAAGGTCTGAATTACCTTTTCAAATGCAGGAACATAGATTTTGCCGGCTTTATTGTAATTATCTATATTTTTTTGTTTAAGGATGTGGTCACCTATTTTTCTGTAAATACGCCTTGCAACGATAACAGAAAATCTTGATCTAATTGGTATATTACTAATAGAGTTAAATGAATTTTCATAAAATATTTGAGAATCATTTATAATTCCTCGAATTTCCGAAAAATTGTGACTAACATATTGTCTGTTACGCGCTTTATCTTCACAAACATCTCGAGCAATATTAGTAAGCTGCATAGCTATACCAAGATCAATCGCACCTTTTAGAGCCTCTTTATTTTTTACTTTTAGAATTTTTGACATCATTAATCCAACTGTACCGGCAACTCTATAAGAATAAACAAGCAAATCTTTTTTTGAATTAATCACTACTTTTTCCTCCAAGTCTGTTTCAATTCCATCAAATAAATCTATTACTATTTGATAAGAAATACCTTCACTATCAATGACTGACCACATATCTTTTATAATTTGATTGTTAAGATTTTTATTCTCAAAATCTTTTTTAAATTTTAAGAAGATTTCTCTCTTAACACTAAGATTATTATTATCATCAACTATATCGTCTAAGGTTCTACAGAAATTATATAAAGATGAGCATTTACTTAAAGTATTGCTTGATAAAAAAAAACTTGCCCAATAAAAAGATTTAGCGTGTTTTTTTAATAAATTATTTTTCATTAAAATAATTTATCTAAAACTTTTGCTGATGAAAGAACCCCGGGCATTCCAGCACCTGGATGTGTACCTGCACCAACAAAGTATAAGTTTTTATATATTTCAGATTGATTATGAAATCTAAAATAAGCTGACTGAGAAAATTTTGGCTGAATTGAAAACCCAGATCCATAAAGAGTTGCTAGATCTATTTCGAAGTAATCTGGTGTTAAATAAAAATCGCTTACTACATTTTCTTTAATACCAGGTAAAACAGTTTTATCCATTTTATCTAAAACTAAGTCTTTAAATTTATCACCTTCCTCGATCCAATTAATTTTTGACAAATTATTTGGGACTGGAACTAATACATAAAAAGCATCTTGGCCATCTGGAGCCATATTAGGATCTGTTGCAGACGGTCGATGTAAATAGTAGCTTATATCATCTGAAAGCATTTTCTTTTCAAAGATTTTATCAAGGTGTTTTTCATAAGTTTCACCAAAATAAATTGTGTGATGTGCAACATCACTATATTTTTTTTTAGAGCCAAAATAATAAACAAATAATCCCATTGAATAATCCATTCTTTTCATTTTTTGTTTAAATAAAAAATCATAATCCGCCTTTGATTTTATCAAGTTGTTGTAAACATGTGGTGGATCGGAGTTACAAATTATATAGTCACTATTAATTATTTTTGAATTATTAATTTTAACACCTTTAACCTTTTTGTTTTCTGTAAGTATTTCTGTAACTTCAGCATTTTTGATAATTTTGATATTTTCCTCAATCATCAGTTTTTCCAAAGCTTTAACAACACTTCCTGTTCCTCCCATTGAGTAGTGAATACCCCATTTTTTTTCTAAAAATAAAATCAATGTATATATCGAAGTAGTACTGAAAGGATTTCCGCCAACTAAAAGGGGGTGCATACTAAATACTCTTCTTAATTTTTCATTGGTTATGTAGTTCGAAACTAAACCGTAGACAGACTTATAACTTTTTAACTTTAATAAAGATGGAATTTGTTTCATCATAAAGACCAAATTATTAAAAGGTTTATCAGATAAATCCGTAAAACCTTTGTTAAAGATTTTTTCAGTAAAATTTACTAAATCTTTATATCCATCATAATCAGAAGGGTTAAATTTTTTAACTTGATCTTCCATAGATTTGTCATCACCATTGTAATCAAATGTATCTCCATTACTGAATACGAAACGGTACCACAAATCCAAGGGGACTATTTCTACGTAATCAGATATATTTTTATTGAATAACGAAAATAATTCCTCAAATAGATATGGGGCGGTTATCACTGTAGGACCACCGTCATAAATGAACTTATCTTTTTTAAAAACTCTAGCACGACCACCAAGATCAGGATGTTTTTCAACTAAAGTAACTTTATGACCTTTAGCTTTTAATCTTAGCGCAGCAGCAAGACCTCCAAAACCTGAACCAATAACAGTTATTTTTTTTGCCATATTTTATGGCCTATTCTAACTAGATTTTTTCTTAAGTGCTAATTTTGTTTCCTCAATACTAGAGCTATAAATTTTATCTAATTTGCTTTTATCAAGCGAGTTTTTAAAGAGTTTTTCAACTGCCTCTATCGCAATTTTTACAGATGTGTTTTTAATGTCTTTTAAAGCTTGGTTTTTAAGTTGTTTAATTCTCTCCTCTGCATTTCTCTTTCTAGACTCCATTAAACTATGAAAATCTCGATTTGTCTTAATCACATTTTTCTCAGCTTCATCACTTGCTTTATCTATCATTTCTTTTACTTCAGACTTGGAATTGCTAATCTTCTTCTCATGTTCAGTAAGAATATTTTTTGCGTCTTCCTTTAGTTTGTTAGCTTCTTCAATTTGTTTTTTAATATTATTTATATTTTGTTCTAAAGTTGACTTAATTTTTTGAGGAATCTTGAAATATATAAGTAAACCCAAAAAAGCAAAAAAAGATATCATCACCCAAAAAGTTGCATCTATTGTCATAAATATTTACCTATATTTTTTTTAGATATATCTTCAACCACTGCTTTAATGCTACTTTCATTTAGTTTGTCACCAGAAATATTCTCAATTACATTTGAAGCTATGTCCTCTGATATCTTTTGAATATCTGAAATAGATCCTTTTTTAAGTTCACTTATTTCTTTCTGAGCTTGTATAATTTCTTTTTCAATTTCTTTTTCAATTGCTTCCTTCTTTGATTTAATTTCTTTATCTAATGTGTTTTTAGATTCTATATGAATCTTAATAACTTCTTTTTTTGCATCATCTAAAATCTTTTCATACTCTTTAAGTTTTAATTCAGATAACTCTTTAAACTTATTTGCATCATCTAAATCAACCTTAATTCTATTCTCTCGGTTATCTAAATTATTTTTAATTTTTGGAAGATAAAATTTTGCTATTGAAATGTACAAAATTGTAAAAACTAGAATTAACCAAAACGCCTGAGATGCCCAATATTTTGGATCCAGCTGAGGCATGCCAGCCTCAGCTGCAAACAAATTATTTTGTACAGCCGATATAGCTATAATAATACAATAGTATCCTCTCATAATTATTATATTTAAAATGCAAATAAAATAATTAAAGCTACTACTAGACCAAATAGTCCAGTGGCCTCTGCCAAAGCAAATCCCAAAAGTAAGTTAGGGAATTGTTTTTGAGCTGCAGACGGATTTCTCATTGCTCCAGAAAGGTAGTTACCGAAAATAATTCCGATACCTACACCAGCTCCAGCTAATGCGATTGCAGCAAGACCTGCCCCAATCATTTTTGCCGCTTCTAACTCCATTTTTCCTCCTTTTTTAATTAATGATGTAAATTTAATGCATCGTTTAAGTAGATACAGGTTAATATTGCAAAAACATAGGCTTGAAGAAACGCTACTAATATTTCTAAACCTGTTAATGCTACCGAAAAACTAAGTGGTAACCAACCACCTAGTAATCCCAAACTTATGACAAATCCTCCAAAAACTTTTAACATCGTATGACCTGCCATCATGTTTGCAAATAGTCTAACCGATAAACTTACTGGTCTACTTAAATAAGAAATAATTTCGATAATTGTGATTAGGGGCAACAATACTGCTGGAACACCACTCGGAACAAATATACTTAAATATTTTAATCCATGTTTTACAAAACCTATAATCGTGACGGCAATAAATATAAACAATGCCATTATTAAAGTTACAATTATATGACTGGTTACTGTAAATGAGTAGGGTAACATTCCAACCATATTACAGAATAGAACGAACATAAATAAACTGAATATAAATGGAAAATAGGGTTTAGCTTTTGAGCCCGCTGTGTCACTGATCATTTTAGCTACAAAAGTATAAAATAATTCAGCCACAAGCTGAAGTTTACCGGGTACAATTTTTTTTTCTTTGGTACCAAAAAATAAAAATAATAAAATTATTGAGGCACTTATTACCATAAATAAACTAGCATTTGTGAATGATAGATCTATTCCAGCAATTTTTATCTCTGGTCCAATTTTATGAACACTAAACTGCTGCATTGGATTGCTTGCCATATACCCCTTTTAATTAATCTTTCTTCTGCATTTGGTTGGCAGTCCGTATTACGTTCAATATTCCGGCAGCCGCTCCCAAAAAAAAGAAAATTATTATTAACCATGGTTTAGTATCAAACCAACTGTCTAAAATAAACCCAATAATTGTCCCAACTGCAACTGCTGCCACAAGTTCCGTACCTAATTTGAAAGCACTTCCCATAAATGAGCCATTTTTTTCATTCTGGTAAAAAGTTTGTTTTTTTATTTTTGATTTTGCAATTTTTAGGCGAGTTTTAAAATCTTCTGGTATTGTCATTATTTGTTTTAAGCAACCAATTCTTCTGCTTTTTGTAGGTCTACAGAAACAAGTTGACTTATTCCTTGCTCCGCCATCGTAACTCCATATAACCTATGCATTCTAGACATTGATAAAGCATGATGCGTAATAATAATAAACTTTGTTTTTGTTATTTTTGTAAGTTCATCTAACAACCCACAGAACCGTGTAACATTTGCATCATCTAACGGGGCATCTACTTCATCCAATATACAAATAGGTGCTGGGTTTACTAAAAATACTGCAAACACCAATGATAATGCTGTTAAAGCCTGCTCTCCTCCAGATAATAATGTGATAGATTGCAATCTTTTCCCGGGCGGCGAAACGTACATTTCTAAACCTGCCTCTAAAGGATCATCCGAGTCTACTAATTCTATTTTTGCAGTCCCTCCATTAAATAATTTTGTATAGACTTCATTAAATTTTCTATTAACCTTAGTAAAAGCATCAAGCAGTCTTTCTCTTCCTTTTTGATTCAATTCGTCGATGCTAGATTTTAATTTTACTATTGCTGAGTAAAGATCTTCTCTATCATCTTCCATCTTTTTTATTTCTGTCTCATACTTCTTAGTTTCCTCATCTGCTCTAAGATTTACCGAGCCTAAAGACTCTCTTTGTTTTTTAATTTTTTCTGATTTTTTAGATTGATCCTCTAATGAAGGAAGATCGTTTGGAGAAACTTGGTTTAAATCCGATTGGGGTAAAATTTCATTTTCATTTTCAATATTTAACTCACTTTTTACGGAGTATAGTAAGTCTTTTTTTCTATTTTCTATACCTTCGATAGTAGCTTCATTTCTTGCTTTGTTTTCTTTTAACCCAAAAAGTTTATTTTGAATTTCTTTAATGTTTTGATTAATAGCACTATATTTTTTTTCTGCTTCTAACAATTCACTCTCTATCTCTTCATTTCTTTTTTTCGTATTCTCTAAATTTTGAAGATTTTGTCCTTTTGAGGTAGCAATACGCTCTGGATTTTTCCTATTTTCTAACAATTCTGATTTAATTTTATCTTTACGATCATTTAATTCTGATATCATTTTTTCAGAGTTAGATTTCAAATTTCTCCAATTTTCTAACTCTACATCAATATTTTTTATTCTTTCTTTTCTTTTAATCGAGTCACTTTGAATTGATTTATCTTTACCGTATTTTTCAGCATATTCTTCTTGAGAGGAAGTAATTTGTTTTACTAAAATTCTTAATTCATTGAAAATTTTTTTAGTAAGTTTCTTATTATCATCAATATCTTTTTCGATTTTATCTAATATTACATCTAATTGATTCTGGAGGTTTTCTAATCTAGACTTGGAGTCTTTTAATTCTTTAGATGAAATTGTTTCCACTTTAAGTAGTTCATTTTCAGTTTTCAATAATTCACTTTTTTCTTTGGAAATCCTTTTTTCGTTAAGATCTGCGTCTAATGAAATACTTTTTTCTCTTTCTAGATCAGACTCAACGGTTTTAATTGATTTTTCAAGCTTATCTTGTAATGATTTTACTCTTGCTTCTTCCTCAATAAGACTAGTCATATCAAGATTGAGTTTTTGTAAATTAGCAGCGCTTTCCATTTTTTTATCCCTTAAAGGTTCTAACTTTTTGTTTTCTTCCTCCAAGAGAGCATTATTATGATTAAAATCAATACTAATCGCACTGATTTCATCCTCTAACTCGCTAAGTTTTTCAGCTACCTGTTTTTTGTCTTTCTCTATTTCTTTTATTTTTAAATAATATAAACCCGCTTCAATTCTTTTTATTTCTCTTGAAATTTCTTTATATCTTGTGGCTTCTTCTGCTTGTTTTTTTAAATTGTCTAATTGCTTTTGTTGTTGTTTTTTAAGTTCATCAGCTCTTTTTAAATTATTTTCAGCTGCGTTTAATCTTGTTTCAGCCTCTTGTCTTCTTGCGTGAATTCCAGAGATACCAGCAGCTTCTTCAAGTATCGATTTTCTCTCGATAGGTTTTGAAGTTACAAGCTGTCCAATACGTCCCTGGCTAATTATCGAGGGAGAATGAGCTCCAGTAGACAGATCTGCAAACAAAGTTTGTACATCTCTAGCCCTGACTTCTTTATCATTAATATAATATTTTGAACCTTTTTCTTTTTCAATTTTTCTTTTAACGACTACTTCATCGAATTCTTTGTACTGAGCAGGTCCATCTTTATTTTTGTTATCTAGCAGCAATGAAACTTCTGAGATATTTTTTGAAGGCTTATTTGAAGTTCCTGAAAAAATGACATCTTCCATACCACTTCCACGCATACTTTTTGCAGAATTTTCTCCCATACACCATCGCAAAGCTTCTACAATATTAGATTTTCCACAACCATTTGGACCGACTATACCTGTCAAACCATCTTCAATTAAAAATGTGGATTTTTCAGAAAATGATTTAAAACCAGTTATGTTTAGTTGCTTGAATTTCATTTACAAATTCTTATCAATAATTTTTTTGAAAGATTTATAGTCAATTTTATTTGTATACTTTTTTTCGTTTATGATAATTGTTGGCGTTGACTCTATCTTATATTTTTTTTGAGCTTCTATTCTTTGATTAAGTATTTCATCTTGAGCATTATTATTATTTAAACATTTTTCCATTTTATCATCGGATAAATTGAAACCCAATCCAACTTCCTTGATTAAAATATTGATCTTTTTTATATCAGACCCAACTGCCCAAAATTTTTGTTTTTTATAAATTTCCTCTAATAATAGAAATTTTTTTTCATTATCAGTCTGGCATCTAACTATTACCTCAGCATTGAGGGCAGCTAAATCCAATGGAAAGGCATGATGTTCAAATCGCACTAGACCTTTATCAATGTAGTCTTTCTTTAGGTTATTAAAAACAGCTGTATGAAAATTAGCACAATGAGGACAGGTTAATGAAGAAAAAACTTTAACCGTAATTTTTGCATCTGGACTCCCTATGCTTAATACTTTGCTTTCAACTTGAACAGTAAAAGCTAAGAAAAAGTAAAAAACTATTTGAAAAAATTTATTTGTTTTTTTCATTATAAGCCTTTAAAAAGTTATTCAAAGAATTTTTAAGATCACTATTTTTAATTTTACTCATTTTTTCATCAATTTTAGATAAGTTTTTAATTTTTGGAAAAACTTTTTTATCAAATGTAATTGTATTTTGTGCGATTTTCAATGTGACATGACCAATACAATTATAACCAAAAAAACTATTGATTTTATCTATAATCTCTTTTTTTTCATACTCAACTTCCATTTCTTTTCCATGAATTACATTTAGAACTAAATTACCATTTTTCATGTCTTTACCCATTTTAACGGTTATAGGGTAGCACGCGTCTGAAATTTTTTTACTCATCATTTTTGTCCAGTTATCAACGATACTAGAATAATTATAACCACTTTTTCTTAGATGCTTTTTAAGAGTTTTAGGAATCGAGCTTGAAAAAGGCCTAAGCCCTTGTATGAATGTTTGAGTTTTATTATTATTTTTATTATGCATTTAAGTCCAACTTTATCAAAAAAAATTCTAGCTTGGTATGATAATAGCAAGCGTGATTTACCATGGCGTGTTAGCAAAAAATCACCAAAAAAGCTTTATTACCGTTTATTAAGTGAATTTATGTTGCAACAAACACAGGTAAAAACAGTCATTCCTTTTTTCAACAAATTTACAAAAAAATATAAGACACTTGAGTCTTTGTCAAAAATTAATGAAAATCAAATACTAAAGATGTGGGAAGGCTTAGGTTACTACAGAAGAGCTAGAAACTTGTTATTGTCAACTAAATTACTTGTAAATAAATATAATTCAAAGCTTCCACATACCTTAAAAGAAATTAAAAAACTACCGGGAGTTGGAGATTACACAGCAAACGCTCTTATAGGTTTTATTTATAATGAGCCAACAATTGCAATAGACGGAAACGTAAAAAGAGTATTTTCGAGGTATCTTAATCAAATAGAGTCCAAGATAAACTTTGAAAAATTAATCACCATAAATAAGAAAAATCTTTTCATTACAAACAGAAACTCCGATTTTGTTGAAGCATTAATGGAATTTGGAGCTTTAATTTGTAAGCCAAAAGACCCAAAATGTAGTCAATGTTGTTTGAATAAAAGTTGTAGGTATTTAAAATCGTCAAATAAAGTTGAAATTAATAAGAGAAAAAAAATAAAAGTTATGAACTACAATATTTTTTGTTACGTGAATAAGAAAAAACAAATAGGTTTGACAAAAGAAAATGAAATAAAATTTCTCAAAAATTTTAATTTACCTTTAATAAAAGAAATGAAAAAAAATTCAATAAATAAAGATTGGAAATTTTTAAAAAATTATAAAAACTCCATTTCAAACTTGAATCTTAATATTAATTTATATTATAAATTTTCAAAAAAGATTCCAAAAACATATAATTGGTATTCTTTAAATAACAATAAAGAATTTATTCCTAGTTTTACTAAAAGAATATTTAATCAAGTTTCAACTTTATTCTAATGAAAAAGAAAATTGCAATTATTGGCGCTGGTATAGCAGGATTAACTTTAGCAAATTTAATTAAAAAATATACAGATCACGAATTTATGGTTTATGAACGAGAGGAAAGTTTATCGCTTGAAGAGGGATACGGTATTCAATTAGCAACAAACAGTCTTAAAATTTTAAATCAAATAAGTTTTGATAAAATAAACAATGAGAAAATTTTTCACCCAAAAACAATTGATTTTTACAGCATACAAAACAAAAAAATATGTGATTTAAATTTATCTAAGTTTAATAGCCCTGACGCAAAATACACAACACTTCAAAGATCTACTTTAATCGAATTTTTGAAAGAAGATATCTACACACAACATTTAAGATTTGGAAAAAAAATAAAAGAAGTTTCTGAACTAAAAGACAAAGTTCTTATCAAATTTGATGATAATACAAATGATTTAGTAGATTTCGTTGTTGCCGCAGATGGAATATTTTCAAACACTAGGTCATTTTTTGAAATAAAAAAAAATGAGCCAAGATTTAAAAAAGCTATTGCAGTAAGAGTAATTTTAAATTCAAAATCTGAATTTGATATAAATGAAGAAAATATAAGTTTAATGCTTGGAAGCAATAGTCATATTGTTCTATATCCAATAAATAAAAAAAAAGAACTTAATATGGTTTGTATAATGAGATGTAAAAAATATGAGCCTGATAATGTCAAACAGTTAGTTCAAGAAATAGTTTTAAAACAAAATCCAAAATTAAAAAACATATTTGAGAATGAAACAAAAACATGGCCTTTATATTTTACTCCAAAAATTATGCCCTCTTCTAATAAAAAGGTATTTTATATTGGAGACGCTTTTAATGGATTTTTGCCAACACTCGCACAAGGTGCTGGACAGTCTATAGAAAGTGCTTTTGAAATATTTAATTTACTGACAAAAGATAAGCTTGATAAAGAAAATAACTATTTTGAAATTAGATCAAAAAGGGCAAAAATCATAAGAAATAGATCAAATTTTAATTTCTTCGCATTTCACTTCTCAAGCAAAATTATGCAAAATATAAGAAATTTATTTTTGAAGTTTTTGGTAAAACGTAGATTTTTTGTAAAAAGTTATTTAGGTAAAGTTTATAAGAATTAGACTTTAGTTTCATTGATAAATTTTTGTCTTAAGCTATCAATTACAACAGCGGATCCATTAATTTTACAATGCCAATAAGTCCAACCATTACAGCTTTCAGCTCCCATAATTGTTGCTGCCACTTTATGAATAGAACCCTCTGACTCTTTATATTTAATACTTCCATCAGCCATAATTTTAGCATTAATCTTCTTCTTTGGATCAAATAGGGTAGTGCCTGGCTTTAATATTCCCAATTCCACAAGAGAACCAAAAGGTATTCTTGGTTTTGATTTATTGTTTTCAACAGTATCTAAGTATTCATCCTCAATTACCTTAGTTTTTTTTATTCGTTCACTAGCAGCTTTAAAATACTTTTTGTCTTTTTCTATACCAAAGTATCTTCTTCCTAATTTTTTAGCTACCACTGCTGTTGTTCCAGTACCTATAAATGGATCAAAGATGGCATCACCTTTGTTTGTAGTAGCTAAAATAATTCTATGTAAAAGAGACTCAGGTTTTTGCGTAGAATGAATTTTTTTTCCGTTTTTCTTCAGTCTTTCTTTCCCACTACAAATGGGAAATGTCCAGTCAGATCTCATCTGTAAGTCATCATTTAAGCACTTTAAAGATTGATAATTAAATGTATATTTTGATTTTTTATTTTTGGAAGCCCAGATAAGAGTTTCGTGCGCATTAGTAAAACGTGTTCCTCTAAAATTTGGCATGGGATTATTTTTTCTCCAGATGACATCGTTAAGCAGCCAGTAATCTAAATTTTGTAAGTGAAAACCTAGACGAAAAATATTATGATAAGATCCTATTACCCAAATACTTCCATTATCTTTTAGAATTCTTTTACACTCATTCAGCCAAGCAATACAGAATTCATCGTAATGTTTGAAACTATTAAATTGATCCCACTTATCATTTACTCCATTCACTTTACTTGCATCGGGTCGAGTTAATTTTTCTCCTATTTGCATGTTGTAAGGAGGGTCAGCAAAAACTAAATCAAAAGACTTATCAGGAATTTTTTTTATTTCCTTTAAACAATCTCCATTAACGATTTGATCGGAAAGTTTTGACATTTTTAGATTCAACCCGAAATTGAATCCAGGGTCAAACGTTTTTGATGAAAAAATGAGTCCTCTTGTGTTTGAGATTCTTAGTTAGACAATATCTTGTGTACGGGTTTAAAACCTTTTCTATGATGTGAGGTAATACCAAATTTTTTTAAACCTTCTAAATGAGCCTTAGTTCCATAACCAAAGTTGCTTTCCCAAGCATAGTTGTTAAATTTTTCTGACAATTTAATCATTAGCTGGTCTCTAAATACTTTAGCAACAATAGAAGCTGCGCTAATAGATTTTATTTTTTCATCACCATTAATAATTGTCTTAAAATTTGTTAAGCCCTTTGGAGCAAAATTACCGTCAATTAAAACTAATTCAGGATTAATTGTTAATTTTTTTACTGCTCTTTTCATTGAGAGTAGAGCTGCTTGCAGAATGTTCAATTTAAGTATTTCTTCAACTGAAGCTATACCGATTGCATAAGTCGAATGAAGCTTAATATGCCTAGCAATTTCGCCTCTTTTTTTGAATGATAATTTTTTTGAATCTTTTAGTAATTTTAAATTTACTGTTGTTTTAAGTATAACGGCTGCCGAAACCACAGGTCCCGCTAAACATCCTCTTCCAACTTCATCTACTCCAGCAGTGATCATTTAATTATTAACTTATATTTTAAGCTTTTCTTTTTTATCCCTAATCATTTTTAAATCAATCCAAGCCAATTTTTTTTGAGCTGGCTGTCTCATGAGGAAAGCTGGGTGAAAAGTAACAATTACTGAAGTCTTGCAGTTACCATATTCTTTTTCAATCCAATTACCTCTTACTTTTGATATGACCTTCTCATTGCCTATTAAAGCATTCATAGCTGTACTGCCCAATAACACCAAGATCTTAGGGTTTATTATTTCAATATGTTTTTTTACAAAAGGCAAATAACGCTCAATTTCTTCATCGGTAGGCCTTCTATTTTCTGGAGGACGAAAATTAATTATGTTTGATATATAAACGTTTTTTCTATCTAAATTAATTGAAGTTAGCATTTTATCAAGCAAAACCCCTGCACGACCAACAAAAGGTAACCCCTCCTGATCTTCACTTGAACCAGGAGCTTCACCTAAAAACATTATTTTAGATTTAGGGTTTCCGTCACTAAATACCATATTCATTGCATTTTTTTTGATGTCACAACCATTAATGCTAAGAATTGATTTTTTAAGTTTTTCTAAATTATCAGTTTTATCGGCGGAAATTTCAAAATTGTCTTTTTTATATCTATTGATTGCCTTGTTATTGTAAATTAAATTATAATTAATTAGCTTATAATATTTGATTAATTTTATTGGGTTAAGATTGTTTTTTTTAATCATTATTTATGAAAGTATTTAATATTATATACAAGATTATAGGACAAATTTTTATTGTCATTATATTTTTGTCCACATCTCCGGTCAAATCTTTGGATAAGTTTGATAAGGCAGAAAATCTATCAAATTATTTTTCAGGAATATTACTGCTAAATAATGAACAATATGAAGACTCTTTAACATATCTAAAAAAATTGAATGGACTTGAAAGTAATCATCTAAATTACTCAGTAATATATTTATATTCTTTGGTAAATTCTGGTAAATTGAGAGAAGCATTTAGCTATTCTAAAAAGTTAGAAAAACAAAAATTAGATAATTTTGAAAGTGATTTAATTTCAGGAATTTTTTATCTTAAAAATTCAAATATCGATTTAGCTCGAAAATATTTTTTAAAAGCAAAAAATAGAAATAAAAATCTTATCATAAACAATTATGTTTCTAATTCTCTCTACAATTGGTCTAATCTATCTAATTTAGATCAAGCAACACTTGATCTAAAAAAACTTGATAAACGATTTGAAAATTTGAAGAAGATACAAAATATTTTTTTACACTGTTATTTCGGTAGTCAAAATACTAATCAACTCTTCTACGAAATTACATCAGACCAAAGAACGGATTTTTCAAGATATTATTATTTTCACTCTCTTTATCTTGTTTCTCAGAGAAATATTAATAATGCCAAAGGAATTGTGAATAAAGCACTTAAGCTTTTCCCAAGAAATTTATTACTAAATCAACTCAAAAATGATTTCAATTCCAATAAAAATATTTCAGTATTTAATTGTAAAAAAGAAAAGCATGTTATTGCTGAAATATTGTATATTACATCAAACGCTTTATCTTCCCAGTCAATTTATTCTCAATCAAATTTTTTTCTAAATTTAGCAAAATACCTTAATGAGGATTTTAATTCTTACGATACGCTTTTAGCAGAAAATTTTTATAAACTTAACGACTTTAAAAAAGCAAAAAAAATTTATAATAAACTCAGTAAATACGGAGAAGCTTTTAATTGGTACTCATCAAAACAACTAACAAGAATTTTTATACAACAACAAAACAGAACCGAAGCATTAAATCTTCTAGAAAAATCTTATAACGGATTACTTGAAAAAGGCATTTATGAGACTTTTGATTATGCAGAATTTTTAAAAAATAATGAAAAATTTAAAGAGTCAATTCCATTTTATACAAAAATAATTATGCAAGTTACCAAAGATCACCCATTATATGCTGAAGCCACAGATGGAAGGGGTATAGCGTATGAAAGAATTGGTGAATGGGATAACGCAGAAAGAGATTTATTGGCATCATTAGAAGTTAATCCAGATCAAGCTTACGTAATAAATTATCTAGCTTATTCTTGGATTGAACAAGGTATAAAAATAAATAAATCTTTAGGTATGTTGGAGAAGGCTAACAAACTAAGATCAAATGATCCTTATATAACTGACTCTTTAGGATGGGCATTGTTTAAACTCAAAAGATATAAAGAGGCGAAAGATTATCTTCAATTAGCTGTTAAATTGCTTCCAGCAGATCCAATAGTTAATGATCACTACGGAGATGCGTTGTGGAAAAATGGAAATGAAATTCAGGCAAGATACCATTGGAATTATGTTTTAAATCTTGAGAAAACTGAAAAAGAGTTAAAAAAAATTATTGAAGTAAAACTAATTAAAGGCTTATAAAGTATGATTTTAAAGTCTTATTCAAAAATCAACTTGCTGCTCACAGTAAATTCTAAATCTAGAAACGGTTTACATGAAATCCAATCATTATATTGTTGGACAAATCTATTCGATAAAATTGAAATAAAAAAAACACTAGAGAGCAGAGATAAAATTATTTTTAAAGGTCCTTTTGCAAAATCAATAAAAATTAAAAATAACTCAATATGTAATCTTCTTTCAAAACTTAGAGATCTTAATTTAATTTCAAACTACTATTCTATCGTAGTAACGAAAAATATACCTGTTTTTGCTGGATTAGGCGGAGGAACAAGTAATGCAGCTTTCATATTTAAATACCTGCTAAAAGATAAAATCGACAAGCTGTTATTGAGAAAATTTGTAAAGGTAATAGGATCTGATTTAGTACTCTTTTTTAAAAAACAAGGTTTTTTAAAAAATTTAAAAACAATAATTGAACTCAAACAAAAACAAAAATTTTACTTTCTACTAATTCAACCAAGAATAAGATGTTCCACAAAGGAAATATATTCAAAAGTAAAAAAAAAACAGAAAAAAAAACGATTTAATGAAAATTTGCTTAAATCAAGAAATAAATTTTTAACATATTTATCCAAAAGCAGAAACGATTTACAATTTATTGTTGAAAAAAAATATCCTCTTATTAAAAAATTATTACAAGATATAAAAAATGAAAAAGGATGTTATTTTTCAAGAATGACAGGATCTGGGTCAGTTTGTTACGGTTTATTTAAAGAGCAAATTGCGGCAAAAAAAGCCCTAAATAAATTAAAAGTTAAATATCCTAAATTTTGGTTTTCGTTAGCTAAAACTGTTTAATTTTTGTGATATATGATATATCAGGTTTCTTAACAATGGGGCATAGCCAAGCGGTAAGGCAGCGGTTTTTGATACCGCCATCCTAGGTTCGAATCCTAGTGCCCCAGCCATGGACATATGCTTGATACAAGTTTTAATTTCATTAAAAAAATTAAGAGAAGCTTTTTTCCATTTTATAAAAATAAAGAAATACAATTTGTTTTTAATAAACTCCAAGAAGGTTTTTCAAAAGACATTATAGTTGCAAGATTTGTAGGAGGCTGTGTCAGGAAATATTTAACAAATGAAGAAGTTGATGATATTGATATAGCAACAATATTAAGCTCTAATGATATTAAGGAAAAATTTAAAAATACAAAATTTAAAGTTGTTGAGACCGGAGTTAGACACGGAACAGTTACTTTAGTATCCAAAAAATTAAAACTTGAACTTACCACATTAAGAAAAGATTTGGAAACAGACGGAAGGCACGCAGAAGTCGAATATATTGATGATTGGCAACTTGACTCAGAAAGAAGAGATTTTACAATCAATTCTATTTATCTTGATATCAATGGAAAAATTTTAGATCCTCAAGGTGGCGTAACAGATTTAAAAAATAAAAATGTGAAATTTATTGGTGACCCACAAAAAAGAATAGAAGAGGATTATTTAAGAATAATAAGATTTATTCGATTTAAAATTATTTACGATTTTAAAGTTGAACCAACTACTAGTAATGCCATTAAATTAAATTTAAATGGAATTAAAAAGATTTCAAAAGAGAGAATTCTAGTAGAGTTATACAAAATTTTAGATTTGAATAATTTTAAGAATTTAAATGAGAGTACTGACTTAAAAGAAATTTTTATTATTATTTTTCCAGAATTTAAAAATCTTGAGCGACTTAATAGATTAAATCAAATTTGTGATTATTCTCAAATTAACAGAAGTTTATTACTAGCCACTCTTCTAATAGACGAGAAAGATACACATGAGTATTTTGGCCATAAATATAATATTTCAAAAAACATCAAAGATAACCTTAATCTTTTTGCTAAAAGTCTTAAATTGATTAAAGAAAATAAAAATTTTTTCGCTAAAGATTTAGAAAAAAATATTTATTTACATGATAAAGGTTACTTAATTAATCTTAATATTCTTAATTTTACAACAAATTCAAAACTAAAATTCAAAGATTTTTCTGAGATATTAAAAAAAATACTTAAATCTAAAACCCACAAGTTCACTATTGATGGAAAATATTTAATAGATAATGGTATGCAACAAGGCTCATTAATGGGTAAGGTCTTGAAAGAGATAGAAGTGGAATGGTTGAAAAATAACTTTCAAATATCTAAAGACAGAATCAAAGAAATAATCCGATCACACTCGAATTAAATATATTCAACGTTAAGTATCTCAAAACTTTTCTCACCTGAAGGTGTACTTACAGTAACCATCTCACTTTTATTTTTTCCTATTAAAGCTTTTCCTATTGGGCTTTTAAAAAAAATAAATTTTTTTTTTATATCTGCCTCATCTTGTCCGACTAATTTATAAGTGATTTCTTCATTGGTTTCGAGATCTTTTAGTTTTACAGTAGATCCAAAGATCACTTTTCCATTGTTTTCGATTTTGGTTACATCAATTACGTTCGCACGTGCGATTAAATCGTTAATTGCAATTACTCTACTCTCAATTAAAGCTTGTTGTTCTTTTGCTGCATGATACTCAGCATTTTCTTTCAAATCTCCATGAGATCTTGCTTCAGCTATTGCTTCAACAACTTTTGGTCTTTCAACATTTTTTAAATTTTCTAACTCTGTTTTTAAATTTTGCAGACCAATAACTGTTATAGGTTCTTTATCCATAATTATTTCCACTTAGCTTCAGGAGGCAAGGACATTAAAATTGAGTCTGTGTTTCCCCCAGAATTCATCCCAAATTTTGTGCCTCTATCGTATAATAGATTAAACTCTACATATCTTCCACGCTTAAGCAATTGTTTTTCTTTATCTTTTTTTGTGTATTTTAAATTTTTTTTTCTATTGATCACTTCATTTGAAATATCAATAAAAGCTAATCCAAGATCTCTTACAAATTTAAAATTTTTGATCCAATCTTTAGTTTCGTAATCAAAAAAAATTCCACCAATACCTCTTGTTTCTTTTCTATGAGGTAAGTAAAAATATTCATCACACCACTTTTTATATTTTTTATAATTTTTTTTATTTCCTAAGCAAATTTTTTTTAGGGCATGATGAATTATCTGTTTTTCTTTTTTGTCTTCATGGCTTGGTGTTGCATCCATCCCACCACCAAACCATTCTTTAGATGTTACAATAAATCTTGTATTAAAATGGATTGCAGGAATCTTTGGATTTTTCATGTGAGCTACAACAGAAATTCCTGAGGCCCAATATCTACCCTTTTTTTCAGCACCTAAAATTTTGGATTTAAATTTCTTTGGAAAAATACCAGATACTGTTGATTTATTTACTCCAACTTTATCAAAAATTTTTCCACCAGTTAACAGATATGAAGTTCCACCGCCTTCTTTCATATTTTTTTTATACCAATTCCTCTTAGAAAATTTTAATTTATTATTTTCTAATATTTCAAACGATTTACATATTTGTATTTGCAGATATGAAAACCAACTGTCAGCCATTTTTTTTTTGTAATCAGAAGAAATCATTATTTTAATAAATTATTTTGCCTTAAAGCTTCAGTCGAAATAATAGCAACGCTCATGGCAACATTAAGTGATCTTGTTTTTTTATTCATTGGGATTTTTACTTTATCTTTTATGGTCTCGTGTAGATTTTTTGGTACTCCAGCACTTTCCCTTCCAAATAAAAGTATATCATTTTTTTTAAAATTAAATTTATGATATTTTTTTTTTGCCTTAGTTGTCATTAGAACTATTCTTTTATTTTTATTTTTACTTAAAAATTTATCATAATCATCATATCTAAACACTTTGCTGAATCCTAGATAGTCCATTACGACTCGTTTAAATCTAGCATCGTGTAAATTAAAACCACATGGTTCAATAATATGAATCTTAAGGTTCAAGCAGGCTCCTAGTCTTATTATCGCTGCAGTATTTTGTGGTATATCCGGTTTATAGAGTGCTATGTGCATTATTATTGCTTAATTTATGTGTCATTCTGACCCTAGAACATTTAAAAATATAGTTTTAATAAATATATACATTATAAACACAAAATTAATGAGCAAAGAAGAAAAGAAAGTAAATCGTAGAGATTTTTTATTTACAGCAAGTTATACTATTGGGGGCAGTTGGCCTAGGAGCAGTTGTTTGGCCTTTAGTTCACCAAATGAATCCAGATAAAGCTCAACAGGCTTTAGCCACAACTGAGGTTGACATTAGCCAGGTTGAACCAGGAAATTCAATAACTGTATTATGGAGAGGAAAACCAGTGTTTCTAAAAAGAAGAACACCCGATGAAATCGCAGAGGCAAGATCGGTCAATTTGTCAGATTTACCAGATCCACAAAAAGATGAAGATAGAGTCCAAAAAAGGAAAAGAAGAGTGGTTAGTGATGTTAGGTGTTTGTACACACTTAGGCTGCGTTCCTTTAAAAGATAAAGGTGATTTTAACGGTTGGTTTTGTCCATGTCATGGTTCACATTACGATGTATCCGGAAGAATTAGAAAAGGACCTGCTCCAACTAATATGGAAATTCCAAAATTTGAGTTTGTTGACAGCAACACAATTAAAATAGGATAAAATTTTTATGAGCGATCACGAATACACACCAAAATCTAAAGCAGGAAAATGGTTTAATGACCGTCTTCCACTTTTAACTTTAGGTGCACATCTTACAGATTATCCAACACCAAAAAACTTGAACTATTGGTGGACATTTGGTGGTATTTTAACTTTTTGTTTGCTAACGCAAATAATTACAGGAATAGTTTTAGCTATGCACTACGTGGCTCATGCTGATTTAGCTTTTGCCAGTGTTGAACATATAATGAGAGATGTAAACTACGGTTGGTTAATTCGTTACATTCATAGTAATGGAGCTTCAATGTTCTTTCTTGCAGTTTACATTCATATATTTAGATCTTTATTTTATGGATCATATAAGTCTCCTAGAGAAGTTATATGGATAATAGGTCTTTTAATTTACCTTCTAATGATGGCTGCTGCATTTATGGGCTACGTTTTACCATGGGGACAAATGAGTTTTTGGGGAGCAACGGTAATCACTAACTTGTTTAGTGCAATACCTCTTGTAGGTGAAAGTATAACAACATGGTTATGGGGAGCTTATTCAGTTGATAATCCTACTTTGAACAGATTTTTTAGTCTTCATTATTTAATACCATTTTTAATTTTAGGCTTAGTTGTTTTACACATATGGGCGTTACATGTGCCTGGAAATAATAATCCAGTGGGAATTGATATTAAGAAACCATCGAAAGATACAGTTCCGTTTCACCCGTATATTACCATTAAGGATGCTTTTGCATTATTGATGTTTATGATTATCTTTGCGGGCTTTGTTTTCTTTTCGCCAAACGTTTTAGGTCACTCTGATAATTATATTCCAGCTAATCCTTTAGTTACGCCAGCACATATTGTACCTGAATGGTATTTATTACCATTCTATGCAATTTTAAGATCTGTACCAGATAAATTAGGTGGTGTGATCTTAATGTTTGGAGCAATCTTTATTTTGTTTGTCTTACCGTGGTTAGATACTTCTAAAGTAAGGTCTGCAGTATTTAGGCCAATCTACAGACAATTTTATTGGATATTTGTTTTAGATGTTTTAATGCTAGGTTATATGGGCGCAATGCCCGCCGAGGGTATTTATTTAGTTTTAGCTAGAGTTGGCACTATTTATTATTTTGCTCACTTTATTATAGTAATGCCTGTAGTCGGATTATTAGAAAAAACAGATCCAATTCCTATGAGTATTTCAGAACCAGTGCTCACTGGCGGCGCAGATCCAGCACTCGCTAGGAAGGATAATGAGAAGATTTAAAAGTCTTTTATTTGTTACCTCTTTATTTTTAGCTTTATCAGCTAACTTATACAGCGCCGGTGGAGAAGCTGAACCAATTAAGGTTGATTGGAGCTTCAAGGGTTTGACGGGTAAATTTGATAGAGCTTCACTTCAAAGAGGATTTCAGGTTTATAAAGAAGTTTGTTCATCTTGTCATTCTATGCAGTATTTAAGCTATAGAAATCTTGGTGAACCCGGTGGTCCAGAATTTTCAGAACAAGAAGTAAAAGCAATTGCAGCAAGTGTAGAGATTACGGATGGTCCAGACGATCAAGGTGAAATGTTTACTAGACCGGGTAGACCCGCAGACAAATTTAAAAACCCATATCCAAATGTTAAAGCTTCTATAGCCGCAAACGGTGGAGCATACCCACCTGATATGTCCGTGTTAGTTAAAGCAAGACCGGGGGGGTCAAACTATATTTATTCAGTTTTAGTGGGATATGAAGAACCTCCGGAGGGTGTGACTTTAGATGATGGTGTTTATTATAATAAATACATGATCGGTAATAAGATCAAAATGTCATCTCCATTGAGCGATGATATCGTAGAATACTCTGATGGAACACAGGCTTCAGTAGATCAAATGGCTAAGGACGTTACAACATTTTTATCCTGGGCTGCAGAACCTGAATTAGAGGAGCGACATAGAACTGGTGTTAAAGTGATTATTTACTTAATTCTTTTAACAACTTTGGTTTATTTAAGTATGAAGAAAATCTGGTCACGGGTTGACACGGAAGTATAATACATCTCCATCTTTTACAATATAATCTTTACCTTCAATTCTTAGTTTTCCATTTTCCTTGCATTTTTCTGCGCTGCCAAATTTAATAAAATCTTCACATGTTACGGTCTCTGCTCGAATAAAATTTTTTTCAAAATCAGTATGAATTACACTCGCTGCTTGCGGTGCTAGGGTATTTTTTTCAACTGTCCACGCTCTGCTTTCTTCTGGCCCAGATGTAAAAAATGTGTCGAGGTTTAAAAGATCATAACCCTCTTTAATTAATTGATTTAAACCAGTTTTATTTAGACCTATTTCTTTCATAAAAGTTTCCCTTTCATTATTGTCTAATCCCATTATCTGATCTTCGATATCAGCACAAATTGTTACTACTTTATCATCAGGGTATTTACTTTTCACATCTTCTGTAAAAGCATTGCCTGTAGCTAAACTTTCTTCATCAACATTACAAACTATAATTTTAGGTTTGATACTTAATAAACCTAATGTGGTTAAAAACTTTTTCTCAAATTCATCATTAAATATTACTTCCTTACCCTCATTTAATTGTTTTAATTTTTCCTCAAGAATTTTTATCTCTTTTTCTTGAAGTAATTTTTTTTTACCTTTTTCAAGTTTTTTTTGAACAATATCTAGATCAGAAAGTATTATTTCAGTTTTGATAATTTCAAGGTCTTCAACTGGATTAATTTTTGAATTAACGTGGGTGATTTTTTCAGACTCAAAGCATCTTACTAAGTGTACAATTGCATCAACTTCTCTGATGTGAGAAAGAAATTTATTTCCTAATCCTTCTCCTTTTGAAGCTCCTTTTACAAGTCCAGCAATGTCTACAAATGTAATATTGGTATATATTTTCTTTTTTGATTTAGATAATTTTGTTAATTTATCTAATCTTTCATCAACAACATCCACAATTCCAATGTTTGGGTCGATTGTACAAAAAGGAAAATTCGCGGCCTCTGCATTTTTTGATGCTGTCAGTGCATTGAATAAAGTCGACTTTCCGACGTTAGGAAGTCCAACTATACCGCATTTAAATCCCATTGAGGTCTTGATTAACTTTACTTGAAAAAAGGTCTATTTTTTTTTCTATTAATGTAGGTAATTGTTTAACAATATTTTCTGTTATCTCATTAATCTTATCCTCTTCATCTTCTTTAAAATCTTCTAAAACATGATTGTTTACTTTCTTCTTTTGTTTTGGATGTCCAATACCGATACGAACTCTAGAGTAATCCTTGCCTATGAATTTATCAATAGACTCAATTCCGTTATGTCCTGCGCTACTTCCTCCAAATTTTGCTTTTATTTTTCCAAAGTCTATATCCATATCATCGTGAAAAACAAAAACATCTTTTGCGTCAATCTTAAAATAATCAATCAATTCCTTAATTGCTGTTCCAGAGTTGTTCATAAAAGTTAATGGCTTAATGGCATAGATTTTTTTTTCATCAATATTTCCTGTTGTAAGTAAACCTTTGAATTTTGGTTTTTGTTTTGAAAGTTTGAAGTGAGCATTGATAGCATCGATTATCTTAAAACCAATGTTGTGTCTTGTATTAGTATAGTTGGATCCAGGATTTCCTAATCCGACAAGTAAAAGCATATTAATTATTTTTTTTCAGCAGGTTTCTTTTCAGCAGGTTTTTTCTCTTCGGGTTTTTTATCAGCACCATCTTTAGACTTATCATCTTTCTTAGTTGCGTCCCCATCTTTAGCAGTAGCTGCCTCCGCACCCTCGGCAGTAGCTTCACCTTCTACTCCCTCAGCCGCAGCTTCCCCTTCTGCAGGTTTTTCTGGTTCTTTAATAACTGTTGGAGAAGCAACTGTTGCAATAACAAAATCACGATCCGTAATAGTTGGGATAACATTTTCTTTTAATTTTACTGACGAAATTTTAATGCTTGTACCAATATCGGTTCCTGTCAAATCAACAACTATTTCATCTGGAATGTTTTCTGCAGGACATTTTAATTCAACTTTTCTTCTGACAATATTTAATACCCCACCTCTTTTTAATCCTGGGGAGTCCGGGTGGTTTATGAATTTAACTGGTATCTCTAAAGTAATTTTTTTCCCTGAAACTATTCTCATGAAGTCTATATGGATAGGTTCTTCAGAAACAACATTAAACGCAACATCTCTTGGAATAACCTTTTCTTTTTTACCATCTATGTCCAATTCCAAGACTTTTGATAGAAAAGTATCTGAATTAATTAAATTCTTTATTTCTTTTTTCTGAACGGAAATATTTTGATTTGCGTCTTTACCGCCATACAAAATTGCGGGAATTAGCCCTTCTGATCGTAATTTATTATTAGATCCTGAAGAGGTGTTCTCTCTTTTTATTGCCTTTAAATTACTCATAAATTAATTGAAGAGGGTATATAACCCAAGATTAATATCAAAACAAGCGTTAATTAAATAAATCAGATACGGAGTTTGAGTTTGCTATTCTTTTTATAGCCTCTGACATCAAAGATGAGATAGATAAGACCTCAATTTTATTGTTATTTTTAATTTTGGTTGAGTTATCAATTGAGTCGGTAATTATTAATTTCTTGATTCTTGATTTTTTGATTTTATTCGCAGCCTCACCACTTAAAACTGCATGAGTAATAAATACGTAAACCTCTTTTGCACCATTTTTTTTCAATTCATCAACAGCATTTATTATTGTTCCGCCGCTATCGATTATATCATCTACAATGATACAAGTTTTATTTTTCACACTACCAATTATATTCATTACTTCTGACTTTCCTGGAGCTGGTCTTCTTTTATCAATAATCGCAAGATCAGCTTTAAGTCTAGTTGCTAAAGCCCTTGTTCTAGCAACACCACCCATATCTGGAGATACGCAAATAAGATTTTTTGAACTAATTTTCTTTTTTATAAATTTTGAAAATAATGGAGTCGTAAACAAATTATCAACAGGCATATCAAAAAACCCTTGAATCTGACCAGCATGCAAATCAACTGTAACAATTCTGTTAGCTCCAGCATTAGTTAAAAGGTTGGCCACAACTTTTGCAGATATTGATGTTCTTGGCGCAACTTTTCTATCCTGTCTTGCATATCCAAAATATGGAATAACCGCAGTTATAGTTTTTGCCGATGATCTTTTAAGAGCGTCAATTACCAAAAGTAACTCCATTAAATTATCGTTAGCTGGATTAGAAGTAGACTGAATTACAAATACGCTATTTCCCCTGATGTTTTCATTTATTTCTATATAAATTTCTCCATCAGCGAACCTTCTTATATTTGTATTTATTAGTTTTAATTTTAAATTTTTAGCAATATTTCTACTTAGTTTTAAATTGCTTGTTCCAGATAAAATTTTCATGAAATGTACATACTTATACCTTATTTAGGTAACTTTTCAAATTAATAAAGTTAAAGTAAGTGAATTGAAGATATACATCTACCATAATCTTTTTGCTTCAATTTATGTGATCTTCTGTAACTATAAAAATTACCTTTTTCAACAAAAGTATCCCTATCAACCTGATCGACTAAAACGTTTAATTTCAATAGTTTATCAGTCACAAATTTTCTTAAATTAAACAATCTCTTAGTTTTATTTTTACGATAAAAGTAAATTTTATTCTTCCTAGATTTTGACACAAACTTTTTATAAAATTTGTTGTCAACTTCATAATTTTTTTTACCAATACATGGGCCGACACTTGCATAGATTTTATTATTTGATTTTATTTTCTTAATCTTTTTTACAGTAATTTTTATAATATCTGAAAACGCGCCTCTCCATCCTGCATGGATGCAACCTATAATTTTATTTCTTACATCATAAATGATAATAGGTACGCAATCAGCTGTAACTACGCTAATAGCTAAACCTCTCATTTTTGTGATCATAGCATCAGCAATAATTTTTTTTCTAAAATTATAATTTTTAATTTCAATTACTTTATTACTATGGGTTTGATGCATAAGTATTAATTTAGCCCTATTAACACCCATTGATTTTGCAACAAAATTCAAGTTTTTATTAATATTTTTTTTATTATCCCTTGAACCTCTTCCGCAATTTAAACCTTTATAGATACCTTTTGAAAAACCATATTTTCTAGAAAAAAAACAATGTTTGATTCCTTTTAGTTTTTTTAATTTTTTTGAATAAAACATTATTTAAACCCGGCAAAGTTATCGTTATTAAACTTATAGGCCAAAATCACTTTGAATAATTCTCCCATATATCTGGGACTTAAAAGCCTTTGTATTCTTAAATATAGGTCTGATTGTTCAGTAAATTTCATTTTTTTTGCTACTATCTTAGCTCGTTCTAAAATACCCATATTTTCTAGAAACTCTTTTTGGGAAATTAAATCTTTGGTTTTAAGATTATTTTTTAAAAAAAATTCTTGAAGAAGCTTAAAGTTTACGTGCGCAGTAATATCTGCCGCTCCAAGGTTACTAAAAAGATTATTTTTCTTATGTTTCATTACCGACTGTAAAGTATTTTGATTATTAGGTTTAAAATAACCATAATCAATTAATAAGATACACCCATTTAGCTTAGAAATTTTATTAGTTATTTTCTTAAGTTCTTTTAGGCCTAATTTTGGAAATTCAATGAATTTTAATTTTTTTAATACTTGGTATGATTTAATGATCTTACTATCAGAGACAGAGGCTTTTTTAAATATTTGTTTAACTTTATAATTTTTGTCTAGAATGTAATTTTTTTCAAATAAAGAATTTTTTATCTTTTTAAATTGCTTGATTGGTATTGCATCAAAAAACTCGTTCCCAAAGAATATCACAGGTCCTTTTTTAATTTCATTAAAATTATTTATCCATTTTATATTATTCTTGATTTTTTTTTTCTGTATTTTTCTTAAGTACTTGCTCTCCTCATATAAATAGAGTTTTTTTATTATATTAAATTCCGGAAATTTTTTAAAAGATTGGAGTAAAGTATCTGACAAACTTCCATCACCAGGCCCAAGCTCTACAATATTGAAATTTTTTGGTTTCCCAAATGACTCCCAACAAGCAACAATCCAAATAGCTATTATTTCAGAAAATAAATTTGAAATTCTTGGCGAAGTAATGAAATCACCTTTTTCCCCAAAAGGGAATCGTGAAGCGTAATAGCCAAACTTTTTGTCATACAGAACATTTTTAAAAAATTTATCAATTGGAAGAACTTTTGAATTCTTAAAAAATATTTTATTTATTTTCATTTTTCTGTAAAATAACTAACAATAAAAATCCACATAAAATCATAATAGAACTTAAAAAAGTTCCCATACTAAATAAATTAAGCAAGTAACCTATTTGAGCGTCAGGTTCTCTAAAAAATTCTGAAATAATTCTAAAAACCCCATAACAAATTAAAAATAAACATGAGCAAGTTCCAATTTTATATTTTGTCTTAAAAACTATTATGTTTAATATCAAAAATAAAATTAAACCTTCAAGTGCGGCTTCATATAATTGAGAAGGGTGTCTTGGAAGCATATCTACAGCTGGGAAAATTACACTCCAAGTTACATTAGTAGCTTTTCCAATCAATTCTCCATTAATGAAGTTGGCTATTCGGCCTAAAAATATACCGATTGGAGAAACGCAAGCTATTATGTCTAATATAAAGAAAGTAGAGACACCTTTAGTTTTAGAAAATAAATATGTTCCAAAAATTATTCCAATTAGAGCACCATGAAAAGACATTCCACCCTCCCAAATTTTTAAAATATCTATTGGATTAGAAATATAATAGCCTAAGTTATAAAAAATTATATAGCCAACTCTTCCGCCGATTATTAAAGAGATGATTATATAGGTAATTAAGTCATCGAAATCTCTAACATTAAATTTTAAACTGTTATCTCTTAAAATATGGATGATAATTTTTTTTCCAAACCACCATCCAATAATAATTCCAAAAACGTAGGCTAACGAATACCATCTTATTGCTATGAACCCAAAATCAATTAAAACAGGGTCTAAATTGTGGGAGTACATAATTTATTATATCATATTTGAAATTAAGATGTTCATCAAATAAGATAAGATATGAGTAATTCAGAAAAAATTTTAAAATCGTTATCAAGTTTAATTGAAAATGGTATTTTGACTTCTAAGGATTTAAAGAAAGAAATATCTACTGATATTAAATTTGGAAAAGACAAATTAATTAGCAAATTAGAGCTAGTTTCAAGAGAAGAGTTTGAGGTGCTTAAAAAAATTGTTCAAAAGCAAGATGCAACTATAAAAAAATTATTAAAAAACAAAAGAACTAAAAAGGTAAAAAAATCTTAACTTTTAGCCCATTATATTTGCTTTTACTTAATTGAATATTCCCGCCATGAGAATTGACAATGTCTTCTACAATTGCCAAACCTAGTCCTACACCTGATTGGTTTAAGCTTCTACTTTTATCCAATCTAAAAAAAGGTTTGAAAACATTTTTATATTGTTCTTCAGGAATGCCAGGTCCATCATCTTCAATTATTATGATGGCTCTATTATTGCCTTTTTGAGTATTAATTTCTACTTTGTTTCCATAAATCAGTCCATTCTGTATTATATTTTCAAAAGATCTTTTCAAAGCAGTTGGTCTACCAGTTAATAAAATTTCTAAATTATTGTCATTAAATATTATATTACCTGAGTTCTCTTTTTTAATTGTAGTAAATAAATTGTTTAAATTTACTGTAGTAGTATTTTCTTGTGATTGTGTTTTAGCAAATTGCAAATAGTCATTTAACATTTTCTCCATCTCATCAATATCTTTAGACATTTTTGAAGATATTTCTTTCTGCTCCAATAGTGCAAGTTGTAATTTTAAGCGCGTTAAAGGGGTCCTTAAATCGTGACTAATCCCTGACAGCATTTCAGCCCTTTGATTAAGATGGCGATTAATCCTTTTTGCCATTCGATCGAATTCAAAAGCGGCTTTCCTGATTTCTTGTGAACCTGATGCCCTAAAATCATTAACATAATCTCCTTTACCAAATCTTTCAGCAGCTTTTGCTAATTTGACAAGTGGTTTAGTTTGATTTTTTAAAAATATTAAAGCTATTATAATTAAGACTAAAGAGGGAAGGGTTGTCCATAATAAAAAGAGTCTAACAGACGAGGCTGACACCATCTCTTTTGGCACTAAAAATTCTATTACATCACTTCCTGATCTAATTTTTATTTCTACCGCATTCTTAAACTTAGAAGTGTTAAACCAATAATTTTTGTTCCCAAAAACTGATTTAAGTTCTCTTCGCAAAGATCTATCCATAGGGCTAAATCTTCTTTCACCGCTATTATCAGGAAATATTTCCTGATTAATTCCAATTTCAAAATTAAAATTATTCTTATAACTATCGGTGAAAAAATCTAAATTTTTTTTATCATTTTGATAGACCTCTTCAATTGTTTTTAATTGTGCTACAAGTGATCGAGTTATATTCTTATTTACCTTTATCCATACGCTATCATAAAATACGATTGTAATAATTATTTGTAAAATAATTGTTGGCGCAGCTACTATAATTAATGCTCGATAAAACAATCTTTTTGGGAGAATGTACTTTATAAATTTATTCAATCCAGAGAACATAGCCAGAGCCCCTTATAGTTTGAAGGTATTTAGGATTTTTTGGATCAACCTCTAATTTTTGTCTCAGTCTAGTAATCATCACATCAATTGACCTTTCTTGATTAATACCTGAAATTTTACCGATTTCTTCCCTAGAATATGTGGTTCCAGGATTTATGAGCATTTCTATTAAAACCTTTTTCTCAGAAACGTTAATTTTTTTAAACTTGTTGTTAAGGTTAATCGTCATTTTATTTAAATCAATTTCTGCACCTCCAACAATATGTTTAGATTTTAAATCAATTTTACTTTTTTTATCAATTATATTTTTAATTCTTAACAAGAGCTCCTTTGGCTCAAAAGGTTTACCTAAGTAATCATCAGCACCAAGCTCTAATCCCTTAATTCTATTTTCAACTTCCCCTTTTGCGGTAAGAAGTATTATGGGTACTTTTATATTTTTTTTTATTTCTTTTGTTAATTCGTATCCATTTTGACCGGGCATCATTACATCTAAGATAATGATGTCAAATTTGAGAACATGCAATCTCTTTTTGGCCTGATCTGCGTTCTCAGCTGTTGAAACTATATAATTATTTTCTGATAGATAATCTTTTAAGAGATTACGTATTCTATCGTCATCATCAACTATTAAAATATGATTTTTATTTTCCATCAATTATTTTTTTTAAAACATCTTTGAATTTAATTACTGAGTCAGAATTAGAATTTTTAAGAGCATTAAATATCCTTTTTTTTTGCGCATTATAGACAGAATCAAAAAATATCTTACCATCTCTATCTAAAAATAAATTTTTTTTTCTTGTATCAGTCTCATCTTGAATTTGTTTGATCATCTTTGCCTTTATTAAATCTCTTAAAACTCGATTTAAGCTTTGCTTTGTGACTTTTAATTTAAAAATTAATTCTCCTAAATTGATACCAGGATTTCTCTCTATCAGATTTAACGCCCTAAGGTGAGCAGGACCAAAATATTTTTTTGATAAAACTTCTTTTGGATCTGAAAATGTTTCTCTGTAAGCATAATAGAGTAGTTGAATAAACTCTTTTATTTGTTCATCTTTTAGATATAGTAAATCTTTCATATTGGTAAGTTATATTGACTTATAGTCCATATGAATATACTTTTTAATAATAAAAAAATCTATATATTTACAATTAATGGAAAGCATACCTTACGACAAACGGTCTGGCAAAATTTGGTTTAATGGGAAAACCGTTGATTGGGCAGACGCTAATATCCACATACTGAACCACGGATTACACTATGCAAGTTGCGTATTTGAGGGAGAGAGAGTTTATGATGGTGAAATTTTTAAACTAGAGGAACATACTGAAAGACTTTTTTACTCCGCTAAAAGAATGGGAATTAATGTTCCTTACACACAATTAGAAATTAATGAGGCTTGTAAAAACATTATTAACATTCAAAAAGTTCAAAATGGATATGTAAGACCTCTAATTTGGCGCGGAAGTGAGATGATGGCAATCTCTGCACAAAAAAACAAAATTCACGTAGCTGTTGCCACATGGGAATGGGGATCATATTTCGATCCAAAATTAAAATTAAACGGTATTAAGCTGAATATTTCTAATTGGAGAAGACCTGCTCCAAATACTATTCCTTGGGATACCAAAGCAGCAGGTTTATACATGATATGCACTTTATCAAAGCATGAAGCTGAAGCTAAAGGTTTTACAGACTCTTTAATGCTAGATCATGAGGGAAATATAGCAGAGGCTACAGGAGCTAATATTTTTTTTAAAAATAAATTAGGAGAATTACATACGCCTATTCCTGACTCATTTTTAGATGGAATTACCAGAAGAGAAGTAATTAAGATTGCTAAATCTAAGGGAATTAAAGTAATTGAAAGAAAAATCAAGCCTGACGAAATGAAAAATTTTGAAGGATGTTTTTTAACTGGTACGGCAGCCGAGGTTACGCCAGTATCTCAAATAGCTGAGTATAATTTTAAAGTATGTAATGTGATTACTGATCTTAACGAATCCTACCAAAATTTAGTAAGAAAAAAAACAGCAGCTTAATCTTTATTATCCTCGTTAATGGCATGATCTATGCCCTTTCTCAAATAATCATAACCAGTGTACAGGGTTAAAAAAGCTGAGAGCCATAAAAGAATAATACCTATAGTTTGAGCATTATAATCTTGAAAATTAATTATCTTATTACCACTTTCACCAGTCAAAAGTATTGCTATTGAAACCATTTGAATGAAGGTTTTAAGCTTCGATAAACTTGTGACCTCCATAGTAATTTGTCCTTTTGCCAAAAATTCTCTCAAACCTGAAATTAAAATTTCTCTCGTAAGGATAATGATTGCTGCAATAACTTCATAATTTTTTATTGTTCCATTCATAACAAGAAGAATTAATGCTGCCGCAACTAGTATTTTGTCAGCAATAGGATCCAACAACTCACCTAGCTTGGACTCCTCTTTAAACATTCTTGCCAATAATCCATCTAAATAATCTGTAAAACTGGCAATTGCGAATAAAAAAAATGGAATTAAATCACCAAAAAAACCTGGGATAAAAAAGGTAAGTACGAAAATAGGCACAATAATAATACGACCTATTGTAAGAATATTTGGTATTTTTAATTTCATTTATTCGTGAAAATAATCATATATTTTCTTTGCGATATTGTCCTCTATTCCTTCTACAGATTTTAAGTCATCAAAACTTGCAGACTCTACGGCTCTGGCTGAACCAAAATGATTTAGCAAAGCTCTTTTTCTTTGTTTTCCGATACCTTCAATTTGATCAAGCAGTGATTTACTAAGATTTTTCTTCCTTTTCGCCCTGTGAGTACTTATTGCAAATCTGTGAGCTTCATCCCTTAATCTTTGAATAAAAAATAACAAAGGGTTATTTTTTTCTAAGATATACTCTTTATCTTTGTGATAAATCTTTTCTTCTCCAGCATTTCTTCTCTTACCTTTAGCTACTGCTAAGATAGGCAAGTCATGTAAACCTAGTTCATTCAATACATCTCTCCCTACAGAGTATTGTCCTTTACCACCATCTAGCATTATTAAATCTGGCAAAGATAATGAGCCAGATTTTTCTTTTATAGCTTTAGAAAACCTTCTAAATAAAACTTCTTTCATCATACCATA
>CACOAB010000002.1:0-20000 GCA_902625125.1 uncultured Pelagibacteraceae bacterium
TGTTATTCTTAATTTTTGTATATATGAAAGACTTTTTGCTAGTAATATGAGATTGTAGATATTTTATAATATTTTTTTCTTGTAAAACAAAACTTTTTTTTTTTAATATTTTTGACAACCACTCATCGTATTTTAAAAATTTCATTAACCTTTAAAGTAAGAATTTTTGTACCAATCTATGTACCTCTGATAACCTTTGTGTAAAGGCCATTTAGGACGATAATTGATTAAATTTTTTGATTTAAATGTTGATAAAGTCCCTCTTTTAGGCATCAGTTTATCTCTCTTAATATACTTTACTTTTACATTTTTAAAATTTTTTTTAAGAAAGAATATAAGCTTATTTATTTGCTGGCCTTTTCCATAAGTAAGATTAAATGTTTGATTTTCTGCTTTTTTACTTTTGATTGAGCATATTATCCCGTCAACTAAATCTTCAATGTAAGTAAAATCTAATTTTTCTTTACCGTCACCTTGGATTGTTATCTCCTTTCCATTAATAATATTCTCAATAAATATTTGACCAACTCTCCTGCTTATACACCTCTCTCCATATAAAGCTGACGGCCTGATTATTGTATAAGGCAAATTAAATACTTGATTGTAAGCTTTAATAATATGTTCCCCTGAAAGCTTCAAAGCTGCGTAAATGCCTATTGGATTGCACTCATCACTTTCTTTAACAGTTTTATTTTTAAAATTTCCATAAATCATACTTGACGATAAAAAAATAAATCTTTTTACATTAAATTGTTTATTTTTTGCGTTATCTAAAGAATTTTCTAAAGTTCGAAAACTATGATCAAAAGTTGAAAATGGATCTTTATTAGATTTATTTGCGTGAGAAACAGCAGCTAAATGAATCACTATTGAGGGATTTACTTTTTTAAATACTTTCGACAATTTTTTATAATCCCTTACATCAACTTTCAAAAGGGGAATTTTTGATTTCTTCAATAATTCAAATCTTTCTTTTAAAATTGCTAATGATAACTTTGGAAATGGTAATTGATTTTTATTTTTTTTTAACCAGATAATATTATTAATTTGTAGGCTATCAACTATTGAAACATTGTATTTTAATTTTTTAAGTTTAATAGCCAAATTATGTCCGATAAATCCGGCGCCTCCAATAATCAAAATTTTTTGTTTTTTCATCTTATAGATATCTCCTGTATTTTTTAATTGGCCTTAAACCATCTAGGGGGTCGGTTCTGAAATGTCTCTCTTTTTTTTCTTCTGAGGAAAATTTTTTCATATATTTTCCACTAATTTTATTTTCATTATTTATATACTCCAATGTTTGTTTAACTTGGTTAGGTAACCAACAGTGATGATTTCCTTCTTTTTCTTCCCATCCATTGCCATCTAAATCAAAATGTAACTCTATAAATTCTGCTTTTTGAACCTTGATGGCATTATAAATTATCAATGGATTAACAGTGTGATCTGACCAACCAACTGGACAATTGAATTTTTTTTTAAGAAATCTTATAGAGTTTAAATTGCAGCTTAAAGCTTGCGCCGGATAAGATGAAACGCAGTGAAGCAAAGAAATTTTTTTATTAATTTTCTTGACTAGATTAAAAATATTTTTTACCTCTTTAAGAGTTGCCATGCCAGTTGAAATGATAATAGGTTTTTTGGTTTTTGCACAACTTAGTACCAGTTTTTTCCAATTTAGTTCATAAGATGCAATTTTAAAATAATTAACATAGTTTCTTAAAAATTCTATCGACTCGAGATCAAATGGGGTGCAAATAAACTTGATTTTTTTTCTTTTACAATAATTATATATTTTAGGAATAAATTTAAGTGGAAGCTCTCTCTTTTTCTTTTTTATAGCAGTGTTGTATAGCTTCTTTGCATCTTTAGAATATAATTTGTCTATTTTAAAAAGCTGAAATTTAACTGCGTAAAAACCTAGTTCTTTTGCTTTATCAATTATTTGAAAACATCTTTTTAGATTACCGTTATGATTGCTGCCTATTTCTGCAATGATTTTAGTTTTGTTTACCATAAAATTTATTAATTATTTTTAATGTCTTTAATGCGATGTATTTAAGATCATTTTTTCTTAAATGCGGGCCAACGGGCAGAGAAATTGTTCGATCGCTTATAGCCTCTGAATTTTTAAAATTTTTAGAATTGTAACCATATTTTTTTTTATAATAACTCATTCTTGGAACAGGTTGAGGGTAATAAATACTTGTGCCAATGTTTTCTTTATTTAAATCTTTAATTATTTTTGTTCTTTTTTTTGATAGATATATAGGTAAAACTAAATTCATGCAGTAATGACTGCTTTTTACGTTATTTTTAGTAGAATCTAAAATTAGGATATCTTTATTTTTACTAAGAGCTTTTTTTAAATAATTAAAATTTTTTTTTCGTGTTTTTAAAAAAAATTTAATTTTTTTTAATTGTTGTAAACCAATAGCTGCTTGAATTTCATTCATCCTATAATTAAAGCCTAAATCTGATGCATCATAAAATCCTGGGGTACTACGTTCTAAAAAGCTTTTGTTTATGCCCAATGATTTTGCAATTTTAATTTTATTATAAATTTCTTTTTTTTTTGTAATAAGCATTCCTCCTTCTCCTGTGGTAATGTGTTTTGCTGGATAAAATGAGAAAACACCTGCATCACCAAACAAACCAGTGTGTTTGCCATTATAAGTTGCACCTAAGGACAATGCGCAGTCTTCTAACAAAAGTAATTTTCTTTTCTTTGCGATTGTTTTTATTTTACTCATTTCTGCTGGGACGCCTAAAAAATGAACAATACAAATTGCTTTAGTTTTTTTATTAATTTTTTTTTCTAAAATAGATGTATCAATATTTCCATCCCGCAGGTAACAATCTACAAAAATAGGTTTTGCCCCTGATAGTTCAACAGCGTGTGCTGTTGCTGTATGTGTTTGAGCAGGAACAATAACTTCATCTCCTGTGCCTATACCCATGGAAAAGTAAAATAAATGCATCCCTGCAGTGCATGATGACACTGTTGTAGCAAATGGAGATTTGGTAAATTTCGCAAATTCATTTTCAAATTTACTCAAAATAGGGCCGTGAGCATATATCCCACTTTTGAGTACATTGGCTACAGAAATAATTTCTCTATTGTCAACTAACGGTTTTCCAAAAGGTAGTTTATTTTTTTTCCGTTTAAAAAAGTTCATTTATATTTTTATTTTTTCCCACTTATTTGTTTTTATTGATCTGTCAATAGCGAAACAAGTTACGATCGAATAAAAAATTTCCTTTAAACTAGGATTAATAATTTTACTATTTCTTTTTAATAAATTTATATAATTCTCTAATAATTTATTTTTATAATTTTTATCAGCTTTATATTTAATTTTTTGTGGCTTTGAATTTTTTTTAGTATTTCTATAAAGATGAATATAATCTTTACCGATCGTAATTGATCCTTTTGACCCAAAGATCTTGAAAAAGTGATGATGCGGCATAACACAAGAAAAGTTTGATGACACCTTTCCGATAGCGCCATTATAAAATTTTAATATAGCTATATTATTGTCATTAAATCTAAATTTACTATTTTTTGTTATAATTTTATTAGCGGCAGAGATGGCCTTAATTGGAAAAGAATTTGTAAACCAGTTCATTAAATCAATTATATGAATGCCCCCGCCTTGAACAATTGAGTAAAATGGAATTTTTCCTCTCCACCCACTATTTAGCTTTTCTAGTCTACCATAATTATACTCACCTTCTATACTATAAATTTTTCCAATTATTTTTTTTTCTATAATTTCCTTAACTCGTTTAAATTTTGGATGATGCCTTAAAACAAAATTTGAAGATAATTTAATATTATTTTTACGAAGACATTTTTTAATATTTTTAAATTGTGTCATTGATTGACACAAAGGTTTTTCTATAAAAAGATTTTTTTTTGACTTTATTCCTTTAATAATTTGAGTGTAGTGAAAATTATCATATGTAGCTATTGAGACTAGATTAATTTTTTTATTTTTAAATACCTCATTTTCATTTTCAATAAATTTTGTATTTAGAATTTTACTGTAATTTTTTTTTTTCAAATCAATGTCTGAAACATTAATTAGATTCACGTGCTTATTTTTTTTAAAGACCTTAGCGTGTGTCATTCCAAAACCCAAACCTATACATGCAGCATTAATTTTTTTATTATTTTTCATTAAATCTATTTTTCATGATTGAAAATTCTTTATAATTAAAATTACGAGATATAGCTCTATGATTAACTACTATAAATGTCTTATCTTTGATTGTAGCCAAATTAGCATAAATATTATTTTCTGTTTCAATATCTAGCGCATTAGTTGCCTCGTCTAAAATAATTACTTGGGAGTTTTTATATAATGCTCTTGCAATTCCTATTCTTTGTTTTTGGCCTCCAGAAATGTTGGACCCTAATTCTCCTATAAAAGAATTTTCTTTATTAGGAAGCTTTTGCACAAATTCCTTGAGCTCTGCTATCTCAATGCATTTTTCAAATAATTTTTGATCAAAGTTATTATTTTCTTTAAGTGTGATATTATTTTTTATTGTATCATCAAACAAGAAAATTGATTGTGGAACGTAACCCAGTATATTAATCCAGCTATCTCCTATTTCTGAAACTTCTTTACCATCTACTAAAATTTTACCATTAGATGGTTTTTGTAATCCCAAAATTAAATCAATCAAAGTTGATTTTCCTGAACCTGTAGGACCAGATAACAAAATCTTTTCATTTTTTTTTATTTCGAAGGACAAATTTTGAAAAATATATTTATTTTTCGTTGGATATTTAAAATCAATATTTTTAAAGATTATATTTTTGTTAAAATTAAATTTAGTAAAATTTTTAGTATTATTTAAATTGTTTTCATTTTTAACTTTATTACTATAAAATTCTATTGGCTCTTTAGAAAATTTAAAAGCATTAAAGCTATTTAAAATTGTTTTTAAATGTGGAATTATTTTAATTGCTGAAACACCAAAAACACCAAGGAGAGCGAAAACTTTACTCGTATCACTATCATTAATTATTAAGAAAAGCATTAAAACTAAGATAATAAGAATAATTAATATTTCTAAAAATATAGTAGGTAATTTACTTAAGAACATTTTAATATAATAAGGTTCTGCAATTTTCTTTGAGAGTTTTTCATATTCTTTTATGAAAAGGTAATTTTTTAAAAAGGTTTTTATTTCTTTAATTCCTCCAAAGCTCTCTTGTAATTTCTTTGTTCTCAAAATTTCTTGCTCTTGTCTTACTTGTCCTATTTCAATACTTTTTTTTGACGTAAGAAAATTGAATGTCGTACCCATAGAAAAAAAAACTAAAAAAGTAATCGCAAATCCAATCGGTTCGATAATTATTAGAAATATCAATATTCCTAAAATAAATATTGTGCTTTGAAATAGCTTAAACATTGCAGATATAGCTTCTCTAATTTGTAAGCTGTCTGTTCTTATTCTTGTAATTAATTCAGCGGAATTATTATTTTGATGATAAGTAAAATCTTGATTTAACAAATTGTTGTAAAGATTTTTTGATAATTTTTCCTGTGTTTGAATGATAAATTTACTTTCTAACCAGTAAAAATAGGTCATCAAGCTATTTTTTAATGTTACTACCAAAAAGAGTGCTAAAAGCAAAACCAATGAAAGATTAAATTGGTTTTTTGAAAAAAATTCTTTGTAATCATTTAAAAAGATAAACTTTTCGTAAAAATTTTCATCATTAATACTATAAACTACAGGAAAAACTGAACTTATACTTATAATTTCTAAAATAAGAACTACTATTCCAAATAAGAGTATAGAAACAAAAGTTTTTTTTTGCGTATGAGATAAAAGTGACCAAATTAAAGGTATAATTTTCATCTTAATTTTTTATTATTTATCCTAATTGTTTTATTAATTCAAAGCTTGAGATTGAGTATGGTCTTTTTATTTTGCTAAAAAAATTTTTCATAAACAAATAATCGTTATTTGTATCTATAGTTACTCTGTAACTTAAAAGACTTTTTTTTTGAGACAATTTTTTTATGAATATATTTCTCATAGATTTATTTTTTTCGTATATTTTTAGAGTCACATGCTCTAGGTGCTTTTTTTTTAAACAAAGCTTATTAATTCTTAACAATTCTTTAACTTTAAATATCTCTAAACTAAAACCTTTAGGCAGTAAGTGGATGTTTTTATTAATTGATAAGTAATTAATCTTTCTTTTTTTTATTTCTTTAATTAATAAATTCACAAGATTTCCATCGGGTAAAATATTATCGGCTGTTGCCCTAACAATAAAATCTTCTGGATCATATTTTTTTGCAATCGTTAAAAACCTGGAAAGAACATTGTTGTTACTTCCTCTAAAAAAATTAATTCTATTTTTTTTTAGAATTGTTACTAATTTATTGTCTGATTTATCTTTTGAAGTGGCTACAATTAAATCGTGACCTTTATTTTTTAATCTTTTAACACATATTAAAATAATTGGTTTGTTATTTATTAATTTAAGCGCTTTACCTGGTAACCTTTTTGATTTCATTCGTGACTGAATTATAATTAAGGTTTTAGGCAATTTTTTATCTAATTTTGATTTTATAAAGACCAATAGTCAAAATTCTTTTTTATTATTTTACTTTTTAAAATACCTTTAATATCAATTAATATACCCTTGTGATTTAATAATTGACTTATTTTTTGAAAGTTAAATTTTAAAAACTCTTTATGAGGCACTGCTAAAACTAAAATATCGAGCTTACCACATCTCTTATTAAGCTTTATATTTAACTTTTGATCTAGATCTCTATTTTGTAGGTTTGGATCAAAAGCAAAAATATTAATTTTTTTATTTGTTTTAAGAGTTTTTATTATGTCAAAAACTTTGCTATCTCTAGTATCATTAGTATTTTCTTTAAAAGTTAGGCCAAATATACCTAAATTAATTTTTTTTTTTTTGTATTTTTTTTTAATTTTTCTTTTAATTATATTACCAACGTAAAAGCCCATACTATCATTAATAGTCCTGCCAGATAAAATTACTTTAGGTATATATTTTTTTTGTTTGGCTTTGTATGTGAGATAGTAAGGATCAACAGATATGCAGTGTCCACCTACTAATCCAGGAGAAAAATCTAGAAAATTCCATTTAGTTCTTGCTGCATCTAAAACCTCTTGGGTATCAATATTCAATTTTGAGAAAATCAAGCTAATTTCATTCATGAAAGAAATATTAATGTCTCTTTGGACATTTTCTACTATTTTAGATGCTTCAGCTACTTTTATGCTGCTTGCTTTAAACAAATTAGCCTTAATTATTTTTTTGTATAGTTTGTAAATTAAATTAGTAGTTTTAATGTCACTTCCTGAAATAACTTTATTTATTTTTGTAAGATCGCTCTTGTCACCTGGACTAATACGCTCTGGACTATAGCCTACATAAAAATCTTTATTTAATTTAAGATTATTTTTTTTTTTAAGTATTGGTATGCATACTTCTTCAGTTAATCCGGGATAAACTGTTGATTCAAAGATTACCAAATCACCTCTCTTTAATGATTTACTTATTGTTTTTGTTGCAATTTTTAATGATTTTAAATCAGGAGTTTTATCTTTTTTAATTGGTGTTGGAACACAAACAATAAATATATTCGCATCTTTGATTACAAGTGGATTATTTGAAAAAAACAAATTTTTATGTTTAAGTTTTCCAAATTGTTTAATTTTTTCTAAATTAGTGTCGTAGGCTATAACTTTGAATATTTTTGCAAACTCTTTTGCTAATGGCAAACCAACATAACCTAATCCGATAACAGCGATCTTAGTGTTTTTTTTCATTATAAGTTCTATTAAAAATTAAAATAATGTTAAATTAAGGTGCTTGTTTTTCTTTCTACAAGATTTTTTACTAATTGAACTAAGTTTGAATTTTTCATATAATAATCTTTAGAGTATTTGATTTTTTTAAAATACTCCTCAACGCTTATTTGAAACAGTTGATCTATTTTTTCTTTAAACTGCTCATAACTAAATTTTTCCAAATAATTATAGTCAGAGAAAGGATGAGAGCCTTTATCAAAAGGAAAATATTCACAACATAATACTTTAGCATTATATGTCATTGCTTCTCTTAATAATGTTGATGGGGTGCCTATTACGATTTTACTAGAACTTATAATGCGGTATGAGTTCAAGTAATCTGTTTCACTTTTTCTCCAAGAAATTTCGACATTATTATTCTTAAAAAAAATTTGATTATAAAGATTAAGTTCAAGAGAATTTTTCTCTCTTTTCGACTGAATTAATAATTTAATATCTTTGTTTAAAACGTATCTAGCTAAATATTCCATGTTTTTAATTTGATTGGCTAAAATTTCTTTATAATTTGAATATCCTTTTGGATGCATCTGTTTAGTTACATAACAAATATCATATCTCTTTTTATCTTCGAATTTATGAGAAGAATTTTGAAAAAAGGAGTTTTTAAATGAACCAGCAAAAAAATGATTTTTGACTGTAATACCATTTGCTTTAAGTAAATCTAAATCAAATTGACTAAAACAAATTAAATTTGAAAAAAATAATTTTTTGTTATTTCCTTTCTCATTTTTGTAAACATCGTTTCTTGTTGCAAATTGGATTGCAAGAAATTTAATTTTACCAAAGAAGTATTTTGATAGTAGTGAAAATTCAACTGAATTATCCACTGTAGTAATTACCAAATCTGGTTTAGTCTCTTCTATCAGGGCTATAAAGTAATTTAATTTTACTCTTCTTTTAAAAATATTTTTAAACATGAATAAAATTATATTCCAGCTTAGATACACCGTATTAATTCGTTCTATTCTGGAAGACATAATAAAAATTTCATTATAGTTCAAAATGCTTATTAAATCTGAGGTATTAACGCAGTCGAAAATTATTACTTTTTTTTTGAGTGCTAATTTTTTAAATTTTATTCTAAAAAAAAATTTTATAGAGTCTAGAATTCTTTTCATAGACAGGAATTATTTTTTAATTATGAAATGTAATTCAGATGATAATTTTTTTTTGTCAATTATTGACTGTAATTTTTCAATACTATCAAAAAAAACGTTATCAAATTTCTTTTTAAATATATTCTTATTTGATGGGTTCAAAATATTATTTGTGACAACTATATTTCTGTAAAGATCAACAATGTCAGTTCCAAACCACCATTCCCCAATAATTTTAAATTTATACTTTTTTTTTAAATACATTAATGATTCTTTTGTAAATAAATGTGTGTGAGATCCACCGAGCTGCCTGGGATACACCCTTGGAAAAACATTTTCTATAAAAATTGAAAATGAAGCCATTGGAACAGAAATATATAGATACTTTAGCCTGCTTTTTTTGAATAATTTAAATATTTTATGAGGGTCAGGTAAATGCTCAAGAACAAAAATTAATGACATACAATCAATTTTATAATCTTCTATTATTTCTTCTAAATTTACCTCTTTTTCTAAAAGAGCTCTTTCGTAAATTTTATTTTTAGCAAACTTATGAAGTTGTAAATTTTTTTCTATACCCCGAGCATTTATTTTTTGATCAAGGCATGCTTTCACAAAATGGCCTGCTCCTGATCCGTAATCTAGAATATTTATTTTTTTTTTTATTATTTGTTTTAAAAACTTTACTTTAGGATGATGAATATTTTTTACAATTTCATTATAATTTTTTAAATATAATTTTCCAAAATTTAAGTTTTTTTTACCGGAGTACAAATGCTCGTGAAACTTTTTTGAGTCTTCATATCTACCATTTAAATGATTGCAATTATTACAAAAAATATAAGGTATTCCAAAAGATACCATCAAAGATTTTTTTAGTTTTGATGAGCAAATTTTACAATTTTTTCTAATTTTTTGTTTTGCATAAATCTTATTTATTTTTTTAATTTGTGTTAATTCTTCATAGTTAAAATCAAAATAATTTTGTTTAATTTTATGAATATTTTTGTAACTCTTTGAAAATTTAATCATTTTTAATAAATTAAGTAAAAATCTTTTCCTGTTTTTTTTATTGGACTAAAAGAAAAATCGATATTTTTGTTAAATTTATGAGCTACATATTTTATTGAATTAATATTCCAGCCAGTGAAATGTTGAACTGGTACACCTGTGCTAGATCTCTCAAGTATAATGCCTAAAGAATTTGAAAATTTAAAAATCTTTTTAATAAAATTTACAGGATCAATTACATGATCTAAATACAGATAAGCTCCTAAATAATCTATTTTTTTTTTAAATTGAGGAATTTTATCATACTTTACTATTTTTTTGTTCAGTTGGTTGTGACAAATCGAATTATTCTTTTTACACTTATAACCCCAGAATTGTGATGATCTTCCTTTAATAAAGCTACATTGGATATTTTTTTTACTCATGACATTTAAGTTTCCCCACAATGGACATCCTATTTCACTTAAATTTTCTAATTTTCCTATAATGGTTTGTGTATGTTCTCTTAAACTAGCAGAATTAAAACCTCTAAATCTTTTAAATTCTTCAGGGGATGAGAAACAATCTTTAATTTTATTTAAATAAAAAACAATCTTTTTAAATTCTTTTCTTTTTATTGAAACTATTAACTTGTTCTTAACTTTTTTTTCATTTTTATCTTTTACAGTTAAAGAGTCAGCTATCGAAATTAACTCTCGATTTGTTTTGTTAATTTCTAATTTTTTATTTTTCTCGACCAAAAGTCTTAATAAAACTAGTTTTTTTTTAAAATAGTTTAAATTAAATTTTTTAGCTTTTATATCCCACCCTTTTGGATGAACAGGGACAATTTTATTAAAAATAATATTAGATGTTTTTTCACTAAACCACTGTTTTTTGTAAATTAAACCACAATTTATACACTGAACATTTTTCAACAATCTTATCAATTGATACTCCTCTATTTTATACTCTTGAGAAATTTGCTCTGAATACATGTTTTTATATCCAGATTTAGCCGCCTTAAAATTAGGGCTTTTACAAACTGGACATTTCGAAAATTTGAGAAGTTTCAATGTTTTATTTTTTATAAATTATCTTTAGACCAATTAAAAACGTAATTTCCTTTACTATCCTTGCTCGCAAATCGGCCTTGGTAATAATCTCTGTTTAAAAGCTCAGTTGTAGTCATATCGCGATTTTCTTGTCCTAGTAAAATTTTATAATCGTCAGTGTTTTCCTCTATGTAATCCATTAATTTTTGTTTATTTAATTTTGATAAATTTACTAATTCTTTAAGTTGTTCAGGATTAGCGGAAACAGGGCCATCTTTTGTCTTATCTTTATCAAGAATTGTAAAATGTTTTTCAATCAAATCTACACCTAAATACATTCCTACGGCAGGTATAATGTTTTTATGAATATCTGGATTTGAATGATCGCTTAAACCGACACTCTTTGCAATCTTCCTTAAGTAGTGAATTCTTGAGAGATTTGCGTCTTCTATTCCAGTTGGATAAATAGACACGCAATGTAATAAAGTATGTGACTTATTGGACTTTTTTAAAATATTTGCAGTTTCTTTTATCTCTCTATTAAAAGTTGCACCTGTGGAGACTACAATATGCTTAAAATTTCGCTTTGAGACTTCTTCAATAAGTCTATGAGATGCACAATCAAAACTAGCTACTTTTATAGTTTGGAACCCTAATTTTTCTATCATTTCAATTTTTGACAATGAGAAAATAGTTGTCATAGGTTTTATTTTGTATTTTTCACAGTGCTCCAAGAAAAGTTGATGTTGTTTCTCATTTAGATCCAATTTTTTTAGCCTTTCAAGTTCTGACTTGAACGGTCTTTTGATGACTTTAACTTTTCCTCCCTCTATTAAACCATCGTCAAATCTTAATCTATGTGTAAGTTCGGATGAATGCATTGATTGAATCTTTGCATAATCTGCACCTGCTTCAGATGCAGAATGAACCATCTCTTGCATAATCTTTTCGTCTCCATTGTGATTTTGACAAAGTTCTGCAATTATTTTAGTCATAATTTTTTAAATATCTCTTAATATCACTTACAATGACTTTAGCACCGTCATTCTTTAAAAGTAAACTATTTTTTCGATTTTTTGTAAAATTTTTTTTATCAGAAATAAATTTTTTAAGTTTTCTTTTAAAAATTTTTGGCGACCAATGCCTATCTTTTAAAATTTCAAAAAAACTTGTTTTTTTTATAGATTTTAAATTTTCTTTTATCTCTGGATTAAATTTTTCTTCAGCAAGAAGCGTAGGCTTTTCAGACAATAAACATTCTGTAATTGTGTTATAACCCCCTCTTGCAACAATATAATTCATCCGAGGAATGTGATTGTAACTATTTTTTAACTCATTTTTTATAAGATGAACATGTTTATTTTTAAAGATTTTTTTTTTTAATTTATTTCCTAATTTTGATGTCGAAATATAAAACTCATAATCTCTCATTTTAAACAATTCAGGGATTATTCGTTTAATTTTTGAGGATAAAACTTCTGTTCCGTTGTTCATTATTAAGATTTTAGATTTTTTTCCTTTTAATTTTTTCTTTTTAAACTTATTTCCAATAAAATTTACATTTTTAACTTTATTGGAGCCTTTAATTATTTTTGAATGCGTCAATGGAGGAAAGTAAATTTTATTGCTTAAATTCGTATATTTTCTTATTGTTCTGATATCTGGATTATCTTTTTTAAAAATTTTATTAAAAAACCAATCCCATGTATAATGACAGATTGAGAAGCAAGGTTTTTTATTTATAGAAGCGTAATAAGAGATTTCTGGAACTAAATCCGATATAAAAAAATCAAATTTAGAGAGGATCACATCATTTTTTTTCAAGAATTTTTCAGAATTTTTTTTCCAAGACTTGAATATTTTTTTTGTAATCTTTAAATCTAATAATCCACTTGGTTTTTTTTTCAATCTAATATTATTAAAATTTTTTACATAATTAATCTTATTGCCAAAATTTTTCTTTAAAATACCCATATTCTTTTCATGAAAAATTGTAATGGAGATTTTATTAAATTGTTTTAAGAGCTCAAAAATTATTTGCCGCTGCCTGACCATATGGCCAAAGCCGACATCAGAAATAAATATTGCACACTTATAATTTTTCATTAATGTTTTTTAAGACTTTTTTATAATCTTGCCTTGTATGAATGTCTAAATAGTTTGTAAAAAAAACTATTATATTTGTACTCAAGGTTTTTTGAAAAACGGCTTTGAAAGTCATAATTCTGAAAGCAGCATTTTGACAGTTATCTGAGCCAACAGATATTAATTCTTTTTTTTCTTTCTTAGGAAATTTTTTTCTAAAGACATTTAAAGCATTATCAAAATCTTTGGAGTTAAATTCTGGAGAGTTACATTGAAGAGAGACGACTATTTTTGGCTTAAAATTAAATTTTCTAAAAATATAACGGGTTCCATGAACTATAGCTTCTTGTTTTTCTGCTAAGCTGGAAGATAGCTTTTTTGGTCTTTTTATAAAATTTAAATCAAATTTATCGCACAATTTTTTTATTTTTTCACTCTCAGATGAAATAAAAATAGTTGGTTTGTTTTTTGATTTTTTTGCATTTAAGGCTGCGTACACGAACATTGGAAGGCCTTTTACTGGCAAAATATTTTTGTTTTTTAATCTACGAGATCCTAATCTAACTGGAATAATGATTACTAAATTTTTATTCATTAACCATAGCTCCGCACTTTGTAAAAAATTCTTTTTTTTACAATTTTAGTTTCTTTCATAATTCTAATTATCAGGTTGATCGAAATAGATATTTTTTTTTATCAATATAAGTTTCAACAGCGCCTAATAATATTTTTAATTTGTCTTTTTTCAATTCAAGAATAGTAAATAATCTATTTGCAAATGGCCCTGACAAAAACTCATAGGTTTTATTTTCTTCACCCTCAACAAAACTTGCTGAAATTGTGCCATCTATATTTTCAAGTTTTTTACATTTATTTACAAACTTGGTTATGTCTTCTTGTAAATGTAAAAACCCTTGCAAGAAATATTTTAATCCTATTGAAAATCTTAATAAGTTTATAGTTTTTTTCTCTTTAAAGGAGGCATTGTAACAAAATACATAATTTCCTAAAAGATCAAATTCTTTCTCTGAAAGTTTATTTTTTATATATTTGGAAACTTTTATTTTAGGTTTATAAAATACAAATTCTTCTCCAGTTTTTTTTTCAAAATCTTTTTTAAGAAGTTTAAATTTACTTTTATCTATTTTTATAATTGTCCACATTTTAGTCTTTTTTATTAAGTTCTTTTTTTAACTCGTCGTATTCTTTCATTTTTCTTTTCATAAAATTAATTGTAAGTTTTGTTTTCTGAGCAATTCCAGCTGGTGTAAGAACATAAAAATAGTTTAATTTTTTTGGATTTTTTTTAAAATTCTCAATCTTTACTAAACCTTTTTTTTGTAAAGCTTTAAGGCAATAATTTAATTTTCCTAAACTGAATCCTAATTCCTCCGCGAGTTCTCTCTGAGATGAATTTGGTTTATTTTGTATTTTTCTTAAAACTTCAAAATGATCGTTATTATCCATATAATTTACTGTTCAAATTTTGAACATACTAGCGTTCATTAATTGAACGGTAAAGAAAAAAATGATCTATATATAGATTAATTATTTTTTAATTAACAATATAGAGTCTTAGTGCTTTAAAATTGATTTATTTTTAACGATAGTCTCAAAATTTGGGGAATTTAATACACACATTCTATAAAAAATTTCGGTGTTAATAAAATTAAATATTATTCTGTAATCTTTAATCTTCGAAATATTAACTTTAAACATCTTTAATGTAAGAAATTTATCAAAATTCCAGAAATTTTTATTTGAAATATATTTTGAATAATTTCTAGTCCCTTCTTTTTTGATACTTGTAAATTTTTTTCCTATTTTCTTGTTAAATAAATATCTAATCAAAGGTTTATTGAATTTTTTATTATATAAAAATTTAATTGGTTGATTAATTAAAAATCTAATTAACTCTATATCAATAAATGGATGTCTAACTTCAATGGAATTGAACATTGAAAACTCATCAGAGTGTTGTAGCGTGCATGATTGTAAAAAAATACCTAAATCTTGAATAATCAAACTTTTAATGAATAATTCTTTTTTTGTAATATTATTTGAATATATTTTTTTTATCTTGTTAAGGTTATTTTTTCTTTCTTTTTTTAAAAAACTTGAATATTTTTTACATGCTTTTGATGCATAAAAAGGTGACTGGGGATTTATTTGAAAAGCGACATTTTGATTATAAAGATTACCGTGAAATTTATTGATTAAATTTTGATGGGTTAAATAACCTAAATTTATTTCATCTAAACCATCTCCGGACAATAAAACTAAAAAATTATTTTTTCTTGCTTTTTTACAAAGAAAAGACATTGGAGGTCCTCCTCCCCAAACAGCGACGTTTTTAGAGTAATCAATTAATTTAGAAAGTTCTAACAAATATTTATTTCTATCATTAATTATATAATTAGTTTTTTTAATTTTAAATTTTTTAATTAACTTCGGAATATAATTAAAGGTAATTTTTTCTATTCCTTTTGAAAAATTAGAATATATTGGTAAATTATATTTTTCTTTTGATGAATAGTAATATGCTAGTGTTGAATCTATTCCTCCACTTAAACATACTGCGATAGGGGCGTCTGATAAAAGTTTTAATTTTATGGAATCTTTAATTTTATTACTAAGTAATTTTTCTCTTTCTAATTGAGAGATCTTTTTATATCTGTCAGATAATTTTTTAGAAAAAAGATTTATTGGATTGAAATATCTAGATATTTTTATTTTACCATTTTCTAATTTAAATTTATGACCAGCTCTTAGTTTTTTTATGTGTTTAAAAAATGTATTTTGCGGGTTGTAAAGACCTCTTGTAGAGATATATGTCTTAATTGCATCTTTATCAATTGCATTATCTTTCAAAAATAATTTGATACATCCAATATTTGTAGAAATTAAAATACGTTTTTTATACCTACAGTAGTAGAAAGGTTTTTGTCCAAAATGATCTCTTGCACCAACTAAGGATTGTTTTTTTTTGTCATAAAAAATAAACGAAAACATTCCTTCAATTTTTTTTAAAGTATCATCAATGCCAAAATTGACTAGTAGTTTGAAAAGAACTTCTGTGTCTGATTTAGTTTTAAATTTTACACCACTCTTAATTAACTGATCTTTTAAAATTTGATAATTATAAATTTCACCATTAAATAATAAAAAATATCTTTTACTTAAATCTGAATAGGGTTGATTAGCTCTGTTTGATCTGTCGATTATTGATAGTCTGCTGAATGACAAAACGCTTTTTTTAAGAAATATGGTTTTTCTATTATCAGGCCCTCTATTTTTAAGAATTCTCTCAATTTCTCTTATTTTGGCTAAATCTTTGCTTTTGTTAATTTTGTTCGAGAAGAAGAAACCACACATTTTTAATTAAATTAGTTTACACATATAATTTATGTATTTATTAATTAGCCTTGTATATTTTTTTTGCATTAAATGAAATTTAAAATGAAAGCAGGTGATAATATCACTGTCAAGGATGCAAACTGGAGTTTTTCAGGGAAAACTGCAAAAAACTTTGACGTGCACATAAAAAAATCAGTACCCCTTTATGATTGGTCTCATGATGTGGCTCTCAAATTTTCAGATTTTTTTTTAGTGGAAAGCACCAATGTTTATGATTTAGGGTGCTCTACAGGCACATTTTTAAAATCATTATCAAAAAAAAATAAAAGTAAAAGTCATCATTATTACGGTATCGATGAAATTAAAGATATGTGCTTAATAGCGAAAAAAAACAACAAAGATAATAATAATGTTAAGATTATAAATAAAAAAATTGAAAAGATAAAATTTAAAAAATCTTCATTCTTTACCTCTTTTTATACGATACAATTTATTAATCCAAAAAAAAGGCAAGATTTAATTAATAAAATTTTTAAAAGTTTAAATTGGGGTGGTGCATTTATCATGTTTGAGAAAGTAAGAGCTCCGGATGCTAGATTTCAAGACATGACTACTCAAATTTATAATGATTATAAAATTGAGCAAGGTTATTCACCTATGGAAATTATGTCAAAATCAAAAAGCCTTAAAGGAAAAATGGATCCCTTTAGCAGTGAAGCTAATAAACAAATGTTAAAAAGAGCGGGATTTAAAGATATTATTACTATTTTAAAGTTTATAAACTTTGAGGGTTTTTTAGCTGTTAAGTAACATTTAAATTTAAATATTTTTTATATGTGTGGATTCACCGTAATTTTAAAAAAAGAATTAAATTCATTTTCAGAAAAAAAATTTTTTGCAGCTGCCTCATTAATTTCTCATAGGGGTCCTGACGATTATAATTTTTACTCAGATGATCACATCATTATGGATTTTTATAGACTAAATATTCAAGATTTGTCTAAAAAAGGCAGGCAGCCGATGGAAAGTCTAAGTGGAAGGTTTGTAATAGTGTTTAATGGAGAAATTTATAATAAGGAAGCTTTAAAAGGAAAAATTAATTTTAAAAAACTAAAAGGTACTTCTGATACCGAAATATTAGTAAACCTTTTTGAAAAATATCAATTTAAAATGATGAAGTATTTGGAGGGTATGTTTAGTTTTGTTATATTTGACAAAAAAACAAAAAAACTTTTTGTTGCTAGAGATAGATTTGGTATAAAGCCTCTTTATTATTTAAATGATAAAAAATTTACGATTATTTCCTCAGAAATTAAACCAATTTTAAAATTTACTGGTCAAACTAAAATTGACAAAAAATCTGCATACGAGTTTTTTTTCAATCAAAGAATGGATTTTAACGAGAATACTTTTTTTGAAAACGTAAAAAGTCTTCCTCCGGCAAGTATTGCAGTATTAGACAAAAAAAATATAAATATTGAAAAATATTGGAATATTCAAAAAAACAATATCATTTCTAATAAAAAAGAGGTTAACCAAAAATTTCAATATTTACTTAACAAATCAATAAAACAACATCTCTTATCTGATGTAGATATTGGTCTTTTTTTGAGTGGTGGAACTGATAGTACAATTTTAGCTAAATACTTATTTGATAATAATTTGAAATTTAAAACTTATACATATGATTTCAAAAGTAGTGGAAAATATGGGGAGTCAGTAAAGGCAAACAAAATAGCAAAAACTCTTAATCTAGAAAATACTCAAACTGTAATCGACCCTAAATACGTAATGGAAAATTTTAATACTATGATACAAACACTCGAGTCTCCATTCACCTCAATTAGGCTATTTGGAGACTATAAATTATATGAAATATGTAAGTTTAATAAATCAAAAGTAATATTGTTGGGGCAAGGCGGAGATGAAATTTTTAGCGGTTATTCTTATAACACGTTAGCGCATAATTCGGATTTGAAAAAAAACTCTAACAAAAATTTTAATCTAATTGATCAAGTTAATATGACAAAAGACGGTCAAAATTACCTTTTTCCCGAAAATTTTAATAAGGATTTTAAACAATCTTACTCTTCTTTACACAAAGAAAATTTTGAAATTGAGTCTGAAAATTTTCTAAAAAGCTCACAGCTTATTGACATTAATTACATTAATCTTCCTAGAACGTTAAAATATTGTGATAGACTTTGTATGAAACATGGAATAGAAGCAAGAGTTCCTTATTTAAATCATAAACTAGCTGAATTTGGTTTTAATTTAGACTCAAAATATAAATATGAAAATAATGAGACTAGAGCATTGCTGAAAAATTACGCCAACAAAAATAAAATAAGGAAATTTTTATCCAAAAACAAAAAAGCTATTGCCGACCCTCAAAGAGAATGGCTAAAGTTTGAATTAAAAGATTTTTTAATGGATAAAATAAATTCACTAAGTTTTGTAAATTCAGATATATTTGACCAAAAAAACGTAAAAAAACATTATGAAATGCTTATTAAGGGAAAATTAAACACCTCTTTTAATCTATTTCAAATTATTACGTTTAACGAATTTAGTAATATATTTCAAAAATCAAATTAAATGAAAAAAACAATTAAAATAAATAATAAAAATTTTAAAGTAGATATAAAAGAAAATCTCCTAAAATTTTTAACTCCTACCACACCTGGAACAAAATATTATGATTCTCCTCCTGAAAGAACGATTAATAAATTTGAAAAGGGTAGAATATTGCTACAAACCAACCAGTTTTTATATTTAATGAACAGTATTGGCTATAACTTAAAAAATAAAAGTTTGCTAGATGTGGGCGCTGGTAATGGCATAGTTCCAAGATTAATCTTAAATTTCACAAATTTAAGAAAATGCGATGGTACTGATCCATTTTATGACGGGGAGCATACGACAAGCTGGCAAAAGCATGATCGAGATAAGCTCTTTTTAACTTTGAGTAAATTTTTAAAGGACCAGAAAAATGAGTTTGATATTTCTAAATATCTTAATAGTTTGACACAACAAGATTTTTCAATGCGTCCTGGAAAAATAAAATTAATAAGAAATAAAAAAACAAAAAAAATGAAATTTTATACCTTCGGGGCGGCTGATTTAAAAAAGTTGAAAAAAAAATATGATATAATCTATTGTAAAGCTATAGAACACATTTCAAATTTAACGGAAATTATAAAAAATATTAATTTTGTGACAAAAAAAGGGTCCATAGTTTACTTTAAACATAGATCGTTTTTTTCTTATCTAGGACCTCATCGCTACTCATCTACAGGAATTCCTTGGGGACACGTCCTTATGAGTAGTGCTGAATATAAAAAGTATGTCTCAAAGTTTCACAAAGATAGAAAAAAAAAGATGCTCAATTTCTATTTTTCTGAAATTTCATATCCAAGATTTACTGTAAATGATATTATTAAGGAATTTTTAAATAATGGATATCAAATGGTTTTAAAGATAAATGAAAATGGAAGATTTAATGTTGAAAAAGCAAAAAAATCCAAAATAC
>CACOAB010000002.1:25000-88592 GCA_902625125.1 uncultured Pelagibacteraceae bacterium
TTGCCTTCGCTTTTGGTGTTCTTTCTAATATCTACGAATTTCACCTCTACACTAGAAATTCCACTTACCTCTATCACACTCTAGCTAAAAAGTTTTGATGGCAGTTCCAAGGTTGAGCCTTGGGATTTCACCATCAACTTTTTTAACCACCTACGAGCTCTTTAAGCCCAGTAATTCCGAACTACGCTAGGTCCCTTCGTATTACCGCGGCTGCTGGCACGAAGTTAGCCGGACCTTCTTATTCGGGTACAGTCATTTTCTTCCCCGACGAAAGAGTTTTACAACCCAAGGGCCTTCTTCACTCACGCGGCATCGCTGCATCAGGGTTTCCCCCATTGTGCAAGATTCCCCACTGCTGCCTCCCGTAGGAGTCTGGGCCGTGTCTCAGTCCCAATGTGGCTGGTCTTCCTCTAAGAACAGCTATTGATCGTTGCCTTGGTAAGCTTTTACCTTACCAACTAGCTAATCAAGTGCAGGCTCATCTTTCGGCGTTAAAACTTTCCCCGTAAGGGCTTATTCGGTATTAGCACAAGTTTCCCCGTGTTATTCCAAACCAAAAGGCAGATTCCCACATTATACTCACCCGTTTGCCACTCAGTATTGCTACTGCGTTCGACTTGCATGTGTTAGGCGTGCCGCCAGCGTACGTTCTGAGCCATGATCAAACTCTCAAGTTTAATAACGGCGCACACTAGCTTTAATAACTTTGAGGTATATCAAAGTTATTTTTCGTTAAAGCGTGTACGACAATTTCTTTATTAACCTAGCCGTCCACACTTCTCTTCTTAAAATTTACAATTTAAAAAAGCTAAGATTTTACTAGTAAAATCTACACACCTCGTCCTATGGTAAAATATTAATTACTTAGAGGTGAGCGCTGTTTTTATTACAATTAAGTTATAAGTCAAGGCGTATATTGTACAATTAAAGCAGCAAAATAGGGCTTTTTTGTACGTCTAACGTTGCAATGATCATCTTATTTTTATAAAAAACAACTATGACGATTATTCAAAAAATTAGTAATTTTCTTAAAAAAAAATACAATTTTATAACCCTATTAGATACTAAAGTGCTAAAAATTCAAAAATTTAATCCTTTTATTTTAATTTCTTTTTTTATCATTTTTTCAGTCCTTTTTTTTATCTCATCAAATTTGATTAATAAAAAAAATGCTAGTAATGCAAGTAATCTCAAAGAGATTAGTAAAACTAGTGAATTTTCAAACCTGACGGACTTTATTATTTCTAAAATAAATAGTCCTTACAAAGAGATAGACTATGTAATTGAAAATAATGACACTGTAGAAAGAATTCTTAAAAAGTTTAGAGTTAAAAATGATGATATTAAGAATATTTCAACAAAATTAAAGCAAAGAAAATTAATTAATATTTACTCTGGAAGAAAATTATCACTAATAATTAAGAAGTTAGACGATAAAACTAATACCGTGGTAAGTCTTATTTATCCTGTTAACAACACTACAACTATTGAAATAAGAAAAAATAAAAATAACTTTGATATAAGAGAAAATATTTTGCAGCTTTATAAAAAAGAAGTTGTTGTAAAAAATGTTATTAAAAATAATCTATATAATTCTGCAATAGAGTCAGGTGTTGAGCCAAATATTATTGTAGAATTTGCTAGAATATTTGGCTTCGAGGTAGATTTTCAAAGAGATATTAGAAAAGGTGATTGGTTTGAGATTTTATATGAAAAATTTGAAGATGATAACAATAAAGTAAGAGATACAGGCAAGATAATATATGCATCAATGTATGTGAATGGTGAGGAAATTAATCTTTACAATTTCAAATACAACAACGATGAAGAATATTATGACATCAAAGGTAAAAGTATTACTAAATCATTAATGAAGACTCCAATAAACGGTGCACGTTTGTCATCTTCTTTTGGAATGAGAAAGCATCCTATATTAGGATATAATAAGATGCATAGAGGAACAGACTTTGCTGCACCGAGTGGTACTCCTATTATGGCCTCTGGATCAGGGACAGTTACTAGAGCTAGATGGTGCGGGGGCGGAGGAAACTGTGTGAAAATAAAACACAATTCAACTTATGAAACCATTTACGCTCACATGAAAGCATTTGCTAAAGGAATTAAAGAGGGAAGAAAAGTTAAGCAAGGTCAAATAATTGGCTATGTTGGTTCTACAGGATTATCAACTGGTCCCCATTTACATTACGAAGTCATAGTCAACGGTAAAAAAGTTAACTCTCAAAAGTTAAAACTCCCCTCTGGAAAAATACTTAAAGGTGAGGAGAGAAAACAATTTGAGCTGGATAGAATAAAAATTGATTTAAAATTAGGAAATCTAAGATAATTTATTTAATTTGTTGTTTGCGAAGTTTTTTCCTCTACAATTTCTTCTTTAGCTATTGATTTTTCTTCAGGTATAGATTTTTCCAATGCATTTTCTCTTTTCTCGTTCAACTCATTATATCTTCTTAGATAATGATCTGCGTGCTGTAAGTAGTTTTGAGACAACACTGGATCTCCATTACTTTGAGCATCTTTAGCAAGTTGTTGATACTTTTGCATTGTTTTTTCGACATTATGAATATTATTCATCGAACCGTTTCGATTAAAATTCATGTTGCCGTTATTATTTAAGCTACTCGATCCGCCTGTATTTAATGATCCGCCTCTTCTTCTAAAGTTATTTTTTTGCGGTCTCGATCTAAAATTTCTTCTTCTATTATTGTTCATTTATTGTATATAGCTAAAACGCACCTTATATTGTTTTTATAGTCTTTTATAACGTGTTTAATTCTAAAGTTATTATCAAATAATATTTTTGAAACTTTTTTTATTTGCTCATTTCCAATTTCAAGGGCGAGCATTCCTTGTATCTTTAGGATATGCTTGGATTTGTAGATAACTTTTTTGATAAGGTCAAGCCCATCATTTCCACCATCTAACGCCATTATAGGTTCATATTTTTTAATATCATTGCTTAAATTTTTTATATCTTTTGTCTCTATATATGGGGGATTAGATACAATTAAATCAAATTTTTTATTAAAAATACAATCAATTGATTTACTTAAAAATTTAATTCTGTTTAATAGATTAAACTTTTGCGCATTCTTTTTGGCAGTTAATATTGCTTTTTTGGAGATGTCGATACCCAGACCCCTTGATTGTTTCAAGGTATCTAATAAACTAATTAATATACAGCCAGAACCTGTGCCAATGTCTAAAATTGAAATTTTTTTTCCACTGTAAATTCTAATAAGTTTATCTACAAGAAGCTCGGTTTCGGGCCTTGGAATTAATGTATGTTTGTTTACATTAAATCTTTTACTCCAGAACTCTTTTTCTTTAAGGATATAAGCAATTGGTTCATTTTTTGACCTTCTTATCAAATATTTTTTAAATTCTAATATTTTTTGCTTATCAATTTTTTGATCCAAGTTTATCAGGATTTCTTCTCTTGATTTATTGAGAGTTTTTGAAAGCAAAACTTCAGAATCTAGAATATGCGATTTTATCTTATTTTTTTTGAGTAGATTTGATCCTACTTTAATTAATTCAAACAAATTCATGAGCTTAAATTCTCTAATTTTAAATTTTGTTCTTTTAATCTTAGTTCTTGGTTCATTTCTTCGTGTATTTCCCCACTTAAAAATTCGGTCAGTTTATGCAATGTTAAATTAATTCTATGGTCGGTGACTCTTCCTTGTGGAAAATTGTATGTTCTTATTCTTTCAGACCTATCGCCAGTACCAATTTGACTCCTCCTATTGCTAGATCTTTCTTGATCTTTTTTTCTCTTTTCAGCCTCATACACTCTAGATCTTAAAATTTTTAGTGCCTTAGCTTTATTCTTATGTTGAGATTTTTCATCTTGTTGACTTACAACTACTCCTGATGGAATGTGGGTAATTCTTACAGCGCTATCTGTAGTGTTTACCGACTGACCCCCTGGACCCCCTGCTCTAAAAACGTCAATTCTAAGATCCGATTCTTTAATTTCTATATCCACTTCTTCTGCTTCTGGCAAAACCGCTACTGTAGCTGCTGAAGTATGAACTCTACCTTGTGTCTCTGTTTCTGGAATTCTTTGAACGCGGTGAACACCTGACTCGTATTTTAAATATGAATATATATCATCTCCATTTACTAAAAATATTACTTCTTTAAATCCCCCAGCTTCACTTTTAGATATATTTATGATCTCTAATTTCCATTTTTTTTTAGAGCAAACTTTTTCGTACATTTTAAAAAGATCAGCGCAGAATAGTGAAGCCTCTAATCCTCCAGTTCCTGCTCTAATCTCTACTATTGCATTTTTATTATCGTCCTCATCTTTTGGTAACAAAAATACTTTTAAATTATTTTCATGTGTCTCTTTTCTTTTTATTAATTCATCTAAGTCTTTTTGAGCCAAATCTAATATTTCTTTATCATTATTTTTGTCTTGAAGCATGTTTAATAAATCTCTTTTTTCATTTTCGAAATTGACATACTCTCTAGCAATTTTAATAATTCTTCCAAGATTTGAATATTCTTTAGACTTTTTTGCAAATAATTTTGTATCAATATTTCCAGATGAAAGCTCTTTTTCTAAATCATTATGTTTATTAATTATTTCTTTAACTTTATTTATTGGAACCATGATTTAATTCAGTCTTTTGTTTTCTCTTCTACAAGCTTTACTATTTTATCTATTATTTGTGAGCTGGGGACTTTCGTATGAGGGATGCCAGAGAGATATAAAAGATTATTATCTTGACCTCCGCCTGTTAGGCCTATTTCAGTCTGTGCGGCTTCGCCTGGTCCATTAACTACACATCCAATGATTGATAAGTTAATTGGCTTTTTTATATGAGCTAATTTTTCTTCTAATATTTTTACCGTTTCAATAACTGGGAAGGCTTGTCTTGCACAAGATGGACATGAGATAATATTAACTCCTCTTGACCGAATGCCCAGGGATTTTAAAATTTCATAACCTGCCTTTACCTCATCAACTGGATCTGATGAAAGTGAAACTCTTATAGTATCTCCAATGCCCTCCATTAATAATTGACCAATTCCAATTGAAGATTTTATACTGCCTGTCAACAAGCCTCCAGCTTCGGTGACACCTAAATGAAGAGGGTAATCACAAATTTTAGATAATTTTTTATATGCTTTTACTGTCAAAAAAATATCTGATGATTTAACGCTTATTTTAAAATTGAAAAAATTATTGTCCTCTAAAAGTCTAATGTTATGTTCAGCGCTTTCCACTAATGCCTCTGGACATGGTTCCTTATATTTTTCTAACAATTTCTTTTCTAGCGATCCTGCATTAACACCTATTCTGATTGAACAATCATTATCTTTAGCAGCTTTAACCACATCTAAAATTCTTTTATTGGTCCCAATATTTCCTGGGTTTATTCTTAAACAGCTCGCTCCCATTTCTGCAGCCTCGATTGCCCTTTTATAATGAAAATGTATATCTGCAACTAATGGTACTGAAATTTCTTTAATAATATTTTTTAATGCTTTAGTCGAGCTCTCATCAGGACATGAAACTCTAACAATATCTGCTCCTGCCTCTTCCAAAGAATGTATTTGATTTATAGTTTCTTTTATATTTGTAGTCAAAGTATTAGTCATTGATTGAACACTTATAGGAGAGTCCCCTCCAACACTAACTTTGCCTACTTTAATTAATTTAGTCTTTTTTCTTTTAATAATTCTGTGAGGTCTTACTTCCATTTTAATCCAAATCAAATATCGTATGTAGCTTTTTAATAGCTGCTAACGTTTTATCTTCATCAATAATCACTGAAAGTTTAATTTCAGAAGTTGATATTGCTAAAATATTTATTCCTTCATCAGATAAAGCTCTAAACATCCTGTAAGTTACGCCAGGAGTTGACACCATTCCAGCACCAACAATTGAAACTTTTGCTACTTTTTCATTTTGAATAATCTGCTTATAATTTATCTTACTTTCATTTTTTAAAATCTTTTTCGTTTTTAATATATCATCTCTTTTTACAGTAAAGGTAATATCTGTTGTTTTTTGATCTGAAGAAATATTTTGGATAACCATATCGACATTTATTTGTGCTTTGCTCAAAGGTTCAAAAATATTAGCTGCCACTCCTGGTTTATCTTCTACTCCTATAACAGTTATTTTTGCATCATCTTTTGAATAAGCTACTCCAGTGACACTTTTTGTATAATCAATGTTTTCTTGACTAAAAATCTTTGTCCCTTTCCGTTCAGTAAATGTCGACCTAACTTCAAGCGGAATATCATACATCATTGCAGTTTGAACGGCTGAGGATTGCATTACTTTTGCTCCAAGAGAGGAAAGTTCAAGCATTTCATCGAAAGAAATTTTTTCTATTTTTTTAGCAACCGGAATTTTATTTGGATCAGTAGAGAAAACTCCATCAACATCTGTATATATTTCACATGTATCAGCATTAAATATTTTAGCTACAGCTACAGCAGTTGCGTCGGAGCCTCCTCTGCCGATAGTAGTTATATCTCCTTTATTTGATATTCCTTGAAAACCAGGAATAATTGCTACACCTTTGTCATCTAAGAACTGATTAATTTTTTCAGTATTCATGTTAACTATTCGAGCATTAGCATGTTCACCTTCAGTGAGTATGGGAATTTGCCAGTTCATCCATGATTGTGCTTTAATTTTTAATTTAAGCAAAGCTCCAGACAAAAGCGCACAGGTAATCTGTTCTCCAGAGGACAAGAGAACATCTAATTCTCTTTTGTTAAATTCATCTGAAATTTCATTTGAAAGATTAATAAGTTCATTAGTTTTTCCTGCCATTGCTGAAACTACCGCAATTATTTTATTTCCACTTAATTGTTCTTTTTTAATAATATGGGCTATATGCTGGATTCTTTCAACTGTTCCAACAGATGTTCCGCCAAACTTTAATACTTTTTTAACCATTTAAAGAATGTAATATAATAAAATTTTGATAATAATATTAAATAAAATATTTACAGCATGAGTAGTACTATAAATAAAGAAGAAATTCAAAAGTTTTCAAGAATGGCAGATGAATGGTGGGATGTTAATGGAAAATTCAAACCTCTGCATATGTTTAATCCAATAAGAATTGAATACATAACAGAAAAAATTAAAAATCATTACAAGATTGATAAAAACAAAACAAATTTTTTGAATGGTTTTAAGATTCTAGATATTGGATGCGGAGGAGGTCTAATAAGTGAACCAATGACAAGATTGGGGGCTGATTTAACTGGTATAGATGCATCTGAAAGAAACATTAGTGTTGCAAAATTACATTCAAAAAAAAGTAATTTAAAAATAAATTATATTTCTACCTCTCCTGAAAAATTAGAAAATAATGAAAAATTTGACATAATTCTAAATCTTGAAATAGTTGAACATGTTGAAGACGTTAATTTATACATAAAGTCTTGTTCCAAATTGCTTAAAAAAAATGGTTTAATGTTTACAGCAACATTAAATAGATCTTTTTCGTCTTATATAAAAGCAATAATTGGTGCTGAGTATATTTTGCGATGGCTTCCAATTGGTACACATGATTGGAATAAATTTATTAAACCAGAAGAATTAGAGAAAATTCTAATTGAAAATAAATTCAGTACTACAGATATTAGCGGTCTTCAATTTAATCCAATTATTAAACGATGGAAAAGGTCAAAAGACTTGTCAGTAAATTATATAATTTGTAGTTTAAAAGATTAATTATCTTTATTAACCCAAGGAATAGAGAGCAAGTCTATGCCTTCGTCGGCTAATTCCTGTCTTTCATCTTGAGTAGTTGTACCGTAAATAGCTTTTTTATTTTTTTTATCATAATAAACTTCCCTTACTTTTTTACTAAAGTCTTTACCAACATAGTCAAAATTTTTTTCTATATATCTTCTCAATTTTAAAAGTTTATTTTTTTCATTTTTATAATCGTTTCCAATAATTTCAATTTGTTCATCTCTATTTTTTGGACTAGATATCATTGGTGCCATTATAGATTTATTAATTTTTTTTGATGAACAGTATATGCACTCTAGCATTTTTTTTTTATTTAATTTATCAAACTCTTTAGAGTCAGAAAACCAACTCTCAAACTCATGGCCGCTTTCACACTTTAAATTGTATTTAATCATTTAATTTCTATAATCTGCATTTATATCTATGTAGTCGTGAGTAAAATCACATGTATAACATTTAAAAGCATCATTACCAAGTTTCAAATTTACTTCTATCTCAATAGAACCCCACTGCATATATTCTTTTAATTTAACTTCGTCGTAAGTTTCAGAAATTTTTCCATTTTCTGCAACTACAAAATTGCCAATTTTAATTTTTAATTTTTTTTGATCAATTATTTCTCCAGACTTTCCTATTCCCATAGCAATTCTTCCCCAATTAGGGTCTTCGCCTGCTATTGCTGTTTTAAACAAAGGTGAGTTTGCTATTGAAAAAGCAACATTCTTTGCACTACCTAAAGATTTTGCATTAATAACATTAATAGTTACAAATTTTTTAGCTCCTTCACCATCTACAACAACTTGTTTGGCTAAATTTAAACAAAGTTTTTTTAATGCTATTTCAAATTTTTGTACCGATTTATCGTTTAGAGAAATATTTTGACCAATTTTTATAGCTCTTGTAGAAAAAATAGAAACCATATCATTAGTAGATTGGTCGCTATCAACTGTAATTGCGTTAAAAGAGTTTGCAGCTGCTCTTTTTAAAATTGTTTTTAATAAATTAGAATTTATATCAGCATTAGTAAAAATAAATGATAGCATTGTAGCGAGGTTTGGAGCAATCATTCCAGATCCTTTAGCGATACCACAAATTTTTACTAACTCATTCCCTACAATTATCTCCTCATATGCTAATTTTGGTTTTGTATCAGTGGTCATTATGGCTGAAGCCATCTTAATCCAGTACATTTTATTATGTTCTCCTCTTAATCTATCGACTAAGTCAGGCAGTCTTTCTCTAATACTTTCAACTGGAAACTCTTCCCCAATCACACCCGTTGATGCAAAAATTAAGTCTTTAATTTTCACTGTTTCTGTTGTTCCTTTTTGATTTTTGGACTCTTTGATTGTCAAAACTCTTGAAAGGTTTTTTGCTAAAATATCAATGCTATCTTTTCCTTGCTTGCCCGTGAAAGTGTTAGCATTTTTTGTATTTACCAATAAACCTTTAATAATTTTTTTGTGAGAATTTCTATTCCAGGGAATAAACTCTGAAGTAATACTGTTAGATGTTGTAAGTGTAGCATAGTTCGCTCCTTTGCTGAAATAAAACAGCGCTACATCATCTCTTCCGTCTTTATATAGGTCTGCTGATATAGATGACATTTCTAAACCTTCTATTTGTTTTAGGCTCTGAAACTCACCCATTTTAGATAATTTTGTTTTGTCGTTTAAGAAATTTTTAATATTTATTGTCATTATTGCTGTTTAATTTAAATTAATAATACATATATAGTTGTATAATGAATCTTTTTACAAGAACTTTTAGTAAAATATTTAAAAGCTCTAATCAACAGGAATTAGACAAAATTCAAAACATTGTTTTAGCCATTAATAATAAAGAAAATGAAATTAAATCTTTAACTGAGGCCGATTTTAAAGAAAAGACATTCAATTTTAAAAAAAATGCTCAAAATGGATCACTAAAAATCAACGATATCATACCAGAAAGCTTTGCACTGGTTAGGGAGGCTGCTAAACGAACCTTAGGTGAAAGACACTATGACGTACAGCTCGCTGGAGGCTTAATTCTTCATAGTGGAAAAATTGCCGAAATGAAAACAGGAGAGGGAAAAACTCTTGTTTCAACATTGCCAGCTTATCTTAATGCTCTGGAAGGAAAGGGTGTTCACATTGTAACCGTGAATGATTATTTAGCTAAACGAGATTCTGATTGGATGGGAAACGTTTTTAATTATTTAGGAATAACAACTGGCTGTATAACTAATGATCTAGCAGATATTGAAAGAAAGAAAAATTACAATAACGATATTACTTACGCAACAAATAACGAACTTGGGTTTGATTATTTAAGAGACAATATGAAATATGAACTAGAAGAAATGGTACAACGCAATCATCACTTTTGCATAGTTGATGAAGTTGATAGTATCTTAATAGATGAGTCAAGAACGCCTTTAATAATTTCTGGAAAACTCGAAGATAAAACAACTCTTTATGTCACATCGAATGAATTTATTAAACATTTACAAAAAAATGATTATGAATTAGATGAAAAAAATAAAAATGTAATTCTTACTGACTTGGGAATTGATAAGATAGAAAAACTTGCAATACAAAAAAAAATATTAAAAAATGGAAATTTTTATGATCCTGCTAACTTAGATTTAGTTCACCATGTGAATCAGGCATTAAAAGCTAATTTACTTTTTAACAAAGATACTGATTACATAATTAGAGAAGGCAAAGTTCAAATAATTGATGAATTTACTGGAAGAGTACTTGATGGGAGGAGATTTTCCGATGGGCTTCATCAAGCAATAGAAGCCAAAGAAAATGTTAAAGTTGAAGAAGAAAATCAAACATTAGCCTCAATAACTTATCAGAATTATTTTAGAATGTATCAAAAATTATCCGGTATGACTGGAACAGCGATGACGGAAGCTGAAGAGTTTTTTGATATATATAAACTACCTGTTGTTTCTATTCCAACTAATAGAAAAATGTTACGTAAAGACTTCAATGATCAAATTTTTAGAACTGAAAAAGAAAAGTATAACGCAATTACAAATAAGATAATTGAATGTAACAAAAGAGGTCAGCCAGTATTAGTAGGAACTACAAGCATTGAAAAATCAGAAAAAATTTCATCTCATTTAAGTAATAAAAAAATTGATCACAATGTTCTTAACGCTAAGCAACATGAGAAAGAAGCAAGTATTGTAGCTGAAGCTGGCAAAATTAATGCAGTCACGATCGCAACTAACATGGCCGGCCGAGGAACAGATATAAAATTAGGGGGTAATAAAGATTTTATTTATAATGGGAAAAAAGAAGATGAAAGAGAAGTAAAAAAAAATGAAGAAAAAGTAAAAAATTTAGGCGGACTATTTATAATTGGAACTGAACGTCATGAGAGCAGAAGAATAGATAATCAGTTAAGAGGTCGATCTGGTAGACAAGGGGATCCTGGAAGCACAATCTTTTTTATAAGTTTACAGGATGAATTAATGAGAATTTTTGGAGGAGATTCTATTGATGGTATGCTTCAAAAATTAGGTTTGAAAGAAAATGAGTCTATCGACCATCCTTGGATTAACAAGGCCATGGAAAGAGCCCAAAAAAAAGTTGAAAGCAGAAACTTTGATATCAGAAAAACATTAATTAAATTTGATGATGTAATGAATGACCAAAGACAAGTTATATTTTCTCAAAGATTAAAAATTTTAAAAGAAGAAAAAATTGATGAAATTTTAAAAGATTTTTTTAACGAAATATTATCAAATTTAAATATGATACGTGCTAATTTTCAAAAATCAGGTGATAAAAAAAATTTCCTATCTGAAATTAAGAATATTACTGGAAATGTCATTTCTGATGATGAGATATTAAAATTTGGAAAACTTAAAGAAAATGAATTCAGTGAAAAAATACAAAATTTATTTTCTGCAAAAAAGAGCTCTAGAATAGATATTTTAGGACAAAACCAGAATAATAGTCTTGAAAAAAAAATATTTTTACAAATCATAGATTTTTCGTGGAGATCACACTTGCAATATTTAGAACAATTAAGGCAAGTCATTGGATTGAGGCAATACGGGCAAAAAGACCCTTTGTCTGAGTTTAAAAAAGAGGCATTTGTTTTATTTGAAAACCTTTTATTAAAAATAAAAAACGATTTAATCAAATTTTTGTTTAATCTAAATATTATAATATCTAATGAAGAGGAAAATGATCAAGAAAAAGAAAAATCTAAGGAAAATATCTCAGAAAAAAAGGTTGGTAGAAACGAGAAATGTCCGTGTGGCTCAGGAAAAAAATTCAAACATTGTCACGGTAAAATATAATGCTTAAATTTTTTTAAAAGCATTTAAAGCTTTCGCTCTAGCTTCTTCGTGTTTCACAATCGGAAAAGGATAATCCTTTCCAAGTTTAAAATTTTGTTCGTTAGACTCCCAAGGTTTATGGATAAATTTTTTTGGCAATTTTTTTAATTCTGGAACCCATTTTTTTACGTAATGACCCTCTTTATCAAACTTTTCTCCCTGCAAAATTGGATTAAATATTCTAAAATATGGGGCAGCATCTGCACCACTTCCAGCTACCCACTGCCAACCGGAAACATTGTTTGCCTCGCTATAATCTAATAAGCAATTTCTAAAATATTTTTCACCTTCTCTCCAATCGATTAGTAAGTGTTTTACTAAAAAAGATCCAACTATCATTCGCACCCTATTATGCATCCAACCAGTTGCATAAAGCTCCCTCATACCCGCATCTACTATTGGATAACCAGTCATACCACTTTTCCAAGCTTTCAGAAATTTTGAGTTTTTTTCCCATGGAAAATTATCAAATTTTTTTGAATAATTATTTGCGATCATATGTGGAAAATGATTTATCAATGTATGGCTAAACTCTCTCCAGCCGATTTCTGCTAAATATTTATTAGTTCCTTTTTTATTATATTTAGAACATTCTATCCAAATTTTCTCTACATGGATTTGTCCGTGCTTAATAAACGGGGAAAGTTTTGAGGTTCCTTGTATATTTGGATAATTTCTATGAGTTGAATAATTTTCTATCTTTTCCTTAATGAATTTATTTAACTCTTTAATAGCCGTTTCTTCTGTCGGTTCCCAATATTTTTCAAATTTAAGTACCCATTTTTTTTTTGGTAAAATTTTTTCTTCTGAAATTTCATCTTTAAAGTAGGTAATTTTTTTTAGACATTTAGTTATTTTTTTGTCAACAATAGGACCCTTATCTAAATAATGTCTTTCTGCATTTCGCCAAAATGGAGTAAAAACTTTAAAAGGAGTTCCGTCATTTTTTTTCACTTCATTAATCTCATTAAGTATATTTCCTTTGAAGATTTGGAAATGAATTTCTTTATCTCTTAATTTGTTTGATAAATAATTGTCAAATTTTAAATAATTTGGTTCATACACTTTATTCCAATATATTGAAAAATCATTTTTTGAAGAGATCTTATCAAAGAAATTCTTATAGGACTCAACTTTTACTATTTGAAGATTGATGTTAAAAAATATTAATTTTTTTCTAAAATTTTTTAATGACTTATATACCCACCACTGTTGAGCCTCCTGACTGAAAAATTTTTTTTCTTTAAATAAATATAAAGCTACAACCTCGTCATGACTTTTTGATGCTTTGGCTAACGCTAAATTATTTGATGACCTAAAATCATCTCGAAGCCAAACAATTCCTATTTTTTTTTTCATTATTTAAGATTTTGTGAATATAGCTTGATTTATATTTTTTTTGAATAAAGATAAATGAATTTTCTATCATATTTCTGGATAACCCAGTCATGCCAAACAGTTTCTAACGTATTTTCAAAAAATGAATTTAGATCTGAAGGTTTAAAAGTAGTTTTTTCATCAAAATGACCGTAAGAAATTAAAGAAATTTCTTTAGTGTTGAAACTTTTTATGAAATTACAATAATTTTTAATTATATTTTTAGGCATTTCAACAAAACTTGATGCGTTATGGAAGTGATCGATATTTACTTTTAATTTTTCTATTTCCCAAGGAGGTATACAAAAAATTTCCAAATTATCATCTGAACTAAATTTTATTTCTTTTAAGTTTTTTGTTTTTAAGAAATCTATAACATGATCTTTGTAAAAGTGTCTTAAATACTCTGTTCCTACGTAAATATTTGGAACCGTGTCCAAATAAATTACCTTTTTTATGTTAGGAAAATTAGTGATTAAAAAATGTATATTTGCGCCAAAACCACCGCCTATTTCAAAAAAACTTTTAATTTTTGAAAAGTTTAAATTAGCAGAAATCTTTTCAACTCGATCGGCTATATCAAGATATAACATTGAATATTCAGTATTTTGATATTCAAATTTTTTTACACAACCGAAATCAGTTGTATTGTTAAATTTGTATTTTTTGATTAATTTCTTTACGTTTTCGTCATTTTGAAAAACTATTGACATAAATTTTAGATACTCATCAATGTGATTTTTAGTGTAAGCAATTTGTTGGTCAAAAACTTGTTTAAGAAGAGGTAGAGAAAATAATTTCGCTATTATACGCCCTTTCCAACCAAGTTCATTTCTAACATCTAAAACCAGATTATTAGCATAACCAGTCCCTACACCGCTGTTAAATCCTCTAAAGTTTTTTAAGCCTTTGTTTTTAATCTCTAAAATAGCTTTTGAATTTTTATATCTCCAGTATGGGCCAGACGAGTATAATTTTCTATTATTTTTTTTTTCTTCTGAAATTAAATTATCTAATAACATAAACCTTGGTGGTGGCCTTGGTAAGAATCGCACTTACGACACATACCTTTTCAGGGTACTGCTCTACTACTGAGCTACAAGGCCTAAAATCTAAAAGTTATTCTTCCTTTAGTTAAATCATATGGCGTCATTTCAACCATTACATTATCTCCAGCAAGAACTCTAATTCTATTCTTTCTTAATTTTCCAGCTGTATGAGCTAAAATTTCGTGGTTATTTTCAAGCTTAACTCTAAACATAGCGTTCGGTAGTAGTTCTGTTACCTTTCCTTTAAATTCTAAAGTTTCTTGTTTAGCCAATTAATTTTCCTTTTTTTAATCTCATTTTTACCGAGTTGGCATGACCATCTAAATTTTCATGCTTCGCTAAATTTATAACCGATGATCCTAATCTTTCAATACCTGTTTTTGTTATTTTTATTAATGAATGTCTCTTTAAAAAATCATTGACAGATAAACCAGAAGAAAATCTTGCCGAACCAGATGTAGGTAACACGTGATTTGGGCCAGCAATATAATCTCCAATAGCCTCTGGGGAAAATTTTCCTATAAAAATAGATCCAGCGTTTTTTACACCTTTTATTATTTCTGTGTTCATGTTTGTGAATAATTCTAAGTGTTCAGGCGCTATTGTGTTAATTGCCTCTAAAATTTTTTTTTTACTATTAGCATGAATAGCTAAACCAAAATTTTTTAAACTTTTAGAGGCAATATTTTTTTTAGGTAGTTTCATTAATTGTTTTTTTAACGATAAGTTTACTATTGGGATCAAATTTTTGTTGCTAGTAATCAATATTGACTGAGCATTAACGTCATGTTCTGCCTGAGCGATAAGATCTGCAGCGATAAGATCTGGATCTGCAAACTTGTCCGCAACAATACTTACTTCGGACGGTCCTGCTACCATATCAATGCCGACATCTCCAAAAACTTCTTTTTTTGCACAAGCTACAAACGCATTTCCAGGTCCAACTATTTTATCTACTTTTTCAATTTTCTTTGTTCCATAGGCTAGTGCCGCGATCGTGTGAGCGCCCCCTGTTTTATAAATTTTTTTTACACCGCATTTTTTTGCAGCGTAGACTATCGCAGGATTTATTTTTGAGTCTAAAGCCGGCGTAGTTAAATATATATTTTTAACTCCAGCCACTACTGCAGGAATACAATTCATCAAAACAGTACTTGGATAACTTGCTGTTCCTCCCGGTACATAAACTCCTACTTTTTCTAATGGAGAATATTTATATGAAAGCACATTCTTATATTTATCTTTGAAAGAAAAAGATGAATATTTTTGTTTTAAATGAAATCTTTTAATTCTACTATAAGCTAAATCAATTGATTTTTTTACTTTTAAGTCAATTTTTTTTGAAATTTTATTTATTTCATTATTCGTAAATAAAAGTCTATTGGACTTTGTTTTTATCTTTGAAAATTTTTTTTCATAATTTAATACTGCTATATCACCTTTTTTTTTCACACTATCTATAATTTTACTTACAATATTGGTCTGATTTTTTTGAATAGACTTTCTTTTATCCAAAAAATTTCTCAGTTTTTTTTTTGAATTTTTGTTATTAAAATTTAATATATTTATAATCATAAAGTATTATGCTTTGGTTTATTTTTAGTATCCCATGGTTCTCCCTGATCATCTAAAGTAACTTCTATAACTTCACACTCAACCCTAATTATGGCATCACCAGCAAAAATTATTTTCATTTCATAGTTTTTATCAGGAGTAACATTCGTTTCAATAGCTAGAAAATCCAAAAACTTATCTTTTTTTTGTTGGTTTATATTTTTTGATATCACGTTCATAACATTCTCGAATTTTAAGATTGTTCTAATACGTTTATTCTTCCTAAATACTCCTTTTTCTACATCTTCCCACATAAATCGATTTAGTTGCATCAGAAAGATTTTATTTTTTTTTAGGTTTGCTATATCTGCAATACTAGCAATAGAGTCTTGTAAATGCGCAGAAACAATTCTTAGGTCTTCCTCTGTTCTTGCAATTAGTTTTAAGTTTTTTGCCTCCATTTTAAACTCTTTTTATTGCGGCTTTGCAATTTTTAAGTTTACTCTCTAAAAATTCATAACCTCTATCAAGATGATAAATTCTGTTGATGACAGTTCTATTTTCAGCAATCAATCCTGCTAATACTAAACTAACTGAAGCTCTAAGGTCAGTGGCCATAACTTCGGCACCAGCTAATTTTGAGGGACCTTTGATAAGTGCAGTTTTATCTTTTATTTGAATTTGCGCGCCCATCCTTTTCAATTCAGGTACGTGCATAAATCTATTTTCAAATATATTCTCTTTTATTTTAGATACACCATTAGCTTGTGTAAGAAGAACCATGAATTGAGCCTGTAAGTCTGTTGGGAAGCCTGGATATGGTTTTGTTATTATATTTATTTTTTTTAATTTCTTACTTTTTTTGATAATAACCGATTTTTTTTTTTGTATAATTTTAACACCTATTCTTTTTAAAATATCTATCTCACTTTTAACAATTGTTGGATCAATTTTATCGATTATTAAATTTTTTTTTACTAATAAAGCACCTGCTATCATGTAAGTTCCTAGCTCTATTCTGTCGAAAATAACCTGATGAATGATTTTCGAACTTTTAATTTTACTTTCCTTAATTAAGATTGTTCTACCTTTCAAATAAATATTTGCTCCTAATTTTTTAAGAAAAGATATCAAATCTTTTATTTCTGGTTCAATTGCACAATTTTTTAAAATTGTTGTACCTTTAGCTTTAAAAGCTGCTATCAAAGCATTCTCTGTTGCTCCGACTGAAATAGATGGAAATTTTATTTTTGTACCTTTAAGACCTTTTTTCGCTTCAGCCAATATATATCCATCCTTTATTTTAATTTTTGCTCCTAATTTTTTTAAAGCAAATAAATGTAGGTCTACTGGCCTTGATCCTATAGCGCATCCACCAGGCAATGAGACTTTTGCTTTTTTGTATTTACTTAAGAGTGAACCTAAAACTAGTACACCAGCCCTCATTGTTTTTACCAATTTATAGGGAGCTAATGTGTTGATATTTTTATTATTATTAGAAATTTCGATAAAATTTTTTTTTTTTACTAATTTTGTTTTTAATCCAATAAAGTTTAACAATTCAATCATGGTAAAAATATCTTTTACCAAAGGAATATTTTTAATTTTCACATTTTTAGCAAGAATGGATGCAGCTAAAATTGGTAAAGTTGAATTTTTAGAACCTGATATAGAAATTTTTCCGCTTAATTCTTTTTTACCTTTGATTATAAGCTTTTGCATTAGAAAGAATTTAAACTTTTGGCAGCGTTACACCTTTTTGTTTCATATATTTCCCTTTTCTATTAGCGTAGGTCAATTTAGGTCTCTCATTGCCTTTCAGAAAAATAAACTGTGCTACACCTTCATTAGCATAAATTTTAGCTGGTAAAGGAGTAGTATTGGAAAATTCTAAAGTGACATGACCTTCCCAACCGGGCTCTAAAGGAGTTACATTCACAATAATTCCACATCTCGCGTAAGTAGATTTTCCAAGACAAATAACCAAAATATCATCGGGAATTTTAAAATATTCCATTGTTCTTGCTAGGGCAAAAGAATTTGGAGGAATTATACATTCTTTTCCAACTTTTGTAACAAAACTTTCTTTTTTAAAAACTTTTGGATCAACTATACCAGAATTTACATTAGTAAAAATTTTAAACTCATTAGAAACTCTCGCATCGTATCCATAAGAAGACAAACCAAAAGAAATTTTTCCTTTCCTTATTTGCTTGTCTACAAAAGGTTTTATCATTCCTTTTTGTTTTGCAGTTTTTTTAATCCATTTATCAGAGAGAACTGTCATTTTTTCTTTTTTTCTATTTTGATTTTTTTTCTTTTTTTCAGATTTCTTTTTAAGGCAGCTGTACGGCTTTTTATAAGAGAATCTTTTTTTTCAAAAGATTTCATTTAAAAGTTAATTTTTATCTGGGTTTGTTAAGTCCTCTAACGTAATAGGTTTGTCTATATCATGCATCAATTTCTTTTCGGACTCTTTAGAATTATTACTTGAACGCTTCGCTCTTCTTTGCTCAATTCTGGCTTTACGCTTAGCCTCTTTTTTCATTGCTTTATCACCTCGCGTAGATTTATAGTCGTAGTGAATTCCCATATTGAGCATCCCTTCATTAATTTTTAAATTTACTTCTTGAGGCTCTGTTTTGCAAGCCTCTTGATCGCAACTTCTTAATAATTATAAATAATATCGACAAAATTACGGCAACTATTACATCTTGAAGTGGAGTGGCATTTGGAAAACCATAATTCCATAAAATAACTAAAACTAACCATGATAACCAATTAATTTTTTTAGCCATCAATTTTACAACCTTGCTCGTTACAATTTTTACCAGCATTAATATTATTAAAAAAATCTAAAGCTTTGATTGCCGTCATCATATGATTTTTATAAATATTGAGATATCCATTCAAACTATCAGATAATTTTTTTGCTTCTTTCATCATGCCTAACCTAACTAAATTTATAAGCATGATAGCATTGCCATTAGGAATGGTATTATCGCCTATATCAATCGGTTTAAAGAAAGTATCATTATTATTTTTGGGATTTTTTTGAAAAATATTTTTATCGTCTAAAAAAAATTTTGTTAAAGCTTCTTGTGATAGTTTTTTTGCTAAATCCCTATATTTAAAGTTCATTGTTTTATCTGACAAATCAATAATCGCATTGATCAAAAAGGCATAATCTTCGATAAAAACAACATCAGTAGAGTAACTATGATGAATTTTACTTCCAATATATTTTTTTTCAATTTTAAAGAATAGTTCCTCAGCTAATTCGAAATATCCTTTATTTGGCAAAACTTCGTTCGCTGAAATTAAGGCACTGATCATTAAACAATTTAAATCTAATTGAGTTTTATCATCAAAAAAAGGTTTTGTTCGTTGTAGTCTAATTTGTAAAAGTTTTTTTAAAATTTCTTTGGTTGGTTTTTCTTTTTCAACTAAAATAATCTTATTTTGCCAATTTCCTCCAGATTTAACCTCAAAATATTTTTCAATATTTTCTATTTCTTTAATTTCTTCGAACGTATAAATGTAATATTTTCCTTCTTCTCCATCGCTGTCTGCATCATAAGCGGAGCCCAAAAAACCCTCTTTATTAAAAAAATCTTTTTTTAAAAATTCAATTGTTTGCTCTAATTTATCTTTGAAATAATCATCTGAATTTATTTTACAATATTTTGAAAGCAGCAATATAAATTGGGTGTTATCGTAAAGCATTTTCTCAAAATGCGGAATTATCCAATCTTCGTCTACTGCATAACGACAAATGCCTCCCTCAACATGATCAAATATACCTTTCGAACAAAGTTGTTTTAAAATAAGTACAACTGGCTTTAAGTACTTTTTCTCATTAGTAGAGTTGTAAAAATAGAGAAGAGTTTCATATAAATTGAAACTTGGAAATTTTGGTGCACCTTTATAACCTCCCTTTTCTAAATCTAAATGACTCAAAGACAATTCTAGAATAGGTTCAAGATCTTGACTTAATACAGAATTCTTCTTTAGATCCAAATTTCTAATAATCAAATTTTTTTGCTCAATAATTTTTTCTCTTTGATCTTTATAAGCACCAGAAATTTTTTGGAGAACTTCTTTAAAGGATGGTAAACCATGTTTTGCATCTTTGGGAAAATAAGTCCCCCCCATAAATGGAACGGCATTCTCATCAAGGAACATTGTTAAAGGCCACCCTCCACCAGTTTGATTAAATAACTGAAATGAGCTTTGAAAAATAAAATCTAAATCTGGTCTCTCTTCTCTGTCTACTTTAATATTCACAAAAAATTCATTCATTAATTTTGCTGTTTCAATATCCTCAAAACTTTCATGAGCCATAACATGGCACCAGTGACAACTTGCATATCCAATGCTGAGTAAAATCGGTTTTTTATTTTGCTTTGAAAATTCTAAAGTTTCTTTTGACCAAATTTGCCAATTAACAGGATTGTCTTTGTGTTGTTTCAGATAAGGGCTTAAATCTTTAAATAGGTTGTTTTTATTAATTTCAATCATTAAAAAATTTTTTTTTTATAAATAAGGATAAAACCATCAAACTAACAAACATTAAGATTGGTATGTAAATTTCTTTTGATAAAATTAAATTTATCATATTAAAATTACTCGCTTGTTTTACATAAATATTCAGTCCAGCTCCAATAGTATTCAAGATAAAAAAACTTGGTATAAATCCGAAACAACTTGATAAAAAATAATTTCTTTTTTTCATTCCAAAGAGGATTGGTAATAAATTTTGCATAAAGAAGGGAATACCTAGCCCCCCAACAAATCTATAAATGAAAAAATAAAAAAATTCATTTTTTTGAAACAATGTTATGTATTTGGAAAATCTTTTTTCTAATGTCGTCCTAACTAAATCTCTAAAAAAAAAATTTCCAATTGAATATAGTGATAGTGCACCAACTGATAGAGACAATACAGATATGATTGTACCGAGCCACTGACCAAATAATATTCCAGAAATTATCAAAATTGGTGACCCAAAGCCAAGCAAGATAACCCAAACAATTCCGAAAACGAAAAAGTAAACTAAATTAATTAATACATTAGAGCTTACGTAAATATCTATATTTGATTGAAGCTCCTTATAATAAATAAAATCGTCTAATCTGTTTATTTGAATAGTTCCTAAAATAAAATAAAGAAATACAAATAAAATGAACAAATAAGAAATACCCAAAAATATTTTTAAATTTTTGCTCATAATTTACCTGTACAATAGACAACAATTAAAATATATACCTTTTAATATTTATGAAAAGAACTTATCAGCCTAGCAATTTAGTCAGAAAAAGAAGACATGGTTTTAGAGCGAGAATGGCAACAAAAACTGGTAGACAACTTATTGCTCGTAGGCGTGCAAAGGGACGAAAAACACTATCTACCTAAAAATAAATGGTTAAGCTTGAAAGTCTAAAAAAAAGCAACCAATTCAGAAAAGCGCTTAAGGAAAAAAAATTACATACAGATTATTTTTCTATTTTTGCTGCCAAGAATTTTTTTAAGCCAAAACGTAAAGACAACTTGTTTATTAGTTTTGTTATGAAAAAAAAAATTGGAAATGCAGTCAAAAGAAACAAAATTAGAAGAAAATTAAAAGCAATTGTTCAAAAATTATTAAAAAAAAGAGGTGCAATTAATAAGGATTACACTTATATAGTTTTCGGTAAGTCTAATGCTTATGCTCAAAAACATGATGTGCTTTTGCCATTAATGGAGAAAAGTTTTAGTAAATTAAAAAAGTAAAATGACAAATATTCTGATTTTAATTATAAAATTTTATAAATATTTCATTTCTCCAATTTTAGGAAGCAGGTGTAGATTCTTACCTACCTGCTCTGAGTATTTTATTGAAGCCCTAAATACTCATGGTTTAATCAAAGGATTTAAATTAGGGATAAAAAGAATTTTTAAATGCCATCCTTTTAAAGTACTAGGTGGCAATCATGGAATAGATTTTGTGCCAAAAGCAGATCAGAAAGAAAGTAATCATGGATAATAGAAATGTATTTGTAGCTATAGCTCTTTCTATGTCCGTTTTGCTTTTTTGGGGAGCTTTTTTTGAGACTCCAAAAAAACCTGTTGAACAAGAAAATGGTCAGAAAGTTGAGAAAAAATCAGAGCAAAGCTCAATCACTCCTACAATTGATCAACCAACTATAATTAAAAATATTTCAAGGGAGGACTCATTAAACAAAAGCAAAAGAGTCAAAATTGAAAATAATAGTATTATAGGTTCAATAAATTTAAAGGGTGCGCAAATTGATGATATTTCGTTCAAAAATCATAAACAAGAAGTTGAAGGAAAAGAAAATATTATTTTTTTAAATCCCGCGGAGATAGAAAATGGCTTTTATATTGAAACTGGTTGGACCAGCATTGGAAATAAAATAAAAATACCAACAACAGAAAGTATTTGGTCGGTAAAAGGAAATGATATTTTAAGTAATAACTCCCCAGTAGTGTTGCAGTGGAATAATGGAGAAGGAGTGTTATTTGAAAAAAAAATTGAATTAGATGAAAAATATTTATTCAAAATTTCTCAACAAGTAAGAAATAATTCAAATTCATCAATTGACCTATACCCATATGCTCAGATGACTAGAAATAAAATTCCTGATGATATTCAGAATTTTTACATTCAACATGAGGGTTTTATCGGTGTATTTGATGATGAATTAAAAGAAGATGATTATGAAGATATTAAAGAAAAGAAAATTGTTAGAGAATCTAATGAAGGATGGCTTGGTATTACTGATAAATATTGGATGACAGCTTTTGTTCCTGAAAAAGGCAAAAATTTTAAATCAACTTTTCTTTACGATAATGGTTATAAGGCTAACTATATTATTAATAAACCTACAACAATCAACAAATCATCTACTGGTATGAATGAACTTAGATTATTTGTTTCAGCAAAAGAAGTTGAAACTATTGATGGATATGCTGCTGATCAAAATATTAACAAATTTGATTTAGTTATTGATTGGGGTTGGTTCTATTTCTTTACTAAACCATTGTTTTTTGTAATCGATTATTTATTTAAATTTTCAGGAAATTTCGGAATTGCTATTGTTTTAATTACTATAGCTATAAGGGCTTTATTTTTTCCTCTTGCAAATTTTTCATTCAGATCAATGGCTAAAATGAAAGCTGTAACGCCTGAAATGCAAAGATTGAAAGAACTTCATAAAGACGACAAAGTAAAATTACAACAAGCGATGATGGCTTTATATAGAAAAGAAAAAATCAACCCAGCATCAGGCTGTTTACCAGTATTAATTCAAATTCCCTTCTTTTTTGCTATTTATAAAATGTTATTTATTTCTCTAGAAATGAGGCATCAACCTTTTTTTGGTTGGATAAAGGATCTATCAGCAGCAGACCCAACTTCAATTTTTAATTTGTTTGGATTGATACCATGGGATCCACCCAGCTTTATGATAATTGGTATTTGGCCAATTTTAATGGGTGCTTCAATGTGGGTTCAGCAAAAATTGAACCCTGCTCCTGCGGATCCAGTCCAAGCAAAGATTTTTGCTTTCTTCCCTCTATTTTTAACAATTATTTTAGCTTCTTTCCCATCTGGTTTAGTTGTTTATTGGACAATAAATAATATTTTAACGATTGCTCAACAGTACGTAATTGTAAAACAAACTACTGTAAAAACAAATTAGATGTCTCAAAACATTTCTCTTGAAGAAATTAAAGAATTTTGGCCAAAAGGTGCTCCAGATATTAATAATGTTCAAAAATATGTTTCAAAATACAAGAATGAAAAAATTGTTATCAAGTATGGCGGTAACGTCTTAATTGATAGGGACGTGTTTGATAATTTTATTTTAGATATAAATATTCTTAATAGACTAGGACTATCAGTAATTATTGTTCATGGTGGAGGGCCCAGAATTAAAAGAGAGCTAGAAAAAAAGAAAATTGAGTCAAAATTTATTGATGGTTTAAGAGTAACTGATGAAAATATTATCAATATAGTTGAGGAAGTTCTAATTAATTTTAATAATGACATAGTATCAAATTTGAAGGAGCAAGGATCAAAAGCTGTATCGTTCCATACAAAAGAAAATAACATTATTGAAGTAACACCTGAAAGGGAGGAATTGGGCTATGTGGGAATTCCAAATAAAATAAATTCTGAATTAATTGAAAATTCAATTAATCAAAATCAAATTCCTATTGTTGCTCCTCTTGGTTTAGGAGCTAATCAACAAACATATAATATAAATGGGGACACAGCAGCAAGTGCTATAGCTAAAAAACTTAAATCTAGAAGACTTTTGTTAATGACTAACGTTGAGGGTGTTTACGATGACCAAAAAAAATTAATTTCAGAGATAAAACCTTTGGACTTAGAAAATCTGATTAAATGGAAAGTGGTCAAGGGCGGCATGATACCTAAAATACAAAATTGTGTTGATGCTGTAGAAAATGGAGTAAGAGGTGTCGTTATACTTGACGGAAGAAAACCACATTCAATATTACATGAAATTTTTTCTGATCAGGGTTCCGGGACTTTAATAAGAAAATGAGAGACCTATCAAAAATAAAATTCTGGTTATTTGATTTAGATAACACCTTATACGATGGTGCAACAAAAGTTTTTGATCAAGTAGATAAAAAAATGTCAAAATTTATATCCGAAAAACTTAATGTTAGTTTAGAAGAAGCTAGAAAAATTCAAAAAAGCTATTTTCAGGAATATAACACTACTTTAAATGGGATGATCAAAAACCATAAAATTGACGCCGATGAATTTTTAGAATTTGTACATGATGTTGATCTTAGCTTTTTAGATAAAAATAAGTTTTTAGAGGAAGAAATAAAGAAGTTAATTGGAAAGAAAATAATTTTTACTAATGGATCAAGAGCCCATGCTTTAAATGTAACAAAAAGGATTGGAATCGATAGGCTTTTTGATGGAATTTTTGACATTCGAGATTGTGAATTTATTCCAAAACCTTCCAAAGAACCTTATAAAAAATTAGTAGAAAATTACAAAATTGAGCCACAATACTGTATATTCTTTGAAGATATAGCAAGAAACTTAAAACCAGCTCATGAATTAGGAATGAAAACAGTTTGGATTAAAAATGACGAACCTTGGGCAGCAAAATACTCTGATGAGGACTTTATAAATTATAAAACAGATAACTTGGCAAAATTTTTAAAGGAGATAAATGAACTTAGATAAATTGGAAAAAACTATTAACGAAAGTTTTGAAATTAAAGAAAAAGTAGGACCTAAATCAGAAAAGAAACTTATAAAAGCTATTAACGAAACAATTGATTTAGTTGACTCAGGAAAAATTAGAGTTGCTAATAAAATTAACGGTACATGGATTGTTAATCAATGGATCAAAAAAGCAATTCTCTTAAGTTTTAGAGTAAATAAAATGACAATGTCAAAAGGACCTTACACAACTTGGTATGATAAGGTTCCTGGAAAAACAGTAAAATGGAAAGAAAAAGATTGGAAAAAAGCTGGTTACCGACACGTTCCAAATGGAGTTGTAAGGAAAGGGTCTTATATTGCAAAAAATGTTGTGCTTATGCCTTCGTTTGTAAATTTGGGAGCATATGTTGATGAGGGTACGATGATCGATACTTGGGCCTCTGTAGGTTCATGTGCTCAAGTTGGAAAAAACTGTCATATTTCTGGTGGTGCAGGAATTGGTGGTGTGCTTGAACCGCTTCAAGCTGGTCCAGTTATTATTGAGGATAATTGTTTTGTAGGTGCTAGATCTGAAATAGCCGAGGGTGTTTTAGTTGAAGAAGGTGCGGTTATTTCGATGGGTGTTTACATTGGTGCTTCAACAAAGATTGTAGATAGATCAACTGGTGAAGTCACATTTGGTAAAGTTCCAGCTTACTCTGTAGTAGTGCCAGGAAGTTTGTCAAATAAAACTAATCCTGATGGTCCTTCTTTATACTGTGCAGTAATTGTTAAAAAAGTTGATTCAAAAACAAGAAGCAAAACGTCTATAAACGACCTATTAAGAGAATAATGTCTAACATAAATGAACTTACATTAGCCAAAGAGCTTATTAAATTTCCCAGTGTTACACCTCAAGATGCTGGTGCTATAGGATTTTTAGCAAAGAAATTAAAAAAGCTAGGTTTCGATTGTAAGATTTTAGAGTTCAAGGATAAAAATAAAAAAAGTAAACCAATTAAAAATATTTATGCAAGGCTTGGAACAAAGCGTCCTAATTTATGCTACGCTGGCCATACAGATGTTGTACCACCAGGAAATATGAAAGACTGGACCGTAAGTCCTTTCAAGCCAATTATTAAGAATAATCATTTAATCGGAAGAGGTGCAAATGATATGAAAAGCTCAATTGCGTGTTTTGTGTCTGCTGTAGAAAAGTTTTTAAAAAAAAGAAAAAAATTTGTTGGCTCTATAAGCTTTTTAATCACTGGTGACGAAGAAGGAATGGCAATTAACGGAACTAAAAAAGTAGTTGATTATTTAAAAAAGAGGAATGAAAAAATAGATTTCTGTATTGTGGGTGAGCCCACAAATCCGAATAAACTTGGTGAAATGATTAAAATAGGCAGACGAGGAAGTATTTCAGGAACTATAATGATCATTGGATCACAGGGTCACGTTGCTTACCCTCATCTTTCTAACAATCCTATAAATACACTAGTTAAAATATGCAGAAAACTTAAGGAAAAAAAATTAGATAAAGGTAATAAAAATTTCCAGCCTTCTAATTTAGAATTTACGTCTATAAACGTAGATAACAAGGCTGCTAATGTTATTCCGGGTTCGGCCAAAGCTCAATTTAATATAAGATTCAATAATCTTCATACATCTGGCAGTTTAAAGAAAAAAATTAATTCTATAGTAAAAAACTTAAGTAAAAAAAATAAATGTAAATTTAAAATAGATTTTCATGTTAATGGTGAGTCTTTTCTTACAAAACCAAATAAAACAATCTTTATGGCTAAAAATATAATAAAAAGAATTACTAAAATAACACCTGTATTTTCTACAACTGGCGGAACATCAGATGCGAGATTTATTAAAAAAATTTCTCCTTGTCTTGAATTTGGTTTAGTTAATAAAACTATGCATAAAATTGACGAGTGTGTTTCATTAAAAGATTTAAAAAATTTAACTAAAATTTATCTAAATATTCTTGAGGATTATTTTAAGTGAAAACTTATAGAGTAAGAAGATCTAAAATTGATAATTTAGGTTTGTATGCTGCTAAAAATATTAAAAATGGATCAAAAATTATTGAATATAAAGGAAAGGTGATCACTAGACGCGAGGCAGAAGAAAATCCTAAATATGATAACGACAAAGCTATATACTTGTTTAATTTAAATAAAAGATACGATCTTGATGGAGATTATAAATTTAATACTGCTAGATTAATTAATCATTCTTGTGATCCTAATTGTGAAGTTACAGGAACTGGTCTTAAGATCTGGGTGCATGCAATAAAAGATATCAAAAAAGGTGAGGAATTTTCATATGATTATGGATTTAGTTTTGATGAAGATTTTAGAAATTATCCCTGTAAATGTGGTTCAAAAAATTGTTGTGGTTATATAATTAGAGAAGGATCAAGATGGAGGATTAAAAAAAAAAGAATTAAAAACAAATGAAAAAAGTTCTTTTTATCTCAACAAGAAATCCTTTCTCAAATAGATATTCAGGAGATGTAATTGGGTCGAAAAAAATTATAAACATTCTTAAAAAAAACTGTGAATTAGATGTGGTGACTTTAGGCAAAAAGGATGACTTTTCTCAAAATAATATTTTTATTTTTAAAAGCCCAGTTTTTATATTAAAGTTATTCAACGTAATTAAATCTTTGGTTTATTTAAGACCATTACAATTTGGTCTATTTGACTCTAGTGAAATGCGAAAGTTTATTAACGATAGGTCTTCAGATTATGATTTAATTTTTTTTTATCATATAAGGTCAAGTCAATACCTTCCAAAAAATTATTATGGGAAAAAGATTATTGAGATGGGAGACTTATACTCAAATAATTATAAACAAACTTTTTACAATTTGAATTTTCTCAATCCGTTAAAATATATTTATTTTTTAGAAAGTCTTCTTTCCAAAAAAATAGAAGAAAAAATCTTTACAGATTTTGATGAAATTATTTTATTTTCCAAAAATGAAATTAAAGAAATTAATAATTCTTTTAAAAAGAAAATAAAACATATCAATATTTCAATAGATAAAGTTAAAAAAAAATATTTATTTTCCAATAATAATCAAAGGATACTATTCATAGGAAATTTAAAATATTTGCCAAATATCTTAGCTGTTAAACTTTTTGTTAAAAAAATTTTACCAAAAGTAAAAAAGAATATTCCAAATGTGAAGTTTGAGATAGTTGGTGATATTAATAATTTTGATAAATTTATACTGTCTTTTAACAAAAATATTAAATTTTGGGGTCCACAAAAAAGTATAGATAGATTTATTAAAGGTTCTTTTTGTGGATTGGCAAATTTAGAAATAGCTACTGGAATGCAAGGCAAGGTTTTATCTTATATGTCTTTTGGATTGCCGGCACTTTGCTCAAAAAAAACCGCTCATAACTTTGATAACAACGTTATTAGTTACAGTAATGATGATGACCTTGTAAATAAAATACAAAAATTAAAGAATGAAAGAACATTTAGTAATAAAATTTCTAAAAAATCTTTAAGTTTTGTAAAAAAATTTATTTGGACAAAGGTTCAAAACGAATATTTAAAGTTAATCAAAAATTAGTAAATTACTTTTTCTAAATACAGGCCCTCAGGTGGTGCTGGTGGAGCACATAATTCTCTTTTTTTTTGATTAATTAAAGATTTAATTTTTTTTGCCTTCCACTTATTTTCTCCCACATATTTTAGACATCCAACCATCGATCTGACTTGTTTTTGAAGAAATGATTTTGACACAAAAGTTATGATTATTTTGTCGCTACTTTTATTTATACAAGCTTTAGTTATTGTCCTTATAGGACTTTTCGCTCCGCATGAAGCTGCTCTCATTGAGGTAAAGTTATGAGTACCTAAATAAAATTTAATACCTTTCTTCATTTCAACTAAATTAAGTTTGTTTTTGACCAACCAAGCTCTTTTATCATATATTGGTGAATTAGTTTTGCGATTTAGAATTATATATTTATAAATTTTTGCTTTTACACTATGCCTTGCATGAAAATTTATATTTTTTTTTTTAATCTTTGTTATAGAAATTGTTTTTTTTTTTAAAAAAAAATTAACTGAATTTAAAAATCTATATTTATCTTTGATTTCACGATTAGAAATAAAATTTGCGCTTTGACCTTTAGCGTGAACACCGGCATCTGTGCGGCCTGAGCCGTTTATCTTAATTTTTGACCCTAATACTTTTGTCAAAGCTTTTTGAACAATTAATTGAATAGATGGTCCATTTTTTTGTATTTGCCAACCGACGTAATTAGTTCCTAAATATTCAATAACTATTTGGTAATTGAACATTAAATTAATATATCTCCCCTGACTATTTTATATCCTGATAAAAAACTTTTTGTATTAAGAACTAATTTACCCTCTTTTTGTAATAAGGTAATTTTTATAGATTTATCTTGGCAACCTATTACAAGATCATTAGTGATAACTTCACCTTTTTTTCCTAGGTGTTCGGATATTTCAGCTTCAATAATTTTTATTCTATTTCCATTGTGTTTAAACCAAACGCCTGGGTATGGGCTTAGCCCTTTAATTTTTGCAATTATTTTTTGAGCTGTCTCATTCCAATTAATTTCGGATTCGCTTTTACTTATTTTTTTAGCATATGTTGCATATTTTTCGTTTTGATCTTTAAAGATTGCTTCTTTTTTTTCAATTAGTGATAATGCTTCTATGATCAATTTTGCTCCAACTTCAGACAGCTTTTTGCTTAAAGATAGAAAATTATCTTTTGAGTCTATTTTTATATTTTGCTGTATCATATATGGTCCAGCGTCAAGTTTTGGAACAATTCTCATAATAGAAATTCCAGTTTGGTGATCCATTCCTATTATAGACCTTTGAATTGGAGCGGCGCCTCTCCACTTTGGAAGTAGTGAAGCATGAATATTCAAGAATATTAAATTTTTAATACCTAGCAATCTTTTTGGTATCATTTGTCCATACGCAACAACAATTACAAATTTTACATTCGAGTCTTTAAAAAATTTATATTCAAACTCGTCATCTAAATTTTCAGGGAATTTAACAGGAAGGTTTAAATTTTCAGCCTCTAAATGAATAGGAGATTTATATATTTTCTGACCTCTAGATCTTTTTTTAGGAGGTTGAGTATATACGCATAATATATTGTGCTGAGAATTTAATAATCTTAAAGAAGGAATGGAAAAATCCGGAGTTCCCATGAATATTATTTTCAGAGCCATTTAATTTATAGAACAATTTTATTAAGTTCTTTTTTATGTTTTACTAATTTTTTTAAAATCATGTCTTTTTTTAATTTAGATAAATAGTCTATAAATAATTTTCCATCTAGATGATCTATTTCATGTTGTATGCAGGTGGATAAAAGACCTTTTGCCTTAATTTCTTTTTTTTTTCCATCATAATCAATATACTTTATCTGGCATTCTGCTGGTCTCTCAATTTCTGCAAATTGACCTGGTAAAGACAAGCAACCCTCTTCATGTATTGAGGTACTTTTAGATTTTGAAATTATTTCAGGATTTATTAAAAAAAGTGGATGTTTTTTTTCTTTTTCTTTGGAGATATCGATTACCACTAGACGTTTTAAAATACCTACTTGTACTGCTGCTAAACCAATCCCTGGTGCTGAGTACATTGTTTCCAACATATCATCCATTAGCCTTCTAAGTTCATCATCAACTTTTTCTAAGATTTCGCTTTTTTGTCTTAAGATAGGATCTGGCTCAATTACAATTTTTCTTTTAGACATTACTAATTATATTTTAATTAGGTTCGTAATGGTAGAGCAGAATTTAAAACTTTGTTTCTTATCGTTGCTAGCTTCATTTTATTTAAAAGATTGGTAACGAAATATATAGTTTCTGGATCAAGTTGATAAGGTTCATCTTCCCCTATAATTTCAACAATTTTTAACGCTAAAAAAGCTTTTTGGTCATTATCTATTAATTGTAGCAAATTTTTTGGAACATCAAATTTTTTAGATAATTCGTCATATTTGAAGCTTGGTGGTAAAGAAAATCCATCATTGATCAAAGAATCAGCTAACGCCAGATCTTTTGCAGATATAAAGTACTTCTTATTTTTAATAACTTTTTTAAATATTTTATCTATATCTTTTTGAATTTTCTTTTTACTTTCTCCCTCTAAAAAATACTTCATTATTTTTGATTGATGTAAAATTTTATCATTATACTTCACTTTTCCAAAAGCAATGTCCTCATCAGAAACGACTCTAGCTAATGCTTCTTCTCGATATTTTTCTGGCAAATTATCTATACCAATTTCCTCAATTCTTTCGCTTAAAAATTTTGAATAAACATTGCTAAGGTCACTTTTTTTAAATAATTCCTCAAGTAGGAATAAATGCTCAATTTTATTTTCATTTGCTTCGGATAATAAATATTTCTGATAAATTAGTGCTCTAGCATCACTATCATTTAAAGTTTGATAATTATTTTTTGCATTAACTAGAGTATTTAAATTAAATGGAATTTGTTTATAAATTTCAAAAATTTTATTTTTATCTAATTGATTATTATTTGCTGCTTTTTCTAAATCTTGTAATTTTTTCTTATCTGAAGCATCCTCTAGTTTAATTAGATTTGCAGCATTTAGATACCTCCATATTTCTGGTTTTGTTTTCGTAGTTGGCTCGTATTTAAAATTTGCGATAGTGATACTTGAAAGATAAAAATTCAAAAGATTTTTTTCATTAATTTTATCACTAGTAGTGTTTGAAACACCTAATAAAAAATCAATTTTATTATCGTAAAATTTACTTGATTGTTTTTGTTCCCTCAAAAGATCTAATAAAAGTTGGGCTTCTGGTTTTTTTTTATTAAATACTAAACAATAAATTTTAAATTTTTCTAAATATGCGTCCTTTATATTTGCATCTATAAAATTAATTTTTTCACAACCCTCTTTTATATTTCCACTAGCAATATTGCTATCAACTAAATATTGAATAACTTTACTTTTGCTATCAAATTTTTCATTTTGTTTTAAAAAACTTTCAATCAAATCAATCCTGTCATTTTGTATTAACCAATCAGTTTTTAATTTTACAAATTCCTGTTCGGTCATTCCTAATGGTGGGTATGAAAAAGAAAACAAAATATATTCTAATATTTCATTAGAAGACTTCGATAAATTTATTTTGTTTAAACGTTTCAAGCTAGATCTAAAATCGTCTGCTTTGGTGGTTGACCACATGTTTAAACTAAAATCATAGTTTGCAGGTTCATAAATTCCATAAACCGTTTGCTTATCTGATTGAATTACTGAGCCTTCTTGAATTTGAATTTTATCTATATCTTTTGCTTTTTGAAATGGATCTAATTTTGAGTCGTTAGATAAGTCTTGTTCTGTCGTTTTTTGAGATTTATTTGGAACTTCTTTTTTATTTTTCCAAATATCTATTTTTTCATCACTTAAAATAGGCAAAGTATAAAAAATAATTAATAAGCCAAATATATAATTAAAGCTTTTTAATTTCATTTGTTATATCAATTTGATATTTCTTTTCTGGAGCTGGAAAACTTATTTTTTCTATTAAAAAAATCGCAATAATAAAAATTAAAATTATTAATAGTATCTTTATAAAAGTTTTAATTAATGAACTTCCTATGCTTGGCTGTCTGTTGTATTTAAGTTGCATACTTTACGTTTTGATTTAAACTCAATAAATAAGACATATTTATGAAAAATCAAAATCAAAAAGGATGCTAAATTGGGAAAAAACCTTACTTTGACCGGGATGATGGGAGTAGGAAAATCTACTATTGGTAAAAATTTGGCCAAAAAGCTTAATTATAATTTCATAGATGTTGACAAACTTATTGAGGCTAAAGAAGGATCCTCAATAAATTTAATATTCAAAAATAAAAGTGAGAACTACTTTAGGAAAATTGAGAACGACATTACTTTATCTGAATTAAAAAATGATAATTCTGTCATTTCTCTAGGTGGTGGTGCTTTTTTAAACAATGCAATTAGACGAAGTGTAAAAAAACTATCTGTTAGCTTTTGGTTAGATTTGCCAGTCGAAGCATTAATAAAAAGATTAAAAAAAAGCACTCAAAGACCTCTCTTATTCAAGAAAAATATAGCTGAGACAGCTAAAAAAATATATCTTGATAGAAAAAAAATTTATAGTGAAGCAGACTATAGAATTAAATGTAACTCTTTAAAGCCAAATGAAATAGTAAGTAAAATTTTAGAATTATATGAAAAATCAGGAAATTAAATTTAAAAATCAAAATTATTCAGTAATAATTGGACAGAATAGTTTAAATAACTTGCCCCAAAAAATAAAAATTTTATGCCCAAAAGTTAAGAATATTGCTCTTATAATCGATAAAAAGGTACCAAATAATTTAAAGAAAAAATTAAAAATAAGACTAAAAAATTATAATGTCGTTATTATTCCGTTTAATGCTTCAGAAAAAAATAAGTCAATTAAAACAGTAAATTTATTTTTAAGAATTTTATTATCTAAAAATTTTAACAGGTCGGACCTAATTATTAGTGTAGGTGGGGGTATTACCGGAGATGTAGTTGGATTTGCTGCCAGTATTTTTAAAAGAGGAATAAATTTTATCAATATTCCTACAACACTGCTTGCTCAAGTAGACTCTGCAATTGGAGGGAAAACAGGAGTTAATTCTAATTATGGAAAAAATCTCATTGGATCGTTTTACCAGCCTAAGTTAGTAATAGTTGATACATCTTTTATTAATTCTTTACCCAAGAAAGAAATGATTTGCGGATATGCCGAAATATTAAAACATTCAATTATTAAGGATAAAAAATTCTTTAACTGGTTGGAAAAAAATACTAAATCGATTCTCGATAAAAAAGATAAAGAATTGACTTATGCTATTAAAAAAAGTTGTGAAATAAAAATGCACTTTGTAAGTCAGGATGTGAATGAAAAAAACTTAAGGATGATACTTAACTTTGGTCATACATTTGCTCACGCAATAGAAGTGGAAAATAATTACTCTAATAAAATTACACATGGCGAAGCAGTATTGTCAGGTATGATATTAGCTACAAGGCTTTCAGTAATCAAAAAAATTTGTTCTGCTAAGATTTTAAAAAGAATTTCAGATATTTATTTTAAAAATGACTTGGCCTATACTATTAAAAGATATTCTCAACAGAGAAATATTAATAAGTTAATTCCTTTTCTAAAAAATGATAAAAAAAATGATGATGACAAGATTAATTTTATTCTTCTCAAAAATATAGGCAAAACTGCGTTACCAAATAAAAGTAAAATTTCCATTAATGGCTTAAGAAAGTTGAGTAAAACTATTTCTCAATACTGATTTCTAAAGCATGTATTTTAGTTTTAAGATCATCACTTAAAACTTTCATTATAATTTTTTGAGCTCTCACCCTTGATAGAGAGTTTAGATATATAGATTTTATTTTTAGGTGTAAGTGAAATTTTTCTGGTGAATAAAACTGATGTCCCTTATGTTTATGAGAATTATCAACAATTACAATATCCTCTAATTCAATTTCTTTATTTAGTTTTGCTCGAATTGCTTCAAAATAATTTTTCATTAATTTAATTTTACTATATAGAATTATTCAATGAAAATAATTTGTGATTGGGAAAATTGTAATGAAACTGGGGCATATAAAGCACCAGTTGAAAGAGATAATAGTAAAAAATATAGATTACTATGTTTAAATCATATTAAAATTTTTAATAAAAATTGGAATTATTTTGAGAATATGAATGACCAAGAAATAGAATTTTTTATTAAATCAGATCTAACTTGGCATAAATCAACAAAGACTTTTGGTTCATCCGATAACTTTTTTAATATTTTATGGAATAATGCGCTTGATGATAAGTTAAATATTTTTAAAAGTTCAAATTTTCGAGATTTTAAAAAGACAAAAGTATCGCAGCAAGACAAGGATGCATTGCAAGTAATGGACTTAAATGAAGATGTAAAATGGAAGCAAATTCATACAAAATTCAAAGAACTTGTAAAAAAATACCATCCTGATAAAAACCAAGGTGATAAAAAATTCGAAGATAAATTAAAAAAAATTACTTTGGCCTATAGCCAACTTAAAAAAACTTTAGGAAAAAAATGAGTACAGAGCAACTTTTACAAAAAACTGATATTAAACTTTCAGTTAAACAAACTTTTGGCTTTGAAAGCGATATGAAAATTGATGCTTTTTCAAAGAAAAATGAATACGTACCAAAAATAGACCCTGATTATAAATTTGATAAAGATACAACTTTAGCAATATTAGCTGGATTCTCTTTCAACAAACGTGTTTTAATTCAAGGTTATCATGGGACAGGAAAGTCAACTCATATAGAACAAGTAGCTGCTAGATTAAATTGGCCATGTATTAGAGTAAACCTAGATAGTCATATAAGCAGAATTGATTTAATCGGTAAAGACGCAATTGTATTAAAGGAAGGTAAACAAATAACAGAATTTAAAGAAGGTATCTTGCCTTGGTCTATACAAAATCCAGTTGCTTTAGTTTTTGATGAATATGATGCTGGAAGACCAGATGTAATGTTTGTAATTCAAAGAGTTTTAGAGAGTGAAGGAAGTTTTACATTATTAGATAAAAATAAAGTATTACAACAGCATGATTTATTTAGAATTTTTGCGACAACGAACACTGTTGGCTTAGGTGACACAACTGGTTTGTACCACGGCACTCAACAGATAAACCAAGGTCAAATGGATAGATGGAATATAGTTTCAACTCTAAATTATCTTACTTTTGAAAAAGAATTTGAAATAGTTTTAGCCAAAAACAAAAACTTAAATAATAAAGATGGAAAAGAGCTTTTATCAAATATGATAAAAGTTGCTGATCTAACAAGAAAAGGTTTTGTAAATGGTGATATCTCAACCGTAATGAGTCCTCGTACAGTTTTACACTGGGCAGAAAATACAAGCATCTTTAAAGATCAAGGGTACGCATTTAGAATTACATTTTTGAATAAATGCGATGAATTAGAAAAAAAGATAATTTCTGAGTACTACCAAAGATGCTTTGGTGAAGACTTACCAGAGTCATCTATTAATATCACTTTATAAATTGGAAAATAAAAAAGAAAAAATAGCCGATTTTAAAACTGCGATAAGTTCAACAGTAAGGTCGTTATCTAATTCAGAAAAAATTGAAGTCTCGTTCGGTAATGAGAGCTCTAAATCTGAAAAAAACTCAATAAGATTACCAGAGCTTGGTACAAATGGTAATAAGCTTAATTACAATCAAATTAGAGCGATCGCAGACTCAAAGTCTTTAAGATTTAGGTTTTCTGATATTAAAACATTTAAACAATACGAACCAGATGGAAATATATCTAAACAGTTGTATAGAATTTCAGAAAAAATTAGATGTGAGAAAATTGGAACTAGTTATTTTAAAGGAGTAAAAAACAATATCGAAACCTTTTATCAAGAGAGAATATCTGGTCTAGATCTTAAAAGTAGTGAAGATAAAATCATAGAGTCTTTTGAAAATTACCTTAGGACAAAGTTCCTTGATTTTGAAAATAATATTCAAATCGATAAAAAGTTAAAGTCATATAAAAAAGACTTAAATGAGAAATTTAAAAATAAAATTAATCAACTAAACGAACTTACATTAGATCAAAAAAAATTTAACTCCTTAATTTCTGAGCTCATTGCGAGTATGAATTTAGATGAAAATCTTGATGAAGAAGAAAAAAAAGATGATGAGCAAAATAATGACGACAAGCAAAATAAGCCAGAAAATCAAGATAAACAGGCAAAAGAGAAAGAGGATAAGCAAGAGGAAATGTCTATAGACTCTGGTATGCCAGATCTTGAAAATGAGGCCAAAGAGTCAGATCAAGCTGAAGAGGATATTGAGATCGAGGATAGCTCTCAGCCAGATTTACGAAAAAAAGGGAGAAGTGTTTTAGGTGATTTAAATTATAAAACATATACAGAAGAATTTGACGAAATTATTAAAGCTGAGGAGTTGGAGCAAACTGAAGAATTAATAAGACTTAGGAAAAATTTAGATCAGCAGTTATTACAGCTTAAAAATTTCATTTCAAAGCTTGCTAATAAATTACAAAGAAAACTTTTAGCCAAACAAAATAGATCTTGGAATTTTGATTTAGAAGAGGGTTTGTTAGATACATCAAAATTACCGAGAGTAATAATGGATCCTCTTAATTCTTTGTCTTTTAAGAAAGAAAAAGATATTGAATTTAAAGATACACTAGTAACAATTTTAATCGATAACTCTGGCTCTATGAGAGGAAAACCTATTTCAGTAGCTGCGATCTGTGCAGATATACTTTCAAGAACTTTAGAAAGATGCGCAGTTAAAGTTGAAATACTTGGCTTTACTACAAAACACTGGAAAGGAGGATCGTCTAGAGAAAAATGGATGAAAAACGATAAACCAACTTTGCCTGGTCGATTAAATGATTTAAGACATATTATTTATAAATCTGCAGATACACCTTGGAGGCAGGCTAAAAACAACATGGGTTTGATGCTTAAAGAAGGGTTGTTAAAAGAAAATATTGATGGTGAAGCACTTAAATGGGCTTACAACAAAATGAATAGAAGAAAGGAAGAGAGAAAAATCCTTATGGTTATCTCAGATGGAGCCCCAGTAGATGATTCGACTTTATCTACAAATACGAGTGACTATCTAGAGTCCAACCTTAAAAAAACAGTCAAATGGATTGAGAATAAAACAAACATTGAATTATTAGCTATTGGTATTGGTCATGATGTTACAAGATACTACAATCAAGCTGTAAAAATTACTGATGTTCAGGATTTAGGTGATGTGATGATTAACCAATTAACTGATCTTTTTGTTGAAAAAAATAAAAAAACAATTCACTAGTTTTTTATTTCTGTAACCGAACTGTCCGAAAAATCTTTTATCTTATTAATGAGCAGCCTAAATGGAACTAGCATTACCAGTGCTATAAATAGCTTAACGGCTAAATCTCCAAGAGCTAAAGTCACCCATGGTATTCCTGTTGCGTAAAAAGCAATTGAAAAAAATAGAAAAGTATCAGTAATTGATCCGGTTATTGATGATACGAGAGGTGCTACGTACCATATCTTTTTTCTTAAAGTGTCAAAAATTTGGACATCCAAATTTTGAGCAACAAAAAATGCTACTCCAGAACCAATAGCAATCCTTATAGAAATGATATCTGAGAAATTAGTTGATATAAATAATGTTAAAAGCACTCCAATAGTAAATCCTACATACACGACTCTTTTTGCTATCAATTTACCATAAGCACGATTAGCTAAATCTGTAATTAAAAAAGTGACTGGATAACTAAAAGCACCATAAGTTAAGATTTCGTCTAATCCAAAATATTGTATAGGAAATTGAACTAAGTAATTAGAGAGAACTACAACCAAACCCATTAAAATAGAGAGTTTGTAAAATAAATTCATTATAGAATTATGATTTTGCTGAAATTGAAGCTTTTATCTTTTTAACTTTTTTTGATAGTTTAGTGTTTTTTGCTGATATTAAAAACTTATCTAAACCACCTTTGAAGTCTACAGTTCTTAAGGCAGCATTAGCTACATTTAATTTAATATCTTTTTTTAAGATATCGCTTCTAAAAGTAACTTTCTTTAAATTAGGTAAAAATCTTCTTTTAGTTTTATTTTTAGCGTGGCTAACGTTGTGACCTTTTAAAGGTGATATTCCTGTTAATTCGCATCTTTTAGACATAATTTTTTCCTGGTGTTATATAATTCTTGTAGACATTAGGGTCAAGCGTTAATTCCAACTGCCTCACTTACATTTTTGAGATTTTCTTTTTTTAAAATTGTTATCAAGTCTCTTTTAATCTCTTTAACAATACCAGGTCCTTTATATACCATTCCTGTATATAATTGCACCGCATCAGCGCCTGCTGTTATTTTTTCAAATGCGCTTTCACCCGAGTCAACTCCCCCAACTCCTATTATTTTAATCTTGCCCTTGGTTTCTTTATAGAATTTTTTAATTAAATTTGTTGAAATATCTTTAAGTGGTTGTCCTGATAAACCTCCAACTTCATGTTTTTTAATATCAGAGAGATTATCACGATTTCTGTCTGTTGTATTAGAAACTATTATGCCTTGTATCTTATGGCTGCTCACTAGTTCAACTATTTTGCTTATTTCATTATCATTAATATCAGGTGATATTTTTATTGCTATTGGACAGTCAATTTTTTTTTCTTTTATAATTTTATTTATTCCAGTTAAAAGTTTTTTCATCTCCCCTTGATCATGAAAATCTCTTAAACCCTCGGTATTTGGTGAGGAGATATTAATCGTTATATATCCAGCGCATACTCCAAGTCTTGAAAGACAAATATAATAATCTTCCTCTTTATTTTTTGTATCTTTATTGGGCCCGATGTTAATTCCTAAAAACCCGTCGGGATGATTGTTCAATATTCTTTTTGATATAGTTTCTGACCCATGATTATTAAATCCAAGTCGATTGATAAGTGCCTGATCTTTTTCTAATCTAAATATTCTTGGTTTAGGATTACCTAATTGCTGTTTTGGAGTGACAGTACCCACTTCGATAAAACCAAAGCCAAATTTGAAAAGTGAATTGTAAACTTCAGCACTTTTATCAAAACCAGCTGCCAGACCAATTGGATTTGAAATTGTTCTGCCCAAAAGTTTCATCTCAAGCACCTCTTCGCCCTCAACATTAAAAAAACTTTTTGGAAGAATATTTGCTTTTAATGATTTAATAGCTAAATCATGAGCTACTTCTGGATCTAAGGAAAATATATAAGGTCTTAAAATTGAAAACATTAATTATTACTTATCTTATCTTTCATTAATTCAATTGTCTCTTTCAATCCGAAGAAGCTGACAAAATAACCCATCCTTGGACCATTTTCCTCTCCAAATACAACTTCATAAATTAATTTAAACCAATCTCTTAGATTTTGTTCATACCCATTTTCTTTTCCCGTAGCATAAACAATCGTTTGAATTTCCTCTGGTTTCAAATTTTGTTTAATTTCAGATAATTTTGAAACAAGATTTTCTAAGGCTTCTCTCTCGTTTGATGAAGGTTTTTTAAATTTTTTATTTGGTTCAACTTTATCCTTAAAATAATTAATAGCATATTCGGTTAATCCATCTAAAATTGGATAATCTTTTGGTTTTATTTCTTGATGAAATCTATTTATAAACTTCCAAAGAATTTTTTTATTATCTGCATTACTTGAACCAACTAAATTTAATAGCATTGAAAATGGCATCACAATTTTTTCTGTTGGTGGACTTCCATTATGCACGTGCCAGACAGGATTTAATATTTTATCTTTCTCTTTTTGGCTTGGGTATTTTTCAATACTAGTCAAATATTCATCAACTGTTTTTGGCACAACTTCTGCATAAAGTTTTTTAGCTCTTTTCGGATTCGGATACATATACAAAGATAAACTTTCAGGTGAAGCGTATCTCAGCCATTGCTCAATTGAAATTCCATTTCCCTTAGACTTAGATATTTTTTCACCCTTTTCATCTAAAAAAAGTTCATAAGCAAAACCATTAGGGGGATTTTTTCCAAGGGTTCTACATATTTTATTTGATAAAATAGCGCTTTCAGTTAAATCCTTACCATACATTTCAAAATCAACGTCGAAGGTAAACCATCTCATTGCCCAGTCAACCTTCCACTGAAGTTTAGAATTTCCATCTAAAATACTTGTTTCTATTTTTTCTCCATTCTTATCGAATATTGCCTTTCCAGTTTTCTTGTCTATTTCTAGTAATGGTATTTCAAGTACTTTTCCTGTTTTTGTACAAATTGGTAAAAATGGACAGTATGTTTTTCTTCTTTCCTCTCGCAATGTTGGTAAAATAATATTCATCACTTCTTCATATTTTTCCGCAACCCTCATTAATGATTTATTGAAAATACCATTTTTATAATTTTCTGTTGAGCTTTTAAAAATAAACTTAAAATTAAATTTATTTAAAAATTCTTTAAGCATCTCATTATTATGTTCGCCAAAGCTACTGAATTTTTTAAACGGGTCAGGAATATCTGTCAGAGGTTTTCCTAAATTATCTTTTAAAATTTGATCGTTCGGAATATTATCAGGAACTTTTCTTAAACCATCCATATCATCAGAAAACGTAATTAGTTCGTGATTTATTTTTTCTATGTGATTAAGGGCGTTTATCATCATAGTGGTTCTTGCAACTTCACCGAAAGTTCCAATATGTGGCAATCCACTTGGTCCATAACCAGTTTGAAAAGTTATTTTACCCTTTTTTTTTATAATATCTTTTCTATCTTTTAATAGCTTTCTTATTTCAACAAATGGCCAGGATGAAGTAGATTGAATTAAGTTATTATCCAGCATAGTAATGGTTTATTAAATTTTATATGCAAAATACAGATATAATTACGTCATATTAAGTTGAATTTTAAAACTATTTAAATAATCTCATTTTTAATGGCTAGTAACAAAACAGTTTATTTCTTAATCGGAATATTGCTCATTGTATTAGGACTTTCAATGTTAGCTCCTTATTCCATGCAGGTATTATACAAAGAAAACAGCCATAGTTTTATTTCATCCTCTATAGTGACAATATTTATTGGAATTTTATGTATTTTAGCCAATCTTGAAAAAGATTTTAAATTAAATTTACGGCAAACTTTTTTATTTTCAACGCTTGCTTGGGTCACGGTTGCAGTTTTCGGAAGTTTGCCATTTGTCTTATCTAATCAATCATTCTCTTTTAGCGATGCATTTTTTGAGAGTATGTCAGGTATAACAACAACTGGCGCAACAATTATTTCTGATTTGGACAGCAGTCCAAAAAGCATCCTTTTATGGAGAGCAATTATGCAATGGTTGGGTGGAATAGGTATTGTAGTGATGGCTATAACAATTTTACCTTTGTTAAAAGTCGGCGGAATGCAACTTTTTAAAATGGAAGGGCCAGACTCAACTGAAAAAATTTTACCTAGAACTATTGAAGTAGCAGCAATTATAATATCAACTTATGTAATACTAACTTTATTTTGCGGTTTTTTTTATTGGATATTTGGTATGACAATTTTTGACAGTGTTTGTCACGCAATGACAACGATAGCCACTGGTGGTTTTTCTACCCATAATGACTCGATCGGTTTTTTCAAAAATTCAAATATAGAAATTGTAGCAAGTATTTTTATTATATTGGGTAGTATACCTTTTATTTCATATTTAAAGTTTTCCCAAGGTAATAGAAAAGTTTTTTTTCAAGATGTTCAAATAAAAGGTTTAATCTATTTGCTGGTGATATCGACAGCAGTAATGTTCTTCTATTTATTATTTATTAATTATGAGAGCAATCTATTTGATAAGATAAGGATTTCTTCATTCAATGTAATTTCAATACTTTCAGGTACAGGATATGTAACAGATGACTTTGGTTTGTGGGGAAAGTTTTCTTTAATTTTTTTCTTATTTTTAATGTTTATTGGAGGATGTGCAGGATCAACTGCATGTGGAATAAAAATTTTTAGATTACAAATGCTTCTGATTTTTTTAAAAAATCATGTTAAAAAATTAATATATCCAAATAGCGTAATAATAACAAAATATAATAATCAAAAGATTTCTGATGATTTTATTCGATCTGTAATAATCTTCATTTTTTCCTTTTTATTTATTTTTTTAATTATAGCTATGCTTCTCTCAATAAGTGGCTTGGATTTCGTTACATCTATTTCTGGTGCTGCAAGTTCAATTTCAAATGTTGGACCAGGGTTGGGTGAAGTAATAGGACCAGATGGTAATTATAAAAGTTTACCAAATCTATCTAAATGGATTTTAGCAACTGGGATGTTGCTTGGTAGATTAGAATTATTTGCAGTGTTAGTATTATTTTTCCCATCATTTTGGAGAGCTTAATTTATGGAAGTTTACAAAAAACAAACGCTCGCAGAAACTTTTAAAGTTTATTTTGATCGTAGAATGATCAAAATATTGTTGTTAGGTGCAATTAGTGGCTTTCCTTGGGTCATTATTGGAAGCAGCTTAAGCCTTTGGTTAAAAGAAGATGGTCTAAGCAGAAGCACAATAGGTTGGGCAGGATTAATTTTTGCTGTCTATGCCTTTAATTACTTGTGGGCACCGATCATTGATAGAGTTAGAATTCCTTGGTTAACAAATAAAATTGGTCATAGGCGTGGGTGGATTGTTTCTATGCAATCTGTAATACTAATTTGTCTAATTATTTGGAGTTTAATTAATCCAACTGTAAATCTAGCATTGGTAATTAGTATTGGTCTTATAATTGCTATTGCATCTGCAACTCAAGATATAACTGTTGATGCTTTAAGAATTGAGCAAATAGGTGAAAACGAAGGTAAATCAATGCAGGCAGGCGCCGCAATGGCGGTAGTAGGTTGGTGGACTGGTTATAAATTAGGTGGAGTTGTAGCTCTAAATTCAGCTGAATTTTTTCAGCAAGCAGGTTTTGAAAACTACTGGCAAATAACTTTTTTAGTTTTAGGAATACTTGTAATTGGTTGTAATATTGGTCTTATGTTTGTGGGCGAAACACAACCGATCGATAGGGCAGAAAACCAAAAACAAACTGATAGAATGATTGAGAATAGATTAGGTACATCGAATATCATAACAAAAATAGTTGCTTGGTTAACAGGTACTGTAATTGGTCCAGTGATTAGTTTCTTTAAAAAAAATGGCTTTAATATTGCATTAGCAATTTTAGGTTTTGTTTTTCTTTTTAAAATTGGAGAAGCTTTTCTGGGTAGAATGTCTGTTATCTTTTATAAAGAAATAGGATTTACCAAATCTGATATTGCTTTATATTCAAAAGGTCTTGGTTGGGTTACAACTGTTATATTCACTTTGCTTGGTGGGTTATTTGCAATTCGCTCTGGAGTTATTAAAGCTATGTTTGTTTCAGGCGTATTGATGGCTTCTACAAATTTATTATTTTCTTTACTTGCTTGGTCGGGGAAGTCTGAATTATTGTTTGCTATAGCAGTCATATTCGATGATATGGCTGCAGCTTTTGCTACTGTCGCATTTGTCGCTTTTATTTCTATGCTTGTAGACAGAACTTATACTGCAACTCAATATGCTCTTCTTGCTTCTATTGGAACTGCAGGGAGAACAACGCTTGCGGCATCATCTGGGGCTTTAGTTGATTGGTTAAATGGTGATTGGGGAATATTTTTTATTATCACAGCAGTGATGGTTATACCCTCTCTTATATTTCTTTATATGATCAAAGATAAACTTAAATTGAATGACTAAATATTTTACAAATAATTTTTCTGTCACAAATCTTCATAAAAAGCCTTCAATCAAATCTGAGATTGTAACGCAAATGATTTATGGAGATAGTTTTTTAATATCAAGAAGAAGTAAAAATTGGTTAAAAGTTAAGATCAAAGAAGATGGTTATAGTGGTTTTATAAAGATTAGAAAATTCTCTAAATTTTTGAAACCAACGCACAAAGTTCACGTTTTAAAGTCAATAGTTTATAAAGACTCAAATAAATCAAAAAAGATAAATGAAATAACATTTGGTTCAAAAATAAAAGTTATAAATAGTAATAATAAATTTTTTAGATTTTCAAAAGGATGGGTAAGTAAAAATGATTTGAAACCTATTGCTTATAAAGAGAAAAATCCGTTTAGAAAAATATCTATTTTTAAAAATATTAGGTACAAATGGGGTGGAAAATCTTTTAAAGGAATTGATTGTTCAGCTTTAATACAGATCTTTTTAAATTTTAATAATAAATTCTGTCCAAGAGATGCAAAAGATCAGGTAAAATTTTTTAAAAAAAATGTAAAGTTAGAAAAGATTAAGAAAAATGATATTATTTATTGGAAAGGTCATGTAGCTCTTACCCTTTCAAATAAAAAACTTATTCACGCCTATGGCCCCATGAAAAAAACAGTTGTTATGGGTATTAACCAAACAATTAAAAGGATTGAAAAGACTGCTAAATTAAAAGTTATAGGAATAAAAAGGCTATAAAAAGCAAAGGCAGCTTCAGTCTCCCTCCACTGCCCTTAAATCTAATTTAAATGATTCGATCCTAAAATTTAAGACTCTTATTAGTTGAGTGTGGATATAAAATGGCGGAGAGAGAGGGATTCGAACCCTCGAAACGGTTTCCCGTTTACACGCTTTCCAAGCGTGCGCCTTCAACCACTCGGCCACCTCTCCTAATCAAAATCATCCACGAGTTTGATAAATTTATCTATGAACTCTTTATTGGTTGGAAGCTTATTTTTCTTCATATCTTTCTGAATTTTTTTATAATTTTTTTTAATATTATTAAGAGTCCCTAAAAAACTTAAAAAATTTCTTTTAGTAATAAAAATTCCTTTTTTATCTCCAATTACGTGTTTAATATCATCAAAAATAACTACTGGTCTCCTTCTTGCTAAAGCTTCAAGAATAACCATAGGGTGACCTTCTGTGAATGAAGGTAAAATAAAAATATTATGATCATCATAATATTTGATTAATTTAGTTTTATTGCTTTGAGTGGGAAATATTTTTATATTACTTTGATTTATTTTATTAGAGCTACCTTTTTCTGCACCAATAATTGTTAAAGAAATATCCCTTTTATTTCTTATCAACTCAGATAAAGCAAAAATTCCTTTTTCAACTCTTATTCGTCCAACATATAACAATTTAAAATTCTTAACTTCTGTATTTTTAGGTTGTCTCAACCAAACGGAGTCTAGTTGAGAAGGGCTGATAATTTTTCCTTTTTTTCCTCGAAGAATATAGTCTCTACAGCTTATTAAATTTGAAATTGTACCAGTTATACTAAACATAAAGTGATATAAGAGAGGTCCAATTTTTCCAAGAATTGCTTTGTATTCCCCATAACCATCACTTCTCAAATAAACTATAGGTTTTCGTCCTAAAATTTTTAAAAACATAGAAATTAAAAAAGTATATGGAGAAATAGAAATTATCAAAAATTTAGAATCTAAATTTTTTGATGCTCTCTTAACCTCTGATAAATAAGAGAAAATATTATTAAATACTTTTATTCTTTTAATTTTAATTTCGTGAGATCTTTTTTTTAATGATTTTCTACCTAGTAAATTAACTTCAAATTTCTTATTCAAACCTTCTGGGGTTGATTTCAAGTCTAAATTATCGCAATAATATTTATTTTCTTCAATGGAAATACTTTCATTTGAGAAAATAAATAATTTTTTTTTCATTATGCGTCTTTATTAATTTTCAAAACACCGATGAAAGCCTCTTGAGGAATTTCGACTTTACCAAATTGTTTAGATCTTGCTTTACCTTTTTTTTGTTTTTCTAAAAGTTTTCTTTTTCGATCAGTGGCACCACCACCATGTATTTTAGTCAAAACATCTTTTTTAAAACCTTTAATAGACTCTCTCGCAACAATTTTTCCACCTATTGCTGCTTGGACTGGAATCATAAAATTATGTCTTGGTATTAAATCTTTTAATTTTTCACAAACTTGTCTACCTGTAGTTTGAGCAAAATCTTTATGAATAATCATTGCTAATGCGTCAACTGGTTCAGAGTTTACAAGGATACCAAGTTTAACCAGCTCTCCTTCTCTGTAACCAGAAATTTCATAATCAAAACTTGCGTAACCGCTGGAGATAGATTTTAGTTTATCATTAAAATCAAATACTACCTCGTTAAGAGGCAAGTCATAAGATAAAACGGCTCTTTTACCAGAATAACTTAAATTAGTTTGAACACCTCTTTTATCTTGGCAAATTTTTATAATTGAACCTAAGTATTCATCTGGAGTAATAATAGTTGATTTAATCCATGGCTCTTCGATTTTTTCAATTTGAGATGGATCTGGCATATTTGATGGATTCTGCAAATCTAAAACCTCACCTTTAGTTTTATGGACTTTATATATTACGCCCGGAGTTGTTGTGATAAGATTAACGTCGAACTCTCTTTCAAGTCTCTCAGTAATAATTTCTAAATGTAATAATCCAAGAAAACCACACCTAAAGCCTAATCCTAAGGCACTTGAAGACTCTGGCTCATAAGAAAAACTCGCGTCATTTAATTTTAATTTTGCAAGACCGTCTTTAAGCTTTTGATATTCCGAGCTATCGACTGGAAAAAGTCCACAAAATACTACAGGTTTACTTGGTTTAAAACCTGGAAGGGGTTCAACAATTGGTGCGCTAGCGTCACAAATAGTGTCTCCAACTTTTGTTTCTGACAGCGATTTAATACCTGTAATTATAAATCCAATTTCACCAGAATTTAATTCACTAATATCAATTGGTTTTGGTGTAAAAACTCCTACTTTTTCAATCATATATTCTTGATTGTTAGACATTAATTTCACTTTCATATTCTTTTTTAATTTACCATTGATAACTCTTATAAGGATAACTACCCCAAGATAACTATCGTACCAGCTATCTACTAATAAACATTTTAATTTCTCATCTGCAGCTCCATTCGGAGCAGGCAATTTTTTAACTATTGCCTCTAAAATTTCTTCAATACCCTCTCCTGTTTTACCAGAACAAGAGATGGCATTAGTTGTCTCAATGCCAACAACATCTTCGATTTCTGTTTTTGTTTTTTCAATGTCTGATGCAGGTAAATCTATCTTATTAAGAATTGGTATGACCTCATGATTAATCTCTAAAGCTTGATAGACATTTGCTAAAGTTTGAGCTTCTACTCCTTGAGTGCTATCAACAATTAAAAGGGATCCTTCGCATGCTGATAAAGATCTGCTTACTTCATAACCAAAATCTACATGCCCAGGTGTATCAATAATATTTAATATATAATCATTGCCATCTTTAGCTTTATAATTAAGTTTAACTGTTTGAGCTTTAATTGTAATTCCTCTTTCTCTTTCAATATCCATTGAGTCGAGAACTTGTTGTTTCATTTCTCGATCGGTTAGACCTCCGCATTTATGAATAATTCGATCTGCAATTGTCGACTTACCGTGATCTATATGCGCAATTATAGAAAAATTACGTATTCTTTTTATATCTGACATTAGGACCTAATTGTAGCGCCAGTTTTTTTACTCACTATATCGATAATTTTTTTACTAATTTCCTCTAAATCCTTTTCTGATAGGGTTTTATCGATAGCTTGTAATGTAACATTAATTGCAACTGACTTTTTATCTTTTGGAATATTTTCTCCTTCATAAACATCAAAAGTAGACACTTTCTGAATTAAATTATCATCTACTTCTTTTATAATTTTCTCAAGTGCGCCAATTTTGAAAATCTTATCGATAACGAAAGCAAAATCTCTTTCTGACTTTTGATAATCTGAAGCTTGAAAACTTTTTTTAGTTTGTCTTAATTTTTTATTAGGTTCCGGAATATTTTTTAAAAATATTTCAAATCCAAAAATATTTTTGTCTTTAAAATCTAAATTTTTAATAATAGCTGGATGTATTTCTCCGAAATAAGCTAGATGTGGTCCTTTTTCTGATTTTAAGGTTATCGATCCTGATCTTCCTGGATGATAACTGTGCTTTGTATTATCACTTACAAAAAGATTTTTTTCTTCTATTCCAAGTTCGACCAAAGTTTTAATAGCATCACTTTTAATATCAAAAACATCTACGTTTCTTTCCTTGTCTAGCCAGCTCTTTCTATTTATTTTCCCAGATTTTAAACCACCAATAACAATCTGTTGCTCACCTGGGTTTTTTCCAAAAAATGTTGGGCCAATTTCAAATAAAGATAAGTCTTCGTAACCTCTATCTTGATTCTTTTTTAGATATATCGCCAAGTTAGAGAAAATTGATCGTCTTAAAACATCAAGATCAGATGAAATTGGATTCAATATTGGAATTTCTTTTTCGCCTTTGGAAAATTGTTTATCAATCTTTGAATCAGTAAAAGACCAAGTGACTATTTCCATATAGCCTTTGGAAGCCAAAGATCTCTGTGATAAATGAAATAGTTTTTGCTTAAAGTTTAGAGTATCTTGAGTTCTGTTTTTGCTTGGTTCAATTAATTTTATACTATTAAATCCTTTGATTCTAATTAGTTCCTCAATTAAATCCTCATCCAAACTAACATCTGGCCTCCAGCTTGGTACTTCTACTTTAATAGCTTTTTGACTTTTTTTACATTTAAAACCTAGAGAGGATAAAATTTTAATAATTTCGTTAGCGGTGATTGTAATACCAATTAGTTTTTCAAATTTTTCTACTTGAAAATTAATTATCTTATTTTTTTGGTTCGTTTTTCCGATAATTTGAAATTTGCTAGCTTCTCCTCCGCAAATTTTTAAAATTAGTTCAGTTGCAAATTCTAGCCCGTCTTTAACCGATTTAGGATCAATTCCTCTTTCAAATCTGTACTTAGCGTCTGTATTTATATTAAGGGCTCTAGCTGTTTTTCTTATTGAAGATGGGCTGAAATAAGCAGCTTCTAAAAGTATATTCTTTGTTTTTAATTCAGTGGAAGTTGTTGTTCCCCCAATTATCCCTCCCAAACCTAAAACGCCAGATTTATCAGAAATGACGCACATGTCTTTTTTTAATTCATATTTTTTATTATCTAATGCCTCGAACATCTCACCTTCTTTGGCGTTTCTAACTATAATTTCTTTATTAATTTTATCCGCATCATAAGCATGCAACGGTCTATTAAGGTCAAACATTACATAATTTGTTATATCAACTACAGCAGAGATAGGTTTTAGACCTAAAGCGATTAATTTTTTTTTAAGCCATTCAGGACTTTCTTTATTAGTAATGTTTTTTATGTAACAGCTTCCGAAGATATCGCACCCTTGATTCTTTTCTTTTGTAATTGATGTTTTAATATGGTGTTTTATATTTTGTTTTATTTTCTTTCTATTTATGGGTATTAATTTTCCAACACCTGCAGACGTAAGATCTCTTGCAATTCCTCTAACACCTAAACAGTCAGCACGGTTAGGGGTAATAGAAATATCGATAGCTTTTTGTGAGCTACTTTTAAAGTAGCTTTTTCCTATCTCTTTCTCTTTATTCTTAAGTTCAATAATCCCTTCACTTTCCTCGGATAAATTAAGTTCACTTTCGGAGCAAAGCATTCCTCTTGACTCAACTCCTCTTATTTTGGCTACCTTTAATTCAAAATTAGTTTTAGGTATCACAGCACCTGGAGGAGCATAGATTGTAATTAAGCCTTCTCTGGCATTTGGAGCTCCACATACAACTTTTAAAATCTCTTTCCCGCCAATAGTTACATCACAAATTTTTAACTTATCAGCATTAGGGTGTTTTTCTGCTTTTAGAACTTTCGCAATTTTAAATCTGCCCATCTCTCCAGAGTTTTCTTTTATACCCTCGACTTCAAGTCCAATATTTGTAAGACGGTCAATAATCTCATTTTCTTTAGCTGATGTTTTAAGATGTTCTTTTAGCCAAGGGATTGTAATAATCATTTGCTTAGCCCTCTATAATTTGTTGGAACATCTGATGGATCGAATCCAAAATGACTTAGCCATCTATAATCTGCCTCGAAGAAAGCTCTTAGATCATTAATTCCATATTTTAGCATTGCTAAACGATCGATACCTATTCCAAAAGCAAATCCTTGATATTTTTTTATATCTATTTTTACATTTTTTAAAACATTAGGATGAACCATTCCACATCCTAAAACTTCTAACCATTTATCTCCCTCTCCAATGACTATTTTCCCTTTTTCAATTTTGTATCCAATGTCAACTTCCGCTGATGGTTCGGTAAAAGGGAAATGACTTGGCCTAAATCTCATTTTTACATTTTTAACTTCAAAAAATTCTTTTATAAAATAATCTAGGCAGCCTTTAAGATGTCCCATGGTAATACCTTTATCTATATGAAGACCTTCAAGCTGGTGAAACATAGGGGCATGAGTTTGATCACTATCACATCTGTAAGTTCTTCCTGGCACAATTATTTTAAAAGGTGGTTTGCTCGATAACATCGTTCTAATTTGAACTGGCGATGTATGTGTTCTTAACAATAATTTTTTATTTTCTTCTAAATAAAAAGTATCGTGCATATCTCTAGCAGGATGTTCCTCTGGGGTATTTAAAGCTGTAAAATTATTATACTCTGTTTCAACATCAGGACCCTCAGCTACCGAAAAGCCTATTTCTGAAAAGATTGAAGATATTTCATCAATTACCTGAGAAACTGGGTGGATCTTTCCTTGACGATCAGGTCGAATAGGTAATGTAACATCGACCTTTTCATTTTTAAGTTTTTCATTAATTTCTTGAGTCTCAATTTCAATATTCTTTTGTTCTAGCTGACTAGTTAGATCATCTTTAATTTTATTTAAATTTGAAGCGAATTCTTTTCTTTTTTCCGGTTCTAAAGAACCTAAAGATTTGAACTGTTTAGTAATCTGGCCATTTTTACCAAAAAATTCAGTCTTGATATTTTGAAGATCATCTTTTGTTTTTACAGAGTCAATCTTTGCATTAAAAACTGAACTTATTTTATCTAAATCACTCATTAGGTAATTGATTTTTTATATTAAGTTGAGATTAAATCAAAGACCCTTTTAAGATAGGGAGGATTGAACCTTTTTTACCACTGATTTAAAGACTTCGGGATTATTGTAAGCAAGCTCTGCTAGAACTTTTCTATCTAATTTAATTTTTGATTTAGCCAAACCATTAATAAATCTTGCGTAAGTTAACCCCTCAGCTCTTACACCTGCGTTGATTCTTTGAATCCATAAGGATCTAAATTCTCTTTTCTTAGCTTTTCTATCTCTGTAGGCATATTGCATCGCTTTTTCCATTGCTTGACGAGCAATTCGGATAGTATTTTTTCTTCTACCTCTTTGTCCCTTTACCGATTTTAAAACTTTGTTATGTTTTGCTCTACTAATTACGCCTCGTTTGGTTCTAGCCATTTTATCCTCTTAAGTTGTATGGCATGTAAGATTTGACAATTTTTGAGTCTTGTTTTGTCATAATTGTAGTGCCTCTTTGTTTTCTAATTTGTGAATTTGTTCGTTTAATCATACCGTGTCTTTTGCCAGCCTGAGGCATTTTTATTTTTCCTGAAGCAGTAAATCGAAATCTTTTTTTTGCAGAGCTTTTTGTTTTAAGTTTTGGCATAAAATATTTCGGTCTTATATAGGCATTAATAAATCTTTACAAGATGCTATTATTGGTGATTTACAGAGGTTGAATTATCATTACCATCTGTCTACCTTCAAATTTTGGCTTGCTTTCAACTTTTGCTACGTCTTTAGTTTCTTCTATAATTTTATTCATTAAATCCTTACCAAGATCTGTATGTTGCATCTCTCTTCCTTTAAATTTTACTGTAAATTTTACTTTGTTACCTTTTGAGATAAATTTTTTAGCATTCTTGATTTTAAAGTTATAATCATGTGTTTCTGTTCCTGGCCTTAATTTTATTTCTTTTAGTGAAACAGTTTTTTGTTTTTTCTTAGCTTGATTTGCCTTCTTTTGTAAATCATATTTATATTTACCCATGTCCATAATTTTGCACACAGGCGGATTAGCGTTTGGTGAAATTTCAATTAAGTCTAATCCTTCTTGTTTTGCCAATTCAATTGCCTTATTAAGAGGCATTGCACCGAGATTGCCTCCATCACTTCCGATAACTTGAACGTCCAAAGCTCTAATCCTCTCATTTGCTTTGGGACCCTGAGGTTTGCTTCTTCTTTGAAAATAATTAGGTTTAAAGTTTGACACTTAATTTAAAGGCAACTTATTTGAGGCAAGCATATTTTTTATTAATTCGTCTCTTTTCATAATTTCTTGTTTATCAGATCCTAGTTTTCTAACTGTAACTGTATTATCTGCAACTTCTTTTTTTCCACAAACAATAATAAATGGGACTTTTGCCAGAGAATGTTCTCTAACTTTATAATTTATCTTCTCATTTCTTAAATCCATTTCACATTTTATACCTTCTTTAAATAAATCTTTAAATAACTTTTTTACATATTCATTGTTCTCTTCAGCTATAGGACACACAACTGCTTGTGCTGGAGAAAGCCAAAAAGGTAGTTTACCAGCATAATTTTCAATTAAAATTCCTATAAATCTTTCTAAAGAACCAAATAAAGCTCGATGAAGCATAACTGGAACTTTTTTATTTCCATCCTTTGCTACGTAAGATGCTCCTAATCTGTTTGGTAAATTTAAGTCTACTTGTAATGTCCCGCATTGCCAATCTCTTCCGATTGCATCTCTTAAAACGAATTCAATTTTAGGTCCATAAAAAGCTCCTTCTCCTTTATTGATTGTGTACTCAAGTTTTGATTGTTTAATTGCTGCGAGAAGTGCCGCTTCAGATTTATCCCAAACACTGTCGTCACCTACTCTTTTCTCAGGTCTATCAGAATATTTTAGTATTACATTTTCAAAACCTAAATCTTTATAAATTTCCAAAATTAAATTTGTAACTGATAATGACTCTTCGGTTATTTGGTCTTCGGTACAAAATATATGTGCATCATCTTGAGTGAATGCTCTTACTCTCAACAAGCCATGCAGAGCTCCAGAGGGTTCATATCTGTGAACTTTACCAAACTCTGATAACTTAAGAGGTAGGTCTCTATAACTTTTTAAACCTTGATTAAATATCTGAACACATCCTGGACAATTCATTGGTTTTACAGCAAATGTTTTTTCATCTGGTGTTTCAGATGTAAACATGTGTTCTCCGAATTTGTCCCAATGGCCAGATTTTTCCCATAAAGTTTTGTCCAATAGTTCAGGTGTATTAATTTCTTTATAGCCGGCTAATCTTTGTTTGGCTCGCATGTATTCAACTAACCTTTGAAATAATAACCAACCTTTCTCATGCCAAAATACTGCACCTGGGCTCTCCTCTCTGAAGTGAAATAAATCCATTTCTTTGCCGAGTTTTCTATGATCTCTTTTCTCAGCTTCCTCTAATCGATGTAAATAAGCATCAAGCTCTTTTTTTGAGCTCCAACAAGTTCCATAAATCCTTTGGAGCATTTCATTGTTGGAGTCGCCTCGCCAATAAGCACCAGATACTTTTGTCAACTTAAATGCCTTCCCTATTTTACCAGATGAAGCTAAATGTGGACCTCTACACAAATCGTGCCAAGTATCTCCATGATGATAAACAGATAGCTCCTCATTTTCAGGTATGCTCTCAATAATTTCAGCCTTATATTTTTCTCCAATCTTCTTGAAGTGAGATATCGCTTGATCTCTTTTCCAAACTTCTCTTCTTGTTTTTACATTCCTATCAATTATTTCGGACATTTTTTTTTCTATGTTAAATAAATCCTCGCTTGTAAATGGTTCTTTTCTCGCAAAGTCGTAATAGAATCCATTTTCTATTACAGGCCCGATTGTTACTTGTGTGCCGGGGTATAGCTCTTGTACAGCCATTGCCATGATATGAGCTGCATCATGTCTTATCACTTCTAAACCCTCTTTATCCTGAGATGTAATAATTCTTACTTTAGAGTCTTTTTTAATTGTGTGACTCAAATCTTTTAATTCCCCATCAACCTCCATAATCAATGCAGATTTTTCGAGTGACTTACTAATTTTTTTTGTTAAATCAAATCCAGAAATAGACTCTTCAAAGTCTATCTTTTTTCCGTCTAATAATTGAATTATTGGCATTAATTTTTAATCAATCTTTTATATTCTTTTAAATTAGATTGGCACATTGTTTCAACATCAAATTTTTTAGTAATATTTTTTCTACCCTCATTTCCCATAGATTTTAATTCATCCGGTGATAATTGAATAACAGTATTTAAACTTTTAGCAAGTTCCCTCGGGTCATCGTACTTATACAAAAAACCAGTTTTTTTATTAATAATTGTTTCTTTAGATCCTCCAATATTGCTTGCAATAATTGGTTTTCCCATAGCCTGAGCCTCGACTGAAACTCTGCCGAATGCTTCTGGTTCTATTGATGCAGAGATTACTACATCAGCTAGTGAGTAAGCTAAGGGCATTTCATTACAATGGTTTATAAATTTTACTTTTTTATTTAAATTATATCTTTGTACTAAATTAATCAATTTTTTAGAATAAACTTTTCTTCCTTGATCTGATCCGAGTATTATTGCTTGAAAATTCGAAGTATCGTAATCTTCAATTAGTATATTTAAAGCTTCGATAAATTTTTCTTGCCCCTTCCAATAAGTAAGTCTTCCAGGTAAAAGTATAGTAAATTTATTTGAATACAAATCCCATTCCTTTTTAAGTTTTTCTTGTTTCAAAACTGATATATTTTTTGAGTTGAAATAATCTATATTTATTCCTCTAAAAATTACTCTGAGTTTTTTGTCTTTGCTTAAATACTCGCCATAATTTTCATTAATGTGGCTAAAAATAAAATTTGATCCAGCAATAGTTAATTTTGCTCTTAGCATTATACTGTTGTAAAATTTTTTAAAATTACTCTTAAAGTTATAAGTTCCATGAAATGTCGTTACAAAAACTCTTTTTGTGATAAGTGATGCAAAATAACATGACCATGCAGGTGCTCGACTTCTTGCATGCACAATATTGATTTTGAATAAGATAATATAAATTACTAAAACTAAAGTATTAAATATAATTAAAAGGGGGTTTTTAGAATGCACAGGCAATCTGAATAATTTTACCTTATCTTTTTTTATAAACTTTAATAATGCTCCACCAGATGTGACCAAAAAGGAACCACATTCATTTTCTGAGAGAAAATGAGCAATATCATAGCAACCTGTTTCTGCCCCACCATAACCAAGCTTAGGTATAACTTGAAGAACATTTATTTTAGTAGTCATGTTATTTGTTATATAATAGCACTAAAATATTTTTATATGAAAAAATTCAAATACTTAAAATTTTCAAAGACAAAAAAACTGAGATTTATAGACAATTATTATAAAAAAAATCTCTATATTGTTTTTCTTCCTGGTTTTATGTCTGATATTGATGGAGAAAAACCTCATGCCTTTAAAAAATACGCTGTAAAAAATAAATTGGGTTTTCTAGCTATAGAATATTCAGGACACGGTAAGTCATCGGGTAAATTTACAAAAGGAAATATAACCAAATGGTCTAATGATGCTAAGAATTCAATTAAAAAAATCGTTAAAAAGAATAAATTTATACTTGTTGGGTCAAGCATGGGAGCATGGATTTCTTTAAATCAATTCAGATATTTTGAAAATCAAATTGTAGGTTTTGTTGGCATAGGCTCAGCTCCCGAATTTCTTGAAAGACTAATGTGGAAAAAATTTCCAAAAAAAAATAAAAATGAAATTATTACTAAAGGATTAAGTCTTATTAAGAACGGGCAATATGAATATCCTATTACATTCCAGCTAATTAAAGATGGAAGAAAAAATAAAATCCTATCTAAAAAAATAAAGTCTAGAATTAAAGTAACGATGGTACATGGTAGCAAAGATGAAGTTGTGCCGGTATCTTTTTCAAGAAAAGTCCTTTCGGTATTTCCGAATGCACAAAAGAAGTTAGTAATAATTAAAAACGGGGACCATAGTTTGTCAAATCAACTTCCTTTAAAAAAAATAATTAAAGAATTAAAAAGTGTTGTTAAAGATATAATTTAGTCCTTCAACATACGTTGGGTATTTTAATTTGTGATTAAAAAACTCTTTCATTTTTTTATTGTCTACTTTTTTTGAGTCTTTATAAAAATTTCTTAACATTTCGCTTTCAACTTCCTCGAGTTTTACTGAATTAAGTTTCTCCAGTTCTAGTAATTTTGCACCGTAGGCTGCTACTTCAAATTGCGATGCAGGTTTATCATCACAAATATTATAAATTTCATTATTTTTAAAATTATCAAGAGACTTAAATAAAATGCTAGCTATGTCCTCAACATGAATTCTTGAAAAAAAGTGATTTTTTTTATCTACAATTTGTGCTTTGCCACTTTTTAATCTTTTCAAAATATTAAAATCATTCGAATATATGCCAGCTAATCTAAAAATTTGAAGCGGATAATTTTTTTTATTTGATAAACTTTTCCAGTTTTTTTCTGCTTCTAATCTACTTATCCCATTGTTTGATGTAGGTTGAGTAACGCTATCTTCATTAACCCAATCACCTTTATGATCCCCGTATACACTGGTTGCTGATAAATATGTAATCCATTTACAATTTATTATTTCTTTTAGATTTGTATCAAGGTAATTTACTACAATATCTTTACCATCAATAGGCGGAATAGAAACTAAAATGTAATCTGATTCCTCTATCTTTTTTTTTATAGAGTTATCAAACTTGTCTTCAGTAAATTGGTATGAATTTATTTTAATATTATTAAATTCTATCTGATGAGTTTCCTTTCTAGAAGTAACACTTAAATCAAAGTCTTTTTTTTCGTTAATTAACTTATTAATGAAACTTTCTGCAACTTGGCCAAAGCCAAAGCAAAAGACTTTAGTTTTACTCATTAACCTGCTTTCTTGGTATGAGATCTTAAACTTATAGGATTGTCCAATTTATCAAGCATTTCTATCGGGCAAATTTGTTTGAATTTTTTAAGTTCATTATCAAAGTCATTTAATATCTTCTGAGCAATTTTTGAATTTGTTTCTTTGACAAAAGTATCTAAACTTTCTTTCAAAAACTTCTTCCAGTAATCTGTTTCAACTTCTTGCCAAACTATTGAAGTCGGATTAACAAAATTTTCAAATGTATTATTATCATCATAAACAAATGCCATTCCACCTGTCATTCCTGCTCCAAAATTGTCACCTACTTCGCCTAGTATTATAGCTGTTCCACCAGTCATGTATTCACAACCATGGGCTCCACATCCTTCAACGATTGAAAAACTTCCAGAGTTTCTAACTGCAAATCGCTCTCCCGCTTGTCCAGACGCAAACAGTTTTCCTGAAGTTGCTCCATAAAGAACAGTGTTTCCTATTATTGTATTTTCGTTTGAAATTAATGAACTTTTTGGAGATGGATATACAACGATAGTCCCTCCAGATAATCCTTTACCAACATAATCATTGCAGTCCCCTTCAACAATAAGTTTAATTCCTTTAGTTAAGAAAGCGCCAAGAGATTGTCCCGCTGAACCTACTAGATTAATATTAACCGTATTTTCATCTAATTTATTGTTACCAAATTTTTTATAAATATGATGAGATAATCTTGTTCCTACTGATCTTGAAGTGTTTTCTATCTCATAATGAAATTTATTTTTTGAGTCTGTTTTAATCTTATCTTTTATCTCAGACCAAATCTTTTCGTCGAGAGTATCTGGTACTTTATTTATATGTTTGTCTTTACAATATCTTAGGTTTTCGCCCGGATCAGCTTGAACTAATAGTGGATTTAAATCTAAATCATCTAAGTTAGATGCACCTTTATTTACCTGAGTTAATAAATCTGTTCTTCCTATAATTTCATTAATTGATTTGAATCCAAGAGAAGCGAGAATTTCTCTTACCTCTGTTGCTGCAAACTTAAATAAATTTACGACTTTTTCTGGTGTGCCAGTAAATTTTTCTCGTAAAGCTTCATCTTGACTGCAAACTCCAACTGGACATGTGTTTGAATGACACTGTCTCACCATTATGCATCCCATTGCAACTAAAGATGATGTACCCATTCCATATTCTTCTGCTCCCATCATTGCGGCCATCACAACATCGCGACCAGTTTTTAATCCCCCATCCGTTCTTAAAGTAACGTTATGTCTTAAATTATTTAATGTAAGAATTTGGTTTGCCTCTGTTAAACCCATCTCCCAAGGAATACCTGCATACTTAATACTTGTTTGGGGACTAGCACCAGTTCCTCCAGAATGACCTGAAATCAAAATGATATCTGCTTTTGCTTTTGCTACACCTGCAGCTATTGTTCCAATACCAGTTGATGCAACTAATTTGACTCCAACTCTAGCACCTGGATTGATTTGTTTTAAATCATAAATTAGTTGGGCTAAATCTTCTATAGAATAAATATCGTGATGTGGTGGTGGTGATATTAAAGTTACACCTGGCGTCGAATGTCTTAATCGTGCTATTTCTTTTGTAACCTTAAAACCTGGTAGCTGTCCTCCCTCACCTGGTTTAGCTCCTTGAGCAATTTTAATTTCTATTTCGTTAGCGTTATTTAAATAATCAACAGTTACTCCAAATCTAGCAGACGCAATTTGTTTCACTCTTGAGTTTGCGCTATCTCCGTTAGGTAATATTTTAAATCTTTTTGCGTCCTCGCCCCCTTCTCCGCTACAAGAGGCGCCTTTAATTCTATTCATTCCCACTGCCAAAGTTTCATGAGCTTCTGCTGATAGCGCTCCATGAGACATGCTTCCACTTCCAAATCTTTTTAAAATTTCTTCAATTGGCTCTACTTCTTTAATATCAATAGGTTTTCTCTGTTTTTTAAATTCTAGTAAGTCTCTTATATTAATTGGAGGTAAATTATGAATTCCAGCTGAATACTTTTTATATAGTTCGTATGAGCCGCTACCTACAGCGCTTTGCAATAAATGAATTAATTTTCCTTGGTATTGGTGATCTTCTCCACTTTTTCTATATCTATATAAGCCACCAATAGGCAGAGTGAATATATTTTTGGCATTAAATTTTTCATGTAGCTCTTTGATTTTTTTCTCGATTCCGATTATACCTATTCCTGAAATTCTTGAGGACATTCCTGGAAAGTAATCTGAAACAATTGCTCTACTTAAACCCACTGCCTCAAAATTACATCCCCCTCTATAAGAGCTAATTACTGAGATGCCCATTTTTGACATAATCTTTAAAAGACCAGCATCAATTGATTTTTTAAATTTGATAACACACGTTTCAAAGTCAGACTTACCAAATAATTTTTTTTCAAATCTTTGATAAATGCTATCTATTGCTAAATATGGATTTACTGTTGTAGCGCCAACTCCTATTAAAATAGCAAACGAGTGGGTGTCCATTGCATCAGAACACTCAACATTCAGAGAACAATATCCTCGCAAACCATGTTTTACCAAGTGAGAATGAACTGCTCCTACAGTTAGTATACTTGGAATGCTCGCTTTTTGATTTGAAATATCTTTATCAGATAATACTAAGCAAGTGCTTCCTTCTCTAACAGCTGTCTCTGCTTCTTCTCTTATTGACTCAATTCTTTCTTTAAGAGATTTCCCAATATCGAAAGTACAGTCAATTACTTTTAATTTTTTAGAAAAAAATTTTTTAAACTTTTTAAATTGTGAGTTAATTAATATTGGACTATCTAAAACATAAATATTTTCTTCGGTAAGATTGTCGAAATTTAAGATATTTCCTAGGTTTCCAAACCTTGTTTTTAAACTCATGACTTTATTTTCTCTTAAAGAGTCTATTGGAGGATTTGTTACTTGGCTGAAGTTTTGTCTAAAATAATGTGAGACAGGTCTAAAGTGACTAGATAAAACTGCTACGGGTGTATCATCGCCCATTGAACCCGATGCCTCTTTACCTTCCTCAGCCATTGGGTGAAGTATCAACTCTAAGTCCTCTATACTCAGGCCTGACAAGTACTGTCTTTTTCTTAAGTCATCGCTTAAAAAATTTGGCTTTTCATCTTCAGAGGATATTTTTTTCTCTAAATCTATGATTTGTTTATTATATTTTTTATAATCTTTAGCTAAAAGATCCTTTATTTCTTTGTCTTTAAATAATTTTCCCTTTTTTAAATCAATTGCAATTATTTGACCCGGACCGAGTTTTCCTTTCTCAATAATTTTCTCTTCTGGAATTTTTATCATACCAGTTTCTGATCCTGCAAAAAATAAGTCGTCTGAAGTAATTGAATATCTAAGAGGTCTTAACCCATTCCTATCGGAAGAAGCCAAAACCCATTTGGCATCTGTCGCACAAATAGCGGCTGGACCATCCCATGGTTCAATAGTGCTGTTTAAAAAGTTAAATAAATCTTGATGATTTTTTGGTACTGTTTTACTTCTCTTCGACCATGAGTCTGGGATCATCATTAATTTAATTAACGGAGCTAATTTTCCTGAATGAGTTAAAAGTTCAAAAACATTATCAAGAGCACCCGAGTCGGAGGAACTTCTAATAACTGGTTTTAAATTTTTTACATCTTTAAAGAGTGGACTTGACATATCTTGCTCGTGTATCTTCATCCAGTTGATATTTCCCTTAACTGTATTTATCTCCCCATTATGTGCTAGCGTTCTAAAAGGTTGAGCTAGATCCCAACTAGGAAAGGTGTTAGTTGAGTATCTTTGATGAAAAATTGCAAATCTAGAAGTTAACTTTTTATCATTCAGATCCGGGTAAAACTCGGATAACATTTCAGCTAAAAACATTCCTTTGTAAACAATTGATCTCGAGCTGAATGAGCAAATATAAAAGTCCTTGATTTGTTTATCCCGTGCTACTTTTTCAATTTTTTTTCTTGTCTCAAACAAATCTCGTTCAAGATCATTAGTTAGTAACGTCTCATTTTTTTTAAACATTACTTGAGCTATTTCTGGTCGATTTTGATCTGCTGTTTTACCGAGTACACTTGGATTAATGGGAACCTGTCTCCAACCGTATATATAGTAATTTTCAGATAGAAGCGCGGTCTCAATAATTTCTCTACATTTTTCTTGCTCGGAGTAATCTGTTCTCGGAAGAAATACCATTCCAACACAGATCCTCTTATTTTCATCAAGAGTGTGACCGGTTGATAAAATTTTTTCTTTAAAAAAATCTGGAGCTATCTCAATTTGTATACCTGCACCATCGCCTGATTTTCCATCAGCATCTACTGCACCTCTGTGCCAAATAGCTTTTAATGCTTCAATTCCAAAGTCAACAATTTTTCTAGATTTCTTACCATTGGTTGATGCAATTAGCCCGACACCGCAAGCGTCATGCTCCATTTCTGCTTTGTAGTTAAAACTTTGTTCTAAAATTTTTTTATTTTTTTTATAATTTTTCATCAAGTTAAGCTGCTACTTCAGATTTATTTTTATTAATTTTTAATTTAAGGAATTTATCTATTTGTGTTGCGGCATCTCTTCCATCTCTTATTGCCCACACTACTAAAGAGGCACCTCTTACAATATCACCTGCAGCAAAAACACCATCGAGATTAGTTTCCATTGATTTTAAATCAATCTTAATTGTACCCCATTGAGAAATCACTAATTCTTTCGCATTAAATAATTTTGGCAAATTTTCCGGATCAAATCCTAATGATTTAATCACAAGATCTGCAGAAATTTTATACTCAGATCCTTTTTCAATTTCAGGTCTTCGTCTGCCTGAAGAATCTGGTTCTCCTAATTTCATTTTATTTACTTCAACAGCTTTAACATGTGTATCACCAACAAAACTTTTAGGACTGGTCAACCAAACAAATTCCACTCCCTCTTCAATAGCATTTCCTACCTCTCTTGCTGAGCCCGGCATGTTTTCCCGATCACGCCTGTATAAACATTTTACCGTCTTAGCTTTTTGTCTAACTGATGTCCTAACACAGTCCATAGCTGTATCTCCTCCGCCAATTACAACAACATCTTTTCCCTCAGCGTTTAATGTACCGTCGTCAAATAATTTTACTTCATCACCTAATCCTTTCCTATTGGATGCGGTAAGAAAATCCATTGCTGGAAAAATATTTTTAAGATTATGGCCAGGTATATCTATTTCTCTAGCTTTATAAACTCCAGTAGCAATTAAAATTGCGTCATGTTTTTCTCTAAGCTCATACAAAGTTTTATCTTTACCTACTTCAAAATTTTGCACAAACTGTATGCCACTCTCTTTCAAAAGCTTTGTTCTTCTTTCAACAACAAACTTTTCTAATTTAAAATTTGGAATTCCGTAAATTAATAGCCCGCCAGGCCTATCATACCTATCATAAATAGTTACTTGATAACCTGATTTTCTAAGCTCTTCCGCACAAGCCATTCCTGCAGGACCTGCGCCTATAATTCCAACTGATTGTTTTAATTCTCTTTTTACTTTGAAAGGTTTAACCCAACCTTTTTCCCAAGCAGTATCTGTAATATATTTCTCAATTGAACCTATAGTGACCGTTCCGTGACCTGATTGTTCAATTACACAATTTCCCTCACAAAGTCTGTCTTGAGGACAAATCCTACCGCAAACTTCTGGCATATTATTTGTGCTTTGTGATACTTCATAAGCCTCTTTAAGTCTGCCTTCTGCAGTTAACTTTAACCAATCAGGTATGTTATTGCTTAATGGACAATGTATTTGACAA
>CACOAB010000003.1 GCA_902625125.1 uncultured Pelagibacteraceae bacterium
AGATCTTTTGGTTTCTAAAATCCAATCAATACAACCAAGCGAAATAGCTGGTCACATTGGTGATATGGTGAATATGGAAAATGCCTTAAGTTTTAAGAAATTCTTCGAAATACTGCAAAGTAAAAATTTGGAGTTTAGAGAAAAAAATATTTATATAAATTCTGATGAAAAAATGAATTATATCTTTAACTCTTCAATCGCAGGAATTGAGGAATCAGATTTAATACTACTTGTTGGAACTAATCCTAGACATGAGGCGACAATGTTAAATGCGAGAATAAGAAAAACATTTGTACAAAAAAAAATTCCAATTTTTTCAATAGGAAATCCAGGTGATTTAACTTATGATTATAAGATAATCGGTGATAGCACCGACGATATTAAAAAAATTCTAAATAAAGATCATGATTTTTCTCCAAAAATCTTATCAGCAAAAAAACCAATAATTATTATAGGAGAGTCGGCACTAGAGTTAAAAAGTGGAGGATATATTTTCGAGGGATTTAAGAAACTTCTTAACGATAACAATTTAATTAGTGAAACTTGGAATGGATTAAATATACTTTCACAAAATGCCTCTACAGTAGGTTTGTTAGATTTAAAAATTATACAAAATCAAGAAGAAAAAGACTTATCTTTTTTTGATAATTTGAATAATAAAAAATTTAAACTTTTATATTTGCTAGGTTCAGATAATTTAGATTTGAAAAAAGATAATGAGTTTATTGTATATCAAGGAAGTCATGGAGATAGAGGTGCAGAAATAGCAGATATTATATTTCCAAGCGCAACTTATACAGAACAAAATGGTTTGTATGAAAATTTAGAAGGTAGAATACAAGAATGTAAAAAAGCATCTTACCCAATTGGTGACTCTCTTGAAGATTGGAAAATATTTAACAGGATACTTAAAAAATTAGGTTTTTCAGAAAAATCTTCAAAAATTGATGAGTTAAGAAAAGAAGTCCTTAAGATTGTGCCTAACTTTACCGCTTTAAATGATTTACCAAAAAAAACTAAAGTAAAAAAAGATATAATTGAGAAAAGTTTCTATAGTGAAAGAATCTTTATAAGGGAACTAGATTATTACTATACAAATTCAATTTCGCGTTCATCAAAAACCATGAGTGAATGTAGACAAATTCGACAAAAAATAAAAAAAGATGGGACTAATAACTAATGGTAGAATATATAGAAATTTTAGGGCAAGAAGTTTATAAAATTCTCTTTTTGTTAGTTCCAATACTTGTTTCAGTAGCTATGATTGTCTGGCTAGATAGAAGAGTTTGGGGTCTAGTTCAAAAAAGAAAAGGACCAAACGTTGTAGGTCCTTTTGGATTACTACAGACAATAGCAGATGCCTTAAAATATATCTTCAAAGAAATAATTATTCCAGCTAGTTCTAATAAAACAGTATTTATATTGGCTCCAATTGTAACCATGACACTTGCTCTCGTATCGTGGGCAGTAATTCCAATGAGTGAAAATTTTGTATTATCGGATATCAATGTAGGTGTACTATATTTATTTGCTGTTTCATCTTTAGGTGTTTATGGAATAATTATGGGTGGATGGGCATCGAATTCAAAATATCCATTTTTAGGAGCTATTAGATCAGCTGCTCAAATGGTTTCTTACGAAGTATCAATTGGGATTATAATTATAAACGTTTTACTGTGCGTTGGTTCGCTAAACTTAAAAGATATAGTTTTAGCGCAAAGTGAATTATGGTATGTAATTCCTCTTTTTCCAATGTTCGTTATTTTTTTTATTTCTGCTTTGGCAGAGACTAATAGACCCCCTTTTGATTTACCTGAAGCCGAAGCTGAGTTAGTTGCGGGATATCAAACTGAATATTCTGGAATGATGTATGCTATGTTTTGGCTTGGTGAGTATGCAAATATTCTTTTAATGTGTGCAATGGGCACTATTCTTTTCCTGGGAGGATGGTTGCCAATTATTGATATTTATCCATTTAATTTAGTGCCCGCTCCAATCTGGATGATTTTAAAAATTTTATTTTTATTTTTTTTATTTGCTCTAATAAAGGCAATAGTACCAAGATATAGATACGACCAACTAATGCGACTAGGATGGAAAATCTTTCTACCTTTTTCGTTGATATACTTAGTATTAACTTCAAGTTTTTTATTTTATTTTGATAAATTACCTAAAGGAAATTTTTAATGACACTAAGCCGAATTTTTAAAACTATTTTTTTAATTGAGTTTATTAAAGGTCTATCAATGGCTGTAAAAGAAATGTTTAAAAAATCTAAAACTGTTAATTACCCATTTGAGAAAGGACCAATTAGCCCCCGAATGCGAGGAGAGCACGCTTTACGAAGATATCCAAATGGAGAAGAAAGATGTATAGCCTGTAAACTTTGTGAAGCTGTTTGTCCCGCTCAAGCTATTACTATTGAGTCAGCTGAAAGAGAAGATGGAAGCAGAAAGACTACAAGATATGATATTGATATGTTGAAGTGTATTTATTGTGGTTTGTGTCAAGAATCTTGTCCTGTAGATGCAATAGTGCAAGGACCCAACTTTGAATTTGCAACAGAAACTAGAGAAGAACTTTATTACAATAAACAAAAATTATTAGACAATGGAGATAGATGGGAGTCAGTTTTAGCTAAGAATATTAAGCTAGATAAACCTTATAGATAAATGTTAGCTCACTCCATATTTTTTTATTTTTTTTCAATTATCGCAATTTTTTCATCTTTGATGGTAATTACATCAAGAAATACTGTTAACTCGGTTTTCTTTTTAATTTTAGATTTTATATCAGTTGGCTGCCTTTTTATAATGGTAGGTGCAGAATTTTTAGGAATGATAATTTTAATTGTTTATGTTGGTGCTGTTGCAGTGCTGTTTTTATTTGTAGTTATGATGCTTAACGTAGCTGAACAAAAACAATCTTGGTTTATTGGAAAAAAATCGACTCATATACCAATAGGATTAATAGTAAGTGTTTTAATACTTTTAGAATTATTAGTAGTTGTTGGTGGTTGGAAATATAAAGATGATCTTATGTCAAGCAGCACGCTAAATTTATCAAATATTTCAAACACTCATCAGATAGGATTAGTTATGTACACTGATTATATTTTATTTTTCCAATTAGCTGGAATTATACTTTTACTATCAATGATTGGAGCTATACTTTTAACGTTTAGGCAAAGAAAAGGTGTAAAAAAACAAAGTTATTTGAAACAAATCTCCAGAGATCCATCAACTTCAATTGAACTTATAAATGTAGAAAACAATAAAGGGGTAAAAATAGATGATTGAAATAGGACTGGGTCATTATTTGTCACTAGGCGCTATCATATTTTTTCTTGGTGTCATTGGAATATTCTTAAATAGAAAAAACATAATTGTAATATTAATGTCTATTGAATTAATACTTCTAGCAGTTAATATTAACCTAATATCATTTTCAATTTTCTCTGGCGATATACTTGGACAAATATTTACAATGTTGATTTTAACTGTAGCTGCAGCGGAAGCAGCTATAGGATTAGCCATTATTGTTATTTATTATAGAAATAAAGGCTCTATAAGAGTTGAAGATATCCACGGAATGAAAGGGTAAATGGAGTACGCTATTATTTTTTTGCCCTTGGTTGGTTCTATACTAGGATTTTTAGGAAAATCTTTAATAAAATATTTTTCTGAAATTATTACTAGTTTGTTCGTCAGTATTTCGGCCGTATTTTCAATTACTTTGTTTTGGAATGGAATTCAAAAAAATACTTATGGAAATTATGAAATATTTGAATGGATTAGTTCAGGAAGTTTTGTTGCGAATTGGTCTATAAATATAGATCCTTTGAGCTCAGTTATGCTTGTAGTCGTCACTTTTGTTTCAGCATTGGTGCATATTTATTCCATTGGCTACATGAGTCACGATCCTCATAAACCTAGGTTTATGTCGTACTTATCATTATTTACATTTTCAATGTTAGTACTTGTGGTGTCAGATAATTTTCTTCAATTATTTTTCGGTTGGGAGGGAGTTGGTCTTTGTTCTTATTTATTAATTGGTTTTTGGTACAAGAAAGAAAGTGCAAATAACGCAGCAATTAAAGCATTTATTGTAAATAGAGTTGGAGATTTTGGTTTAGCTATTGGAATTTTTCTAATATTTTTTTATTTTGGAACAATTAATTTTCAAGAAGTATTCAGTTTAGCTCCTCAATTTGTAGAAAAAAAATTAACTTTTTTTGGAATTGAGACATCTTTATTAACTTTGATTTGTTTATTTTTATTTATTGGAGCGATGGGTAAATCTGCTCAATTTTTATTACATACTTGGTTGCCGGATGCTATGGAGGGGCCTACACCGGTTTCGGCTTTAATTCACGCAGCTACAATGGTAACAGCTGGTGTTTTTTTAGTTGTTAGATGTTCTCCTTTATTCGAATTCTCACAAACAGCTTTAAATCTTGTCACAATAGTTGGGATGATCACAGCGATCTTTGCTGCTTCTGTTGCTCTTGTTCAAAATGATATTAAAAAAATTGTAGCCTATTCCACATGTAGTCAATTAGGTTATATGTTTTTTGCTGCGGGAGTGGGAGCATATCATGTAGCAATGTTCCATTTATTCACCCACGCCTTTTTTAAAGCTTTATTGTTTTTAGGCTCAGGTTCAGTCATTCATGCCTTCAAAGACGAACAAGATATAAGAAATATGGGTGGTGTAAGAAAAAAACTACCCTATACATATGTTCTGATGTTGATAGGAACTTTAGCATTAACTGGATTTCCTTTTTTGTCAGGTTTTTACTCAAAAGATGCAATTATTGAGTTTGCTTATTTAAAAAATTCATCCTTGGGAAATTATGCAGCTACAATTGGAATCTTAACAGCCTTTTTAACTTCAATTTATTCTTGGAGACTAATTTTTAAAACATTTCACGGTCCATACAATAATCTAAAAATTCCAATCAACGAAACCCATGAATCTCCTTTTATAATGTTAGGTCCTTTGTTATTTTTAGCTATAGGCGCAGTTTTTTCTGGATATTTTTTTAAAGAGATATTTATTGGGCATCATAGCAATGATTTTTGGAATTCATCTATATTTTTTTTAGAAGAAATAAAACATGACTCAATCCCTTTATGGTTTTTAATTTTAACGCCAGTTTTAGTAGTTATATCTATTCCTATTTCATATTATTATTTTATTTCTAATACCAAAATTTTAGAGGAATTTAAGAATACTAACTCACCACTCTATAATTTTTTACTTAATAAATGGTATATAGACGAACTATACGATTATTTATTTGTAAAGCCTGCTAAAAAAATTGGTTCGTTTTTCTGGAAACAAGGTGACCTAGGTTTTATAGATAGATTTGGACCAGACGGTATTTCTAAAATAATAAAAAAACTTTCTGATAAAGCGGGTATATTTCAAACAGGTTTTATATACGATTATGCTTTTGTGATGCTAATTGGACTATCAATTCTACTCACTTATTTGATTTTAAATTAGAAAATGAACTTTCCGATATTATCTACTCTTATATTTTTACCATTAATTAGTTCCTTATTTATATTTTTATCTAGAGCACAAAAAAATAACAATAGTGCAATTTACATCTCTTTGTTTAGCAGTTTAGTAACTTTTATATTATCTTTATTTGTTTGGTATTCGATGGATTTGACATCACCAGATTTTCAATTTTTAGAGGAACAATCTTGGATAAACGATTTTATAAAATTTAAATTAGGAGTAGATGGAATTTCAATTCTATTTATTCTACTTACAACATTAATCACACCAATATGTATTATTTCTTGCATTAACAGCGTCAAAGATAGAATTAAAGAATTCTTAGTAGCAATTTTAATATTAGAAACTTTTATGATTGGAGTTTTTTGTTCATTAGATTTAGTAGTGTTTTATCTATTTTTTGAAGCTGGATTAATTCCAATGTTTTTAATTATAGGGGTTTGGGGTGGGCCAAGAAGAGTTTACTCAGCTTTTAAATTTTTTCTTTATACTCTTTTAGGATCAGTTTTGATGCTTGTTGCTATTATTTCAATCTATTGGATAACAGGAACAACAGACATTACTCAAATTTATGAAATTAAAATACCTAAAGAATATCAAAACTTACTTTGGCTAGCCTTTTTTAGCTCTTTTGCTGTAAAAACGCCAATGTGGCCAGTTCACACCTGGTTACCTGATGCTCACGTAGAAGCGCCTACCGCTGGATCAGTCATTCTAGCCGCTATACTATTAAAAATGGCTGGTTATGGTTTTTTAAGATTTTCACTACCAATGTTTCCAATTGCTTCAGAATATTTTACACCATTAATTTATACGCTGAGTATTATTGCAATTATTTACACCTCTTTAGTTGCTTTAATGCAAGATGATATGAAAAAATTGATTGCATATTCTTCCGTAGCTCATATGGGTTATGTAACTCTTGGAATTTTTACAATTACAAAGTTAGGAATTGAAGGAAGTATTTTTCAAATGATTAGTCACGGATTGATTTCAGCGGCATTATTTCTTTGCGTTGGGGTTGTATATGACAGAATGCATTCTAGAATGATAAGTTCATATGGTGGTTTAGTAACTTATTTACCAAAATATTCTTTTTTATTTGTAGTTTTTGCCCTAGCCGGGTTAGGTCTCCCAGGAACCTCTGGTTTTTTAGGTGAGTTTTTAGTCTTAACAGGGGCTTTTCAAAAAAATTATCTAGTAGCAATGTTAGCAACATTTGGTGTCGTATTAGGCGCTGCATATATGCTTTGGCTTACTAAAAGAGTTATTTTTGGCCAGGTAAAAAATGATCAAATTAAAGATTTAAAAGACATAAATAAATCTGAATTTTTAATGTTAATTGTATTAGCTATATTAGTAATCTTTTTTGGTTTTTATCCTGCGCCTTTAATGGAAACTTTGAACATTTCAGTAGATAATTTAATTAACAATTATGAGATGGCAATAAAGATAAACAATTAAAATTATATGATAAATAATTTAAATATACTACTTCCAGAAATTTTTTTAACTTTGTCAATATTTTCAATCTTGATGATTGGAGTTTTTATCAAAAATAGTTTTAATTTAATTTTTAATTTAAGCTCATTGATAATTTTATTAACTATCGCCATTATTTTAAATAGCTCAAATAATACTGAAAAAATATTTTTAGAAAGTTTCGCACGAGATGCTTTTTCAAACTTTTTTAAAGTATTAATACTTGTTTCAAGTTTATTTGTGCTGAATTCATCAAAAAATTTTATCTTAGATAATAGATTGGGAAAATTTGAGTATCCGATAATAGTATTGCTATCAATTTTAGGCATGTTTTTTATGGTGAGTTCAAACGATATAATTTTATTTTATTTAGGTTTAGAATTACAATCACTAGCACTTTATATTCTGGCATCAATTGATAGAGATAATTTAAAGTCATCAGAGTCAGGAATAAAATATTTTGTATTAAGTGCGTTATCATCAGGTCTACTATTGTATGGCTGTTCTCTATTATACGGTTTCACGGGCTCGACTAATTTTGATTTAATTGCGAATGAACTAGGCAAAGAAAATACAGGAGCAGTTTTTGCAATGGTGTTTATTTTAGTAGGTCTTGCATTTAAAGTCTCAGCAGTTCCTTTTCATATGTGGACACCAGACGTATATGAAGGGGCACCCACTTCAATAACAAGCTATTTTGCAGTAGTACCAAAAGTCGCTGGACTAGCAGTTTTGATTAAGTTTATGTTTATTCCATTTTCAAAAATTCTAATGGAGTGGCAAACAATAATTATCTTTATATCTATAGCTTCGATGATTTTAGGCGCTGTCGCAGCAATAGGTCAAAAAAATATCAAGAGATTATTAGCATATAGCTCTATAGGACATATAGGTTACGCTTTGGCTGGTGTAGCCACTGGTGTTATCTCAGGTTATGAAAGCGCAATAGTTTATATTGCTATTTATGTTGTAATGAATATCGGGGCTTTTTCATGTTTGTATTTGTTAAAAAAAGACGGTGAGTACAAAGAAAATATTTCAGACTTATCAGGTATTTCAAAAAAACATCCGTTATTAGCAATTTCTTTTTTGATTATTTTATTTTCTTTAGCAGGCATCCCGCCGCTTGGTGGATTTTTTGCAAAATTTTATGTTTTTACAGCTGTGGTCGAACAAAATATGTATGCTTTAGCAATAATAGGATTGTTAACTACAGTGATATCAGCTTTTTATTATCTTAAAATAATTAAGACTATTTATTTTGATGATAGCATTATAGGTTTTGACGTTACTAAAAATAAATTCGCGAAATTATCAATTCTCATAAGTTGCAGTATTCTATTAACTTTTTTCTTATATCCATCAGTTTTAAATAATGTAGTGGGTACATTATTCTTGAATTAATGAAATTGAAGTTACTAAAATTTAAAAGTGTTAAAAGCACAAACGATATAGCTCATAAGCTTATTAAAAAAAAAAAAATCACACCAACAATAATCATATCGGAAAAACAAACTCATGGCAGGGGGACAATGGGAAAAAAGTGGATTTCTAAAAAAGGGAACCTATTTTTAACAATTTTTTTTGATATAAGTAAAAAGAGAGTAGGCTTTGAGAAATTTGCAGTTTTGAATGCATGTCTTTTTAAAAATATTCTTGTGAAACAATTTTCAAATAAAATAAAAATTAAATGGCCAAATGATCTCTTATTTGAAAAGAAAAAAATTTGTGGAATATTACAAGAAACTGTTGTCAATGCAGGAAAAAAATATTTAATAGTTGGAATTGGAATAAACACGAATTTTGATCCAAAAAATAGTAGTTTTTCTTCAACTTCTTTGAAACAAATCGTAAATAAAAATATAGATAATAAAAAACTATTTACTATGATTAAAAAAATATATGAAAAATTTTTATTTAAAGCTAAGGATAGTTCTTTTACAGAGTTAAAAAAATTCACAAAAAAGTTATGAAATTTTTAATTGGAGACATCGGCAATACTTTTACAAAGATTTGTGTTTTAGATAATAGATACAGAATACTAAAGTCATATAATTTAGAAACAAGAAAAATGTATAAAGGAAACCTAATAAAAACAATTATTAGAAAAAAAATAAATAAAGATTTAAATCCAGTTTTTTTATTTTCAAGTGTTGTACCCAAAGTTTATAAAAGTATCAAAAAAAATTTAAATAAAAATAAATACAAAATTTACGAAATTAAAGAATTAAATTTAAATAAACTTATTAAAATAAATATTAAAAATAAAAAACAATTAGGTTCAGATCGTATAGCGAATGCTATAGGCGCAAAAAAATATAAAAATTCTTTAGTTTTAGATTTTGGAACCGCTACTACTTTTGATTTTATTAAAAATGGTATTTATGAAGGTGGAGTAATTGCACCTGGAGTAAAACTTTCGATAAAAAATTTAAGTCAAGCTACCGCTTTACTTCCTATGATTAACTTAAAAAGCAATCAAAATAGTTACGGAAAGAATACAATCGAAGCTCTTAATGCTGGTTTTGTTTGGGGATACGAGGGTTTAATAAATAATATAATTAGTAAAATAATATCTAAGAATAAAATTAAATGTAAAATCTTATTGACAGGCGGATATGCAAAATTTTTCAAAAAAATGATAAAAAGAAAAGTAGTTATAGATCAAGATATAACTGTTAAAGGAATAGCAAATGTTTATAAAGAATTAATATGAGTAAAGAAAAACTAATTTTTTGTCCATTAGGTGGGTCCGGAGAAATAGGCGGCAATATGAATTTATACGCTTATGGAAAAGAGGATAATCAAAAATGGATAATTGTTGATATGGGTGTTTCTTTTGCCGATGACTCTGTCCCTGGGATAGATTTGATTATGCCAGATGCAGGATTTATTATTGATAAAAAAGATGATTTACTTGGTATAGTTTTAACACATGCCCACGAGGATCACATCGGAGCAGTTGCTCATATCTGGCCCAATTTAAAATGTAAGATTTATGCAACGCCATTCACTGCTGCTCTAATTTTAGAAAAGTTTAAAGAAAAAAAAATTGATATATCCAATTATTTGAACGTTGTACCTTTGAATAGTAAAATTAAACTTGGCGCATTTGAAATCGACTTTGTAACATTAACTCACTCTATCTTAGAGCCAAATGGACTAAGTATTAAAACTCCTCTAGGAACAATACTTCATACTGGTGATTGGAAAATTGATCCCAATCCGTTAATTGGGGGTCAAATAGACGAAAAAAAATTGAAATCTATTGGTGAAAACGGTGTGTCTGCAATGATCTGTGACTCAACAAATATTTTTAGTCCAGGTAGGGCAGGCTCTGAGTCCGATGTTAGAGATAGTTTGCTACGGATTATGGAGATTAAAACTAATAGAATTCTGGTAACTTCTTTTGCATCTAACGTGGCTAGAATGGAATCCGTTTTTTATTGCGCAAAAAAAACAGGAAGAAATCTTTGTTTGGTAGGACGATCTATGCAAAGAATTTATAAAGCAGCAAGAAAATGTGGTTATCTTAAAGGCCTTATTGAACCACTAGATCCAAGAGATGCAAAAAAAGTTCCAAAAAATAAAATATTATATTTAGCAACAGGTAGCCAAGGAGAACCTATGGGTGCAATGAATAGGATAATTAATGGTGTGCATCCAGATGTTTTTATGGAAAGTGGTGATTGTATTATTTTTTCATCTAAAATAATTCCAGGAAATGAAAAAAAATTATATTCTATACAAAATCTTATAGTAAAGAACAACATGGAGATGATAAGTGAAGAAAATGCTTTCGTTCATGTCTCTGGCCATCCAAATAGAGATGACTTAAAGGACATGTATAAGTGGGTTAAACCTCAATGTGTTATTCCAGTTCATGGTGAACATCGACATATGGCTGAGCACGTTTCATTCGCAAAAGAAATGCAAGTTCCTAAGACTTTACTAATAGAAAATGGAGATATCATAAAGATATTACCTGGAGATAAACCTGAAATTATAGATAAAGCACCCTCTGGTAAAATTTATTTAGACGGGAGTGTTAATGTAGAAACAGACGCTCAATCAATAAGAGATAGAAAAAATTTATCAATTAATGGGTATTTAGAAATTACAATTTTAGTTTCAAATAATGGAAAAATAAAAAAACCAATTATTTCATTCAGAGGTATACCTGAGAAAGAAAATACAGAACACTTTATTTTTGATATGGAAGATGAAATTTTTAATATTTGTAGAACTTTTTCTTTGGACAATAAAAATCAACAAAAAAATCTTATCGAAACTATCAAGCAAAATTGCAGAAGAATCGTTAGAGAAAAAACAGGAAAAAAACCTTTTACAAATATTAATATAGCGAGAATTTAGTGGGAATAACCGGCTCAATAATAGTTTATGTACTAATTTGGTGGATAATTTTTTTTTCTGTTCTACCCTTCGGAATTCAATCAAATAAAGTGAAATTTGAAGAGAAAATAGAGGGAGTCGATCCTGGAGCTCCAAAAAATCCTAAAATAGCAAAAAAATTTTTAATCACCACGATAATCACTTCAATAATTTTTATTGTAATATATTATCTAGTAGAGTTTGATTTACTAAATTTAAGAGAATATTTGCAATAAAATGTATATATCAAAATTATTTATTCCAATTACAAAAGATTTACCTACTGAGGCAAAAATTAAGTCGCATCAATTAATGTTACAAGCCGGAATGATAAAACAATCTTCCGCAGGTATTTATTCATGGCTGCCACTAGGATACAAAATTATGAAAAAAATAGAAAAAATTGTCAGAGAAGAACAAAATTCTATTGGAGCTCAAGAAATGTTAATGCCAACTATTCAATCAGCAGAGATTTGGAAAGAGAGTGGCAGATACGACGATTACGGAGAGGAGATGCTAAGGATTAAAGATCGTCAAGGAAGAGAAATGCTTTATGGACCAACTAATGAAGAATTAATAACAGATGTTTTTAGATCAAGTATTAAATCATATAAATCACTTCCGCAAATTCTTTATCATATTCAATGGAAATTTAGAGATGAGATTAGACCGAGATTTGGTGTAATGAGGTGTAAAGAATTTTTTATGAAAGACGCGTATTCTTTTGATTTATCTGATGAAGAAGCAAAAAAATCTTACAATAAAATGTTTTTTTCATATCTTAAAACTTTTAATAGACTTGGTTTAAAAGCAATTCCAATGGCTGCAGACACAGGACCAATAGGCGGAGATCTTTCACATGAATTTATAATTTTAGCAGAAACCGGTGAAAGTCAAATATATGCAGATAAAAGAATATTTGAAATAAATTTGGATAAATATGATTTTAGCGATATTTCCCTCTCACAAATGAGAAAAGATTTTACAAATTTTTACGCTGTGACAGATGAAAAGTTTGATGAAAAAAAATTTAATGAAGAAGTTGATAAAAAAAATCAAATAAAAACTAAAGGCATCGAAGTAGGTCATATATTTTATTTTGGTGATAAATACTCAAAGCCTATGAACTGTTTAATAGACGATAAAAGCGGGCAAAAAATCTCTGTAAAAATGGGATCATATGGCATTGGAGTATCAAGAATCGTAGGTGCAGCAATAGAGGCAAATTATAATAATGGTATAATGAAATGGCCCAGATCAATGTCTCCATATGATGTGGTTATTATTCCTAGCATTAGCAAAAATAATAAAGAAAACTTCCAAAAAGCTGAAAAAATATATCAAAATTTAAAAAAACAAAATATTGACGTATTGTTAGATGATGTTGATGAAAATATGTCAAATAAATTTAATAAACATGACTTAATAGGCACACCTTTTCAAATTATTGTGGGATCAAAATCTGAAGAAAATAAATTTGAGTTTAAAGAATTAAATTCTGGAAGTGAAATGTTAAGTCTAGAAGAAATAAAGTCTAAACTTAAAAGTTAATATTTTGTTCACAAAAGTAGAAAGATTAATTTCATCTAGAAATCTCAGGCCTAAAAAAAAAGAAGGTTTTCTAAAAACAATTTCTATTTTTTCTTTTTTGGGCATTATGCTCGGAGTAGCAATTTTAATTATCGTTATGTCAGTCATGAATGGGTTTAAAACTGATTTAACCAATAAAATTTTAGGTTTAAATCCACACGTAGTTGTTCAACCAAATGGATTTGCTATTGGTAATAATTATATTCAAAAAATAAAAAAAAATTTCAAAGACATATCTGTAAGTAAAACTTATTCAGGCGAAGGTATAATAATTATAAATGAAAAAGCCAAGGGTGTAATTTTTAAAGGCGTCAACAGTAAAGAAAAAAAAATGAGAGAATTTTTAGTGAAAAATACTGTAAGCGGTGATATTGAAAAATTTAAAAGAAATAACATTTTTTTAGGTTCTGAACTTGCTTTTAATTTGAATTTAAATCCAGGGGATAAAATAAATTTAATGTCTTCAGCTTTTGTTAGCACACCACTTGGCAATTTGCCAAAGCAAGAAAATTTTAATGTAGCAGGAATATTTAATACTGGTTTTGTTGAATTTGATCAGAATGTCATTTTTTTAACGACAGAAGACGTGTTGTCGATCTTTGATAAGAAAATCGAGGATCAAAATTTGGAAATTTATTTAAAAGATCCATTAAGAGCAAATGTGGTAAAAAATAAGATCGAAAAAATTAATCAAAACTATTTTATCTATACCTGGTCAGACTTGAATAAGTCTTTTTTTAGTGCTTTAAAAATTGAGAGAAATGTCATGTTTATAATACTGACTTTAATTATTATTGTGGCAGCATTTAATATTATTTCAGGTCTTACAATATTAATTAAAAATAAAACTAAAGAGATAGCTATTTTAAAAACTTTAGGATTAAACAACAGTTCAATAAAGAAATCTTTTTTTTTAACAGGTTTTACAATCGGTTTTTTTGCTACAATATCGGGTATTATCTTAGGAATTATTTTTTCCTATAATATTGAAAAAGTAAGAATGTTTCTCTCAACAGTTTTTAATCTAGAAATATTTCCAAGTGATATATATTTCTTAGAAAAACTACCTAGCGAAATAAGCTTATATTCTATATTAATAATATCTATACTGTCGTTATTAGTTTCTGCACTAGCTTCTTATATTCCAGCAAGACAAATCTCAAAAATGAAAACATTTAGAGCTTTAAAATATGACTAAAATTTTAATAGAAACTATAAACCTTAAAAAAACCTACAGACATTCAAATGTTAACGTTACACTGTTTAACAATTTGAACTTGAAAATTAAGCAGGGAGATCTAGTAGCTTTGGTTGGACCATCTGGCTCTGGAAAATCATCATTGCTTCACTTATTAGCTTTATTGGATGAACCTACCAAAGGAGATATAAAAATAAATGATGTTTATACAAAAAAATTTACAGATGAAAAAAAGGACGAGACTAGAAGAAAAAATATATCAATTATTTTTCAAGACAATAATTTATTAAATGATTTTAATGCTATTGAGAATGTGATGATGCCTCTAATCATAAAAGGTGAAAATCTTGTTAATGCTAAAAAAAAAGCTCAGACTATTCTTAAAGCTGTCAAAATACTTGAAAGGTCACTACACTTCCCAAAAGAACTTTCTGGCGGGGAACAACAAAGGGTAGCAATCGCAAGAGCTTTAATAGCAGAAACAAATTTAGTTTTAGCAGATGAACCTACTGGAAATCTAGATTTTAAAACATCTCTTGAAATTTTTTCTTATTTTTTAAAATTGAAAAAATTAAAAAAAACAATAATTTTTGCAACCCACAATAGAGAACTTGCCAACAGGGCAGATTACAAGTTGTTAATTTCCAACGGTGATATAAAACGAGTTAATGCTCGTTAATAATAAGAATTTTAATCATTTAAAAATTCATACTCAATATTCAATTTGTGAAGGTGCCATTAAAATTGATGATTTGGCTGATTATTGTAAGTTAAAAAAGATTAAATCAATAGGTCTAGCTGATAGTTATAATCTTTGTGGCGCCTTAGAGTTTTCTGAAAAGATATCTAAGGTCGGCACTCATCCAATCATAGGAACTCAAATAAATTTAAATATCTCAGACGTAATTGGAAAAATTACACTTTATGCAACATCTGAAGAAGGATATAAAAATTTAACTAAGTTATCCTCATCCAGCTATTTAAAAAATAGCGAAACGACAGACCCATCATGTAGCTTAAAAGAACTATTAGAAAATAGCGAGGGTTTAATCATATTAACAGGCAATTATAATAATTTTTTTGGCAAACTCTTTTATAAGAATAAACTCAAAGACATTGAACAAATTTTAAATGGTATCAAAAAAAACTATAAAGATAGGTTATACATAGAAATTCAGCGTCATAATGAATTACAAGAAAAAAACTTTGAGAATTATTTACTTAACATCTCAAAATCTTTACAAATTCCATTAATAGCCACTCAAGAAATTTTTTATTTGCATGAGGAAATGTACGAAGCACATGATGCTCTTGTTTGTATAGGAGAGAAAAATTTTGTGGATGATAAAAATAGATTTAAATACAGTAATCAGCATTATCTAAAATCTAACGAAGAGCTTGAAAAATTATATTTAGATATACCTGAAGCTTTGGAAAATAATTATAATTTTCATCTAAGATTTAATTATAAACCAAAAAAATCAAAACCAATTTTACCTTCAATAGCAAGTAACAAAAGTGTTTCACCCGAGGAAGAGCTATCAAAATTAGCAGAACAAGGATTAGAGGATAGATTAAAAAATTTTATTTTAAAAAAAGATAAAAATAAATCAATAGAGAAAATTAAAAAGATATATAAAGATAGGTTATTACATGAAATTGAAATTATTAATTCCATGGATTACGCTAGTTATTTTTTGATAGTTTCTGACTATATTAAATGGGCCAAAAAAAATTCTATTCCAGTTGGACCAGGTAGAGGCTCGGGAGCTGGGTCGTTAGTTGCTTATTGCTTAGATATTACAGATTTAGATCCAATTGAATTTGATCTGATTTTTGAAAGATTTTTAAATCCAGATAGAGTATCCATGCCAGATTTTGACATAGATTTTTGTGAGGAGAAAAGAGATCAAGTATTCGAATACTTAAAAACAAAATATAAAAATGGTGTAGCCCATATAATAACTTTTGGTAAATTAAAGGCTAGAATGGTTTTGAGAGATGTTGGCCGTGTTCTGGGATTATCTTATGGCCACGTAGACAAAATTTGTAAGATGGTACCATTTGATCCATCAAGACCACTCACTCTTAAAGAGTCTATTGATCGAGAGCCTAGATTTAAGGAAGAGTTGAAAAATAACGCTAAAGTTAAAAAACTTGTAGAGCTTTCTTTGAAACTAGAGGGGCTAAATCGGAATATGGCTACACACGCCGCAGGAGTGGTAATCGCTGGAGATAAATTAGCGGAACAATTCCCTTTATATATTGATCACAGCTCAAATTTAACTTTGCCGTCTACTCAATACGATATGTATTCTTCAGAGAATGCTGGACTAGTCAAATTTGATTTACTTGGTTTAAAAACGCTTACAGTAATCGATAATACTATAAAGAGATTAAAACTAAAAAAAATTAATCTAGATATTAGTAAAATAAATCATAACGATGAAAAAGTTTTTTCCATGCTTTCCACAGGTGAAACAACAGGATTATTTCAACTTGAAAGTGCCGGAATGAGAGAGGCAATAAAGCAAATGAGGCCAAACAAATTTGATGATATAATTGCTTTAGTAGCTTTATATAGACCAGGACCGATGAGCAATATTCCTATTTATAATGATTGTAAAAATGGAAATAAAGAACCAGATTATATACATCCTACTTTAAAAGAAATATTAAAACCAACTTATGGGATAATTATTTACCAAGAACAGGTTATGCAAATTGCTCAAACATTAGCAGGTTTTACTGCTGGCGAAGCCGATATATTGCGGAGAGCAATGGGAAAAAAGAAGAAAGCAGAATTAGATAAACAAAAAGAAAGATTTATAAATGGAGCTTTAAAAAATGGGATAGAAAAAGATGTAGCCAATTTTGTTTTTACTAAAATAGAACCTTTTGCTCAATACGGTTTTAATAAAAGCCACGCTGCTGCTTATGCTTTAATAGCTTATCAAACAGCTTTTTTAAAAACTTATTATAAAGAGGACTTTATTGCTGCAACTATGTCGACAGAACTAACTAACACTTCTAAATTGAGAGAGTTTGTTGAGGAATTGAAAAAGCTTAAAATTGAAATAGTAAAACCATCAATTAATAAATGCTATTCAGAATTTAAAGCTATTAATGGTAAAATAATTTATGGATTAGGTGCTATTAAAAATGTTGGATTTGAGGCTATATCAAATATCATCAATGAAAGGGAAAAAAATGGTTCTTTCAAATCTTTTGTTGATTTCATTAATAGAGTAAATGCAAAAGATGTTAACAAACTTCAATTAGAGGGCTTAACTAAAGCTGGCGTATTTGATGAATTCGACAAAGATCGAAATAAAATTTTAACATCAATACCTAAAATTATCCAAAAAATTAAAAACATTAACGATGATAAAGAAAACAATCAGTCAAGTCTTTTTGACGATCAAGAAAAAAATCAAATTAGTTTTGAATTTTTACCCTCAAAACCTTGGACGCAGAAAGAGCTACTGGCTGAAGAATTTAAATCAATCGGGTTTTATTTAACTAATCATCCTTTAAATGAATTTGAGGAAATTTTTAATCAATTAAATATCTATTCTTATAATCAATTTTATGAAGCTGAAAAAAATGAAGGTTTAGTTGCTGGAACAATTATGTCAATACAAGAAAAAAAAAGTGTAAAAGGAACACCTTACGCTATTGTTAAATTTAGTGATAAACAAGTAGAGTTTGAACTTTTTTTGTTTGCAGAAATACTCGTTACCAACAGAGACAAATTAAAAGAGTCAGAATCTTTCGTTTTAACTTTACAAAAAGATAAAATTTCAGGGGAAACTGAAAAAAAAAGAATTAATGTCAAAAAAATTCTTAATTTAGATGAGGCAATAAACAAACCTTACTCAAAAGTAACAATTGAATTAAAAAAAGATTGCAATCTTGACGAGATTAAAAAACTACTGTCAAGCAAAGGGGAAACAGAAATTAATTTAGTTATTAAAGATCAAAATAAAAAAGCTTTTTTCTCATTACAAGAAAATAGGAAATTTGACTTAAATCATCTTAAAGCTCTAAAAGCTAAGAAATACGTTGAAAAAATAACAGTTTAGACAGTTGATTTTTAAGACTGTTTGTATATACCTTGTCTAAATTTCGCACACAGTTAAAAGGGCATTGCCCTACCGGTCCGAATATTCGGAATTACTGTGGTGGATTAACCGGAAAAAAATATGAACGTACCAAAAGTAGATATAAAACAGTTATTAGAGGCCGGAGTTCACCTCGGCCACAAAACCTTAAGGTGGAATCCAAAAATGAAGAAATATATTTTTGGAGAAAAAAATTCGATACACATAATAGATTTAACTCAAACTGTTGATTTTCTTAAAAGCGCACTAACAGCTGTTCATAAAGTAGTAGCAAGTGGAGGAAAGCTACTCATTGTTTCAACAAAAAAACAAGCATCAGAACAAGTAAGTGACTTAGCAAAAGAAACTAATCAATATTTTGTAAATTATAGATGGTTAGGAGGGATGTTAACAAATTGGAATACTATTCAAAACTCTATAAAAAGATTAAAAAAACTAGACGATCAACTATCTAAAGAAAATTTAGGCTTTACAAAGAAAGAAATACTTAAATTTAGTAAAGAAAAAGAAAAATTACAAAGATCCTTAGGCGGCATATCTGAGATGAAAAAAATACCAGATCTAATATTTATAATTGACACAAACATAGAGTCCTTGGCTGTAGCCGAAGCTAAAAAACTTGGCATTCCTATTGTTGCAGTGCTAGATACAAATTCAGATCCTACTGGAATTGATTTCCCTATACCAGGCAATGATGATGCAAGAAGATCGATAAACTTATATTGTGAGCTTTTAAAGAACACAATCAAAGATGCGGAAAAATTTATAAAAGGATCTGAAGAAAAATCAGATGCAAAAGAATCTAAAACAAAAGAAAAATAATTCAACATATCAATAAATGTCCAAAGATCTTTTAGATAATATCAAAAAATTAAGAGAAATGACTGGAGTTGGATTTAAAGATTGTAAAAACGCCCTAGATGAAACAAAAGGTGATATAGAAAAATCGGTAGAATTTTTAAGAAAAAAAGGAATAGCTAAAGCATCAAAAAAAATGAGCAGATCAGCTACCGAAGGATTAGCTTTAGTTAAAGAGGAAAATAATCAGATCTCATTGATTGAAATAAACAGTGAAACAGATTTTGTAGCAAAAAATAAAGATTTTATAAATTTTTGCAAAGAATTATCTGAGATAAATTTTACTAATAAAGGAAGCATAGAAAAATTAAATAGTTCAAAAATGGCAAACGGAATTTTGGTTAAAGATAACTTAGTCAATTTAATAGCAAAAATCGGAGAAAAAATTACAATAAGACGAACTTCTTATTTCGATAATTCAAGCGGTGTAAATTTTCACTATGTTCACTCAGCTTTAGAAAAAGGCATAGGTAAAATAGTTTCAATCGTGAAATTAGATGGAATAATTAAAGGAAAGAATGATGAAATAGGAAATAAAATAGCAATGCATATTGCAGCATCAAATCCCTTGGCAATTGATAAAGATAATTTGGATAAAAAGATTATAGATAAAGAGTTAGAGATAATAAAAGCAGAGTTAACCAATTTAGGAAAACCAGCAGAGATGGCTGAAAAAATTTCAAAAGGAAAAATATCTAAATTTATAAATGATAATTCTCTTTTAAATCAAATTTGGATAATGGACTCCAAAAAAAAAGTGTCAGATATACTTAAAGAAAATTCAGCAAATAAACCACTTCAAATTTTAAATTTTGTTAGATATAAAGTTGGAGAGGGAGTCTAAAAGGTGAGTGCTGAATTTAACGAAAAAATTTATTCATCTAAAATGGATAAAAGTATTCATTCTCTTAAAAAAGATATTTCAACTTTAAGAACAGGCAGAGCAAACACAAATATGCTAGATACTATTAAGATTGATGTATATGGACAATTAATGCCAATAGATCAACTTGCAACAGTCAGCGTACCAGAAGCTAGACTAATTTCAATTCAAGTTTGGGATAAAGCTAATACAAGTTTGATAGAAAATACAATTCAAAAATCTAATCTAGGTATTAATCCGCAGATAGATGGACAAATAATTAGATTGAGAATTCCTGATCTAACAGAAGAACGAAGAAAAGATTTAATTAAAGTATTAAAAAATATGGGCGAAAAGAGTAAAGTTGCAATAAGAAATATAAGAAGAGAAGCAAATGAGGAACTTAAAAAAAAATTAAAAGATAAAAAAATTTCAGAGGATAACAATAAAAATTTCGAAAAAAATATTCAAAAAATTACAGACGAAAATATAAAAAATATCGAAAATATCTTAATAGAAAAAGAAAAAGAGATCAGCCAGATATGAACAAACTTAACCATGTTGCCTTTATCATGGATGGTAATGGTAGGTGGGGGTTAAAAAAAAAGAAAGGAAGAAATTTTGGTCATTTAAAAGGCGTTGAAACTGTTAAAAAAATTGTAAAAAGCTCAATAGAATTAAAAATACCTATCGTTACATTTTATGTTTTTTCATCTGAGAATTGGAAGAGGCCTAGGAAAGAGATCAATTTCTTATTTAAATTAATTAACATCTATTTTAATCAAGAGATTAAAAATATCTCTTCACAAGGAATAAAAATTAATATTATGGGGGAAATTAAAGCCCTATCTTTAAATCTAAGAACATTATTAAAAAAAACGATGCATCTAACAAGAAATAACAAACAGATAATAGTTAATCTTGCAATAAATTATGGTTCTAAAAATGAAATCTTTCAAGCAATAAAAAAAACGACAAAAAAGAAATTAAATATTAAAAATTTAGAAAAAAATTTTTTTTTTAAAACTTTACCCAATCCTGATATCTTGATTAGAACTGGTGGCCACCAAAGATTAAGTAATTTTATGTTGTGGCAATTAGCTTACACAGAATTATTTTTTTTAAAAAAGCTATGGCCTGACTTTAAAAAAAATGATTTCGTAAGAATATTAAAGAAATACAAAAAAATTAAAAGAAACTTTGGAGATATATGATTCAACAAAATTTAAGAGAAAGAATTTTTACATCACTAGCACTACTTGTATCAATTTTTTTAGCTTTTAATCATAATTTTTTTCTTGTTTATATATTACTAATATTTGGTGTTTTTTCATTTATTGAATTTTCAAATTTAATGAAAAAAATTACTGAAAGTAGGTTTATTTTTATATTAACAATAGTTTTTTTTTTAGTTTACGTTTTTTTCTTATTTAGCTTTACTTATTTTTTTTTTGAGAACTTATTTTCTAAAATTATATTCACAATAGTTTTATTTAGTTGTATTTTTTCTGACATTGGTGGTTTTATATTTGGCAAAATATTTAAAGGCCCTAAATTAACAAAAATAAGTCCAAAGAAAACTATTTCTGGAGCAATAGGGTCTTTTGTTCTTTGCTCAATATTTTTGAAAAGTTCGTTTTATTTTCTAATTAAGAAATTTGACTTAACAATTCTCTTAATCGCAATAATTATATCTACCAGCTGTCAACTAGGAGACTTATTTTTTTCTTATCTCAAGAGAAAAGCTGGAGTTAAAGATACAGGGAATTTTCTTCCTGGTCATGGTGGAGTTTTAGATAGGCTAGATGGAATATTTTTAGGTGTTCCTACCGGTCTCTTTTTTATATCGTTATTATTATCATGAAAAAAACTATTTCAATTCTTGGTTCAACTGGTTCTATAGGTTTAACATCGCTTGGAATTATAGATAAAAAAAAAAATTTTTTTAGAGTTTTTCTTCTTTATGCAAATCAAAACTTCAATTTAATAAGTAAACAAATAAAAAAATATAAACCTAAATTCTACATTATTAAAAATCAAAAAGTTTATTCTAAAGTAAGAAAAAAATTTAAGAAAAGTAAAACAAGATTTTTAAATAATTTAGAAAGCTTGAGATTTAAAAAAAAGATAGATATTTCAATTTCAGCTATACCTGGTATTGAAGGGTTAAAACCAACAATAAATGTTATTAAAAATAGTAAAAAAGTTTTAATAGCTAACAAAGAGTCTGTAGTTTGTGGATGGAGTCTTATCAAAAAATTATCATTAAAAAAAACAAAATTAATACCAGTAGACTCAGAACATTTTTCAATTTTCAAACTTCTCAAACATCATAAAATTAATGAAATCAATAAAATTTATATAACAGCATCTGGTGGGCCATTTTTAAGATACACAAAAAAACAATTTAAAAGTATCACTCCTGATAAAGCATTGATGCACCCTAAGTGGAAAATGGGAAAAAAAATCAGTGTAGACTCTTCTACTTTGATGAATAAAATTTTTGAAGTTATAGAAGCCCAAAAATTATTTGAAATTCCTTATAATAAATTAGATATCCTGATACACCCGCAATCCTTAGTTCATGCAATAGTTGAATTTAAAAATGGTCTTACTAAATTCATTTATCACGATACCTCAATGACGATACCCCTTGCTAATGCAATGTTTGACGATAATTTATTAATTAAAGATTTCTTGAATAAAAACACTAAAAGTTTTTCAAGCAAATTAGTTTTTGAAAAAGTAAATCCTGAAACATTTCCAGTTATTAAACTTAAAAAAAGATTAGGTGAATACCCATCCACTCCAATTATTATAAACGCAGCTAATGATATTTTAGTTGATCAATTTCTTAAAAAAAGAATAGATTTTTTAAGCATTTTTAAACTTATAATGAGAATATTGAATGATAGTAATTATAGGAAATATGCTATAAGAAAACCTAAAAATTTAAATGAAATAATGCAAATAGATACATGGTCCAGGGAAACCACTTTAAACAAATTACGTAGATTTTATAAATGATAAAAAAACTATATATAACAATATTTTTATTTTTATCTTTTACGCTGAACGCATCGGCGGAGATAGTCAAAAAAATTGAGGTTAATGGAAATAAAAGAGTTTCAGCTGAGACAATAAAAATTTATGGAAAAATTAAACTTAACGAAAATTATACTGAGAAAGATATAAATGAGGTTTTACAAAACTTAAATTCAACAAATTTTTTTCAAGACATTAATATTAACTTATCGAATAATACTTTAATAATTAACGTAAAAGAGTACCCCACTGTAAATCAATTAATTTTATTAGGTGAGAAAAGCAACAACGTAAAAGAACAAATATCTAAATTAATATCAACTAAAGAAAAAAGACCTTTTATTTCTTCTTCATTAAAAAAAGACGTAGAAATAATAAAAAGCTTATATTCCTCTATAGGATTTAATTTTGCTAAGGTAAGTACTCGAATTAAAAATATTGATGAAAATAATTTAGATATTATTTTTGATATTGAAAGAGGCAATAAAACAGTTATTTCATCGATAAATTTTATAGGTGATAAAAAAATCCGAGAAAGAAAATTAAAATCAATAATTGCATCTGAAGAGCATAAATTTTGGAAAGTAATTTCTAAGAATAGTAATTTTAGTAGAGATTTAATTAGTTTAGATAAAAGATTATTAACAAATTATTATAGGTCAATTGGTTTCAAAGATGTCGAAGTTACTTCGAGTTTTGTTAATCTTTCAGATAAAGGAAATATGGAACTTACTTACTCTATAGAAGCAGGCACTAGATACAGAATAAAAAAAATAAGCACAAAAGTTGATGATGTTTTTGATAAACAACTTTTTTCACCTTTAAATAAAATTTATAAAAATATAGCTGGGGAATATTATTCTCCATTTAAGATAAAAGATATTTTAGATGAAGTTGAGTTGATAGTTGAGAAAAATAATTTGCAATTCGTTGAACAATCAGTCAGTGAAAAAAAGGATGGCAACAATATAAATTTAATATTTAATATTTACGAAGGAGAAAAATTCATAGTTGAAAGAATAAATATTTTAGGAAATAATATAACGGACGAAGCGGTTATTAGAGGTGAGTTAACTCTTGATGAAGGTGATCCATTTACGGATTTAGCTTTACAAAAGTCAGTAGCAGAAATTAAACAAAGAAATATTTTTAAAAATGTTAATTATGAAGTTTTAAACTCAAGTGAAAATCAAAAAATTGTTAATATAACAGTAGAAGAAAAACCTACTGGTGAAATAAGTGCTGGTGCTGGTATAGGTACTAGTGGATCTACCTTTGCAATAAATATTCAAGAAAAAAATTGGCTTGGCGAAGGTAAAAATGTAGGACTAGATCTAGAGGTAACAACAGAGTCAATCATCGGTACATTTAGTTATAATAATCCTAATTATGATTTTTTAGGTAATTCAATTTATTATGCTGTTTCAAGTCAAAGAAACGATAAACCTTCATTAGGCTACGAAAATTCAGTTCAATCTTTTGATATTAGCACCACGTTTGAGCAATATAAGGATACATTTACTTCTTTAGGTCTTCATGGAAGTTATGACGATTTACAAACTGACAATACAGCCTCAGATAATTTAAAAAAACAACATGGATCATTTGTAGACTTGTCAGGGAAATATAGAATAAGAAGAGATAATAGAGATAGAGTTTTCAATCCAACCAAAGGTTCAGTCATTAGCTTTGGACAAAGTTTACCTTTAGCAGCTGATAAACCTTATATTCAGAATACCTTCAATGGAAGTTTTTATAAATCATTTTCAGACGACATAGTTGGATCAACAAAAATATTTATTAGTTCTATTGATGGATTAGACAATGAGGATGTAAGATTGAGTAAAAGAATTGGATTATCATCTAGAAAATTAAGAGGGTTTGAACGAAATAAAATTGGTCCTAAAGATGGAGATGATTTTGTTGGAGGTAACTATGCTGCAGCCGTGAATTTTGAAACAAATTTACCCAATTTATTACCAGATAAGTCAAACGTTGACGTTTCTTTATTTTTAGATTTTGGAAATGTATGGGGTGTTGATTATGACAGTTCTTTAGACGATAGTAATGAAATAAGATCAAGCACAGGTTTAGGGGCTAGTTGGCTATCACCTATAGGACCAATGACTTTCACATTTTCACAAAACCTTTCAAAAGCTAGTACAGATGTGACGGAAAGTTTTAACTTTAACTTAGGAACAACATTTTAAATGTTAACAAAAAAATTTTTTACTACAATAATATTATTTTTTCTATCAACAAATCTAGTTGTAAAAGCTGACACACCTTATTTTTTAGATTTTAAATATGTTTTAAATAATAGCGATGCTGGAAAGAAAGCTCAAACTTTTTTACAAAATAAACTATCAAAAGGTTTGGATAATTTAAAAAAAAAAGAAAAAAGCATTCAAGAAAGTGAAAAAAAAATAATACAGCAAAAGAAAATCTTATCTACTGAGGATTATAAAAATAAAGTGAAAGAATTAAGATCTAACGTTTCTTCACTTCAAAAAGAGAGAAATAATCTTCTTGAGTCTGTGGCAAAACAACGAACGTATGCGAGAAATGAGCTTTTAAAAGCTTTAAATCCAATAATAAAAGACTATATGAATGAAAAAAAAATCAGAATGGTAGTAGATAAAAAAAGTCTTTTACTAGCTGATGAAAATTTAGATATTACAAAAGAAATAACAGCAAAACTAAATAAAAAACTTAAATCTATTAAGTTAAATTAAGCTTAAAGATCTAAAAATGTTTTTTAAAAAGAAAAAAATAAATTTAAAGAGATTATATCCGAAGATAAATTTAAAAGATAATCTATTTATTGATAGCGTAAAACCTCTCAATATAGCTAAAAAAAATGATTTAACTTTTTTTGATACTGTAAAATATAAAGCTGAAGCGAATTTAACAAAATCTGTAGCATGTATTACTACTGAAAAGCTTAAATCTTTTTTACCTCAAAAAGTTAATAAGATAATTGTAAAAAATGTATTATTTGAATTAGCTAAAGTTTTAAAACTTATTTATGTTAATGCAGAACTGGATATTCCAGATGAAACTTTAAAAAAACCGAAAAAATTCGCTTATAAAAAGGTAAAATTTGGAAATAATGTTTTAATTGGCAACAAAGTAAAAATTGGTAAGAACTCATATATTGGTTCCAATACAATAATTGAGCATGATGTCGTAATTGGTAAAAATTGCATAATTGGTCATGGAGTTATAATTAGAAACTCGTTAATAGGAGATGATGTAGTGGTACAAGATAATAGCAAATTAGGTCAAAAAGGTTTTGGTTTCATTCCTATGAAAGATAAAAACTTAAAATTTCCACATATCGGAAAAGTAATTGTAGAGGACAATGTAGAGATCGCTTCTGGCTGCACTATCGATAGAGGTTCAGTGGATGATACAATTATAGGAAAAAATACTTACTTAGACAATCAAGTGCATATAGCGCATAATGTCAAGATTGGATCAAATTGCATGATCGCTGGACAAGTTGGATTTGCAGGAAGTTCAAAAATTGGCAACAACGTTTCTATTGGAGGACAAGCTGGTATCTCGGGACATTTGAAGATTGGAAATAATGTAAAAATTGGAGGTGGCAGCGGTGTAGTAAAAGATGTTAAAGACAATCAAATATTAATGGGTTATCCAGCAGTATCGCTAAAAGATTTTTTAAAAAAAAATAAAAATGACTGATAAAGATTTAGATAAAAAAACTATTGAAGCTTTACTACCACACAGGGAGCCGATGCTGTTGATTGATAAACTCACAAAAATTGTCCCTTTGAAGTCAGCAACTGCTATTATGTACGTAAAAAAAAATGGATTTTATGTTCAAGGTCATTTCCCAAATCAACCTGTGATGCCTGGAGTTTTAATCGTAGAAGCTTTTGGACAGGCAGCAGCAGCTTTGACCGCCCATGGAATTGATCCAAAAGAATATGCAAACAAGTTAGTTTATTTAATGAGTGTAGATAAAGCTAGATTTAGAAATCCAGTTATTCCAGATTGTGAATTACATTTAGAAATTGAAGCAATAAGATCTCATGGAAGAGTTTGGAAATATAAAGGAATAGCTAAAGTTGGCGGTCAAAGAATGGCTGACGCAGAGTGGTCGGCCACGATAGTAGATAGAAAAGAATGATACACAATTCAAGCATAATTGATAAAAACGCAAAAATATCTAATAAAGTTAAAATTGGTCCATTTTGTTATGTCGGGCCTAATGTAGAGCTGTCTGAAGAAGTAGAATTAGTATCTAATGTTCATATAGAGGGTTTTACAAAAATAGGAAAAGGAACAAGAATCTTTCCATTTGCAAGTATTGGAACACAACCACAAGATCTTAAATTTAAAAATGAAAAAACAAATTTATCTATTGGTGAAAACAATATTATCAGAGAATATGTTACGATAAACCCAGGCACTGAAGGAGGAGGCTCAAAAACAATAATTGGAAATCATTGTCTATTTATGATTTCTTCTCATATAGCGCATGACTGTAAGATTGGAAATAACGTAATTATTGCAAATAACGTTCCTTTAGGAGGTCATGTCACTATTGAAGACTCAGTAGTAATAGGTGGAAATTCAGCCGTTCAGCAATTCACAAGAATAGGAAGATTGGCAATGATTGGAGGAATGACTGGAGTTTTAAAAGACGTGACGCCTTTCGGGCTTTCTATTGGTAATAGAAACTACTTACAAGGATTAAATTTAATAGGTTTAAGAAGAAAAAAATATGATAACAAAAAAATTATGGGATTAGATAAAGCATACAAAGAAATTTTTGCATCGAAAAATTTACACGAAAATTTAGGTAAAATTAATGGTGAATATAAAGATAATGAACTTGTAACAGAAGTTATCAAATTTATTGAAAAAGATAAAAAAAGACCTATTTGCTCACCGCAGAGTTAAATTATGATTGGCTTAATTTTTGGAGATACCAATTTTCCAAAATATATTTACAAAAAGATAAAGGGGTATAAAAAATATATTATAATTGATTTAACAAAAAAAAAATTTTTTAAAAAGGATAAAAATTCTTACTCAGTATCTATTGGTCAATTCGGGAAAATCATTTCAATCTTAAAAAAGAATAATTGCAAAAGGATACTTTTTGCTGGAAAGGTGCAAAAACCTAATTTTTTAAAAATTAAATTAGATTTAAAAGGAGTATACTATATTCCAAGAATTATAAAAAAATCAAAAATTGGTGATGTTGCTCTTTTAAAAGAAATTATTAAAATTTTTAAAAAAGAAAAAATTCAAACAATTAGTTCAACTACATTAACACCTGAACTTAATTTATCGAAAGGACATTATTCTAAATATAGACCCGATCGAGATGATAAAAAAGACATTAATAATGCTATACAAAAATTAAATAAAACTGATCAATTTAGTCATATACAAGGTGCGATAAGTAGAGGCAAAACTATTATTCTTGAAAGACAAGAAGGAACCCAGAAAATGTTAAATAAAGTAAAGAAGATTAAAAATATTTGTCGAGGTGTCCTTGTAAAATTTCCCAAAAAAAAACAAGATCCAAGAGTTGATTTGCCGACTGTTGGGTTAGATACACTAAAACAATGTAAAGCAGTAGGTCTAAAAGGTATAGTTCTTAAACATAATAAAAATATTTTTTTAGATCGAATTAAATCAATTAAATTTGCTAATAAAAATAAAATGTTTATTCTTGTAAAATGAAAAAAGTAATTTTGATTGTATGTTTTTTCTTATTTTATACGTTTAATTTATTCTCTGTTGAACCAAAATTACAAATGGTGCTTAAAGGTTTAGATAGTCCTTGGAGTCTTACTTTTATAAATTATAACAAAGTGTTAATCACAGAAAAAGCAGGAAATCTAAAATTAGTAGATTTTAATAATAAAAAAATTAAAGAAATTAAACATAATTTAGATGTTCTAGAAGACGGGCAAGGAGGTTTACTTGAAGTACTTTATCATAATGAGGAAGTTTTTGTATCATATTCTGAAAATTTAAAAAAAGGCAGAACAAGTACATCTGTTGCTAAAGCAAAATTTAATGAAAATATTTTAAATTTTAAGAATATTTTTAGAGCAACACCACCAATTAATTCTGGTTATCATTTTGGATCAAGATTAGTTGTTAAAGATGATTTTCTTTACATCACAGCTGGTGAGAGAGGTGAGGGAATGATTGCACAGGATCCATCCAAACATCCAGGCAGTATTATAAGAATTCATTTGGATGGTAAAATTCCAAAAGATAATCCAAAATTTAAAGGTAAAAAAAAATGGCTTCCTGAGATATATCAAATTGGGGTAAGAAATCCACAAGGTATGGCCCTATCTCCTTTTGACAATAAAATTTATTTAACTAATCATGGAGCGAAAGGAGGAGATTGGTTTGGAGAGGCTAAATACGGTGAAAATTATGGTTGGAAAATATTAGGATGGGGTGGAACTAATTACACAGGTACTAAAATTGGACCTAAGTGGATGCCAGGTTTTACAAAAGCTATTAAATATTGGGTTCCTTCGATAGCAGCAAGTTCTATGGTTATTTATAAGGGCAATGAATTTAAAGAATGGAATGGAGATGCTTTAATAACTTCTCTTCGAGACCAATCCTTGAGAAAAATTAAATTTAAAAAAAATAAATTTCTTGACGAAAAAATTATATTTAAAGGGAATATCGGCAGAATAAGAGATATTGAAATCCAAAAAAGCACAGGAAAAATTTTTTTACTTACAGATGAAGGATCGATTTGGAGACTTCAAAAATGAAAAGAATATTCATTTTAACAGGCGAGGCATCAGGTGATAAATTGGCATCTAAAGTAATAGCTAATTTGAATGAATTGAATTCAAATTTAGAATATCTGAGTGTTGGTGGTGAAAATTTAAAAAAACTTGGAATTAAATCTATTTACGATCTTAGAGAAATTACATATTTGGGTTTCACAAATGTACTCTTAAATGTTTTTAAGATAAAAAAAAAGATAAACCAAACAGTAAAGGCTGTGCAAAATTTTAAACCTGACATCTTATTTACCGTCGATAGTCCAGATTTTACATTAAGGGTTGCAGAGAAAGTAAAAAAAGACAATCCTAAAATTAAGACCATACACTATGTTGCACCACAAGTATGGGTTTGGAGGGAGGGTAGATTAAAAAAGATTAAAAAATATATAGATCATATGCTTTTATTATTTAATTTTGAGAAACCTTATTTCGAAAAGGAAAACATGAGTCACGAATTTGTTGGCCATCCATTATTAGATACAAATATTGAAAGTGCAATTGATATAAATCAAATTCTAAAAAAAAATAAAGCTCTAATCTCCATCTTTGCAGGCAGTCGTAAATCTGAAATAGATTCACTTACTCCAATATTATTGAATTTTATTAAGCTTATGAATAAAAAATATCAAGATTTCACGTTTGTTTTTCACTCTACTAAAGAATATTCAGATTTGATTTTATCACATATTAAAGAAACAGATTTAAAAAATTGTGAAGTAATAAGTGATGATAAAATAAAAAATCATATATTACAAAAATCAATATTTGCAGTTTCAAAGTCTGGAACAGTATCTCTTGAAATATGCAATGCTAAAATACCATCAATAATTTTATACAAAATGGGATTGATAAATTTTTTAATAGTTAAAATGTTAGTTAAAACTAAATTTGCAAATATTATCAATATTGCTGCAAATGAAGAAATTTTACCTGAACTATTGCAATCAAAATGCAATCCAAAAAATATATTTGAAACTGTATCAAATTATTTAGATAATCCAAAAAAAATAAACGAACAAGTATCAAGAACTCAATCTATCTTAAAAAATTTTAGAACTAAAAACCCATCCTCAGTATTGGCTGCGCATGCTTTAAATAAATATTTATGATCATTTATAGCCATAATGATTGTTTGAAAAAATTTAATGGAAAAACTCATCCAGAAAGAAAGGAGAGATTAGAAAGTATTATTAGTTCTGTAAAATCATCAAATTTAAAAGTTAAATATAAAGAAGCTCCTTTAGCTGATTTAGAAACTATTGCATTAGTTCATCCAAAAAAGCACATAGAAAAAATTTTTTCCGATATACCTAAGGATGGTATCGTAGGTGTAGAAAAAGAACCTTATGCCGATACCATGCTTTGCCCTGACAGTAAAAATGCAATTCTTAGATCGTGCGGAGCTGGAATTGCTGCCGCTAATGATCTTATGAAAAAAAATGAAAGAGTGTTTTGTGCTGTTAGACCTCCTGGACATCACGCAGAAACAATGAGAGCTAACGGATTCTGTTTTATTAATAATATCGCCGTATCAGCAAGATATTTACAAAAAAAATACGATGTTAATAAAATCGCAATAATAGATTTTGATGTTCATCACGGTAACGGAACCCAAGAAATTTTTTATAAAGACCATTCAGTAGCTTATGGTTCCTCTCACGAATTTCCTTTATTTCCAGGTACAGGAGCAGAAAATGAGAAAGGTGTTGGCAATATTTTTAATGCTACTTTAAAAGCTGGCTTAACAGGTAAAGATTTTATTGAGATATTTGATCAAAAAGTACTTAGGCCTATTGATAAATTCAAACCGGAGGTTATTTTGATTTCTGCTGGTTTTGATGCACATAAGAGGGATCCTTTAGCAAATATTAATTTAGAATCTGAAGATTTCTTTAAGATTACAAAAAATATTGTTGATATTGCAAAAATCCACTCTGAAGGTAGAGTTATTTCATTTCTAGAGGGAGGTTATGATCTACAAGCTTTATCAGAAGGCATAATAGAACACCTTAATGGTTTAAAACCCCATATTTGACCAGTTATTTGGATTATTAAATTTATTTATTTCTTTTTTTGTTACCGGTCTAAAAAGATAGTAAGCAATATATATTGTTAAAAAAAACAAAAAAATTGTTTTCATAATTACAATACATTAAACTAATTTTATGAAATTTAGTAAAAGAAAATTTTTGCAAATCATTTGTTTTTCAACTTTAGCGATAATTTTTCCGATCAAAACAATTTTAGCTGCTACTAAAAAACTCATTAATCCAAATTTATCTAAACAGCAAAAAAATATCATGTTTAAAGAAGGAACAGAAAGACCATTTACTAGCGATCTACTTAATGAAAAAAGAAAGGGTTTTTACCATTGTGCTAATTGTGGAAATAAACTTTTTGCATCAACTGCTAAATTTGACAGTGGAACAGGCTGGCCTTCCTTTTCAGAGTCTTTACCAGGAGCTTTTAAAACAAAGATAGATTATTCCTTCGGCATGGAAAGAGTTGAATACCATTGTGCAAAGTGTGGAGCACATCATGGACATGTTTTTAATGATGGTCCAAAAGAATCGGGTAAAAGATTCTGTAATAACGGACTTTGTTTAATTTTTAAACCAGAGTAAACCCTATAAAATCAAATAAAAATCTCTTATAATTTAAGCTTTTTTGTTCACAGTCAGCACCCAATTCGTGCATAATTGTAAGTGAATTTTATGAATTAAGGTTTAAAACTTATTCATGGATTTGATTACAGTAATAATTATAGGTGTAATTGTTGCAGCCACAGGTGTAATCAATCCAAAAGCTAAAGATCCAGAAGAAGTTGCTAAAGCCCCAGAAACACAAGTAACAACCCCTGAAGTAAAAGAGCCTGAACCAGAACCAGAACCAGAACCAGCAAAAGAGCCTGAGCCAGAACCACAACCAGAACCCGAACCAGAACCTGAACCAGAACCCAAACCAGAACCTCAAAAAGAAGAACCAAAAGAAGAGGTAAATGCTGAACAAACTCAGGAGCAAGATGCAAAACCTGAAGAGGAAGAAGTTCAACCGGTTACAGAGGAAACTACTGAAGCTACAGAGGAAAAAGGACTAAGTATGGTAAATATTCTTCTTTATATCTTAGGAGCAATTGCAGTAATTGCAGCTGGAATATACTTCTTTATGAGAAGAGAACCTTCACCTAAAAGCGCTGCTGATATAGCTAGAGCCCAGTCTCAACAAGATCCAACTCCTCAGCCTCAAGAAGAAACAGTTCAAGAAGAAACATATTCAGAGCCTGAACCTCAACCAGAACCAGAGCAACCAGTTCAAGAGGAAACACCGACAGAGACTACTGAGGAGGAGACTCAATCAGAAAATAATGATCAATCATCAAATAATGATGATGAGAATAACAATAGATAATTAACTAAAATTTTTTTCCACCTTCTAAATAAGCACACTTCTCGCAAGTTTTTTCAATTTTGGGTGGCATATCAAGATTTAAAACCTCTTTCATCTCAGTTAACTTTTCTTCAATCCATGATGTATCTACACGGTACGGTATTAATGTAGTTTTGAAATCTATTTTGTTTTCAAATTTATCATTTGTTTTTTCTCCATTACAAACATAAAAAAATGATCGATCTGAAACCTCAAAATTCATTTTTCTTAAAATATGAACATATATATCCATTTGTAATTTATAACTAAGATGCCATTCAGTGTCGAGATAAGAGGAAACAGTAACAGGGTAGGTTGAAGATTGAGCTTTATAATCTACAACAACAATTTTCTTTTCATTTAAATCAAACCAAAGATCATCAATTCCCCCATGAATGATAAGATTAGTTTTTTCATCTAAATACGAAATTCCACCTTTTAAAGAGTTTCTCCATGTATCTAAATCTTTGTGCTGATAAGGTACAAAGTTTAAATTATGTTTGATCATAATTGGATGTGGTTTTTGTTCTTTTCTATACTGATCAAATTCTTTCTTTAATAGCTCGTCCACAGCAACGTTTAAAGCCCAACCAGGCATAGAAGGTTCTTTTAGGCCCTTAACTCGATCTAGATAAAAGCATCGTTTACAGCTAAGAAAATTAAAAAACTTTGACCTACTTATTTTAAAAGGGGTGTTTGATTTTTTATCGTAAATGGATGTTTTTCTTGTTCTGAAAGATACAGCGTCTTTCATTTAAATTTGATTAAGTCTTTTAATAACTTCGGATTTTTCTAAAGATAAAATAACATCATATATTCCTGGCCCAAATCTTGAGCCCACTAGTGCTATTCTTAGTGGCTGACCCACTCCTTTAAAATTAGTCTTATGTTTATCAATTAAGGATTTAATTATAGGTTCTAAAGTTTCTCTAGATAAAGAGGTTAGTTTTTCATATTCACTAACAAAGTCGTTAATTACCTTTTTTGATAAATCATTAATTAATTTTTTATCATCTACGCCAATCTCAATTTTATCATTAATTATATATTGAGCGTTATTCCAAATATCATCTAGGGTTTTTGCTTTATTCTTTAAAAAACCCATTGATTTTAAAAGGACACTCTCTTTTGATTGATCAATAGGTTTTTTGTATTTCGAAACATATTCTATAAAGAAATTATAAAGATCTTTTTCGTCTATTGTCTTTATGTATGTTTCATTTATTGAATAAATCCTATTCATATCAAGCTTTGAAGGTGATCTACCGACGCCACTTAAATCAAATAAATCAATACTTTCTTGCTTAGTAAAAATTTCTTTATCTTTATAAGACCATCCTAATCTTAATAAATAATTCCTTAATGCGTCTGAAATAATTCCAATTTTAACATAATCTTCAAGGGTAGAGGCGTTATCTCTTTTAGATAATTTTTTTCCTTGTTCACTATGAATTAATGGAATGTGAGCAAAATTTGGAACATCCCAACCCATAGCATCATAGATTTGTTTTTGTTTAAAAGAATTAATCATGTGATCATCACCTCTAATTACATGAGTAATTTTCATTTCATGGTCATCAACTGTTGCTGATAATTGATATGTTGGTGATTTATCTTTTCTTAGTATTACAAAATCTTCAATTGTAGAATTCGATATATTTCGTTCTCCTTGAACTAAATCTTTTATAATAGTATTTCCTGAAATTTTACTCTTAAATCTAATTACTGGTTTTACACCATCTGGTATCTTAAGGTTTTTAGCGTCTCTCCACTTTCTATTATAAACATACGGTATACCTTGTTTTTTACACTTCTCTTTTTGTTCATTTATTTCTTCTTCTGAGCAATAACATTCATAAGCAAAACCTTTTTTTATAAGCTCATCGGCAACTGCAACGTGTTTATCAATGTTTTTAGATTGAATATATTCTTCACCATCATGCTCAATGCCAAGCCAAGATAATGATGAAATAATTTGTTTTTTAAATTCGTCTTTTGATCTTTCCTTGTCTGTATCTTCAATTCTTAAGAAATATTTACCTTTTTTTTTCTTTGCTAATAACCAATTAAATAAAGCTGTTCGTACTCCACCAATATGAAGAGGCCCAGTGGGAGAGGGCGCAAACCTACAATTAAAAGACATTTATATTAATTAGACTATTTTAGTGAAAGTTTCTATATAAAGAAACAAGTTTACCTTGAATTTTTATTCTATTCGCTGCGTAGATTTTTGTACCGTAGTTTCTATTTGCAGCTTCTAAAGCAATAGTGTTTCCTTTTTTTCTAACTCTTTTTAAAGTTGCTTCTTGGTCATCAATTAAAACAACCGCAATCTGACCACTATCTACATTTGAAGTTTTCTTTACGATTACTGTGTCACCATCATTGATACCAGCTTCAATCATAGAGTCACCTTTGACTTTTAATCCATAATGCTCACCATTATTCTGCAAATCTTCAGGTAAAGCTACTCGATCAACTTCTTGTTGAATTGCCTCAATAGGAGTTCCAGCTGCAATACTTCCTAAAACAGATACATCAGTTGATTTTGTTTTTTCTTTATCTAATCCACCTTTAATAACACTTGGTGTAAAAGTATTAAAAATATCATTAGCACTTGCATTTTCAGGCAATTTAACAACTTCTAAAGCTCTAGCTTTATGTGCTAATCTTTTTACGAACCCTCGCTCTTCTAAAGCTGAGATTAATCTATGAATTCCTGATTTCGACTTAAGGTTGAGTGAATTTTTCATTTCTTCATATGATGGAGAGATCCCAGAAGATCTAATCTTCTTATTGATGAATATTAGTAAGTTTTTTTGTTTTTTTGTAAGCATAGAACAAACCCCGTACATCTATGTTCTATAAAAGTTCTATTTAAATTACAACTTGAAATAAGCCCTTATTTTATTGGATTATTTGAGTAAATTTTTTTAATAACTCGGCAGGACTGTCAGATTTTAAAAGTGATTCACCAATTAGAAAATTTTTAATTCCTGTCTTCTCATAAATATATTTTGCATCGGTTTCATTCTTAATCCCACTTTCTGAAATGATAGGGCCTTTATGCTCTTTTAAAGTTTCAAAAATAGAAATCGTATTATTAATAGATATATCTAGTGTTTTTAAATTTCTATTGTTAATCCCGATTAAAGAATTTTCGTATTTTAAAGCATTTTCAGCTTCTTTCTTATTATGCACTTCAACTATTACTGAAAGTTTATGTCTCATTGCCTCAGCATAAATATCATCTGCTAGTTTAGCATCTAAAGCAGCAACTATGATCAATATACAATCACTACCATAACTTTTAGATAAAGCGATTTGGTAAGGATCAATAAAAAAATCTTTTGCTAAAACAGGAATTTTAAACTTTTTTTTAATATCTCTTATATAATCGAGTTTGCCAAGAAAGTATTTTTCTTCAGTTAAAACCGAAAGGCAAGTAGCACCGTTTTCTACGTACATTTTTGCAATATTCAAATGATCGAAATCTTTCACTAATTCTCCTGCAGAAGGGCTTGCTTTTTTTATCTCTGTTATTAGCGATGCCTTTTTATTATTGGCTATAACTTCTTTAAAATTTAAGAAGCTATTTAAAGATTTAATTGTATTTTCAATAGAGTCTAAAGAATTTGTCTTCTTAATACTTTTCAAAGAATCTTTTTTATCTTCGATGATTTTGTTTAAAACATTAGTCATTATTTTGATTGTAATTTTGTCAAATGTTCAAAAACTTTACCAGAATTTAGATGTTTAGTAGCTTTGTTAAAAGCATTTTTAAAATCATTTTCTTTACCTGAAACAATTAATCCTGCTGCAGCATTTAAAGCAACGGATTGCGAGAACTCATTAGAAGTTCCTTTATAGATATCTATAATTTTTTCTGCATTGTATTCTGCATTTTTACCTTTCAAATTTTCTTTATCGCCTTTATTTATGCCAAGATCTTTCGGTTCAATTGTAAATTCATTTATTCTACCTTCTTTTAATTCCACAACATTAGTTGTTGCAAAAGGTGAAATTTCATCCATTCCATCATCGCTATGAACTATATAAGCGTGCACAACATTATTTTCTTTTAAAGCTTCAGCAAAAGGTTTCATCCATTTTTTATCGAAAACACCTATCACTTGTCTTTTTACTTGAGCTGGACTACTTAAAGGACCAATTAAATTAAAAATTGTTTTCTTTCCCATCTTTTTTCTAGCAGGCCCAACATGTTTCATAGCCGAGTGGTAATTCGGAGCAAACATAAAAGCAAAATTAAAATTTTTAATACTTTCTTCAGCTTCATTTGATTTTAAATTTATATTTACTTTTAATGCTTCCAAAACATCTGCTGAACCACAGTTAGACGAAACAGCTTTATTACCATGTTTTGCTACCTTAACTCCCATACTAGCTAAAACAATTGCAGCGGCTGTTGAAATATTCAAAGAATTTTGACCGTCTCCGCCAGTTCCACAAGTATCGATAGTGTCTGAGTCACAAGAAACTTTTGTTGCTTTATCTCTTAAAATAAAGATACCACCGGCTAATTCATCTTTTGTTTCACCTTTTTTTATTAATGCCTCTAGAATTTCAATAATTTGATCTTCTGTATGTTTACCCTCCATTAAATCTGAAAATAGAGATTTGCTATCGTCAAATGAAAGGTTTTGACCTTGTTTTAATTTAGTTGCAATATCAGACATATTAATTAGTGATAAAATTTTTAATTAATTTCATACCCATTTTAGTACTTATACTCTCAGGATGAAACTGAAACCCATGAATATTATAATTTTTATGCATCAATCCCATTATTGTCTTATTTTTAGTTTCTGCAGTAATTATTAAGTCTTTTGGGAACTTTTTACGATCGACTACAAGGCTGTGGTATCTCGTGGCTTCAAAATTATTTTGGATATTCTTAAAAAGACCTATTCTTTGATGCTTAATTTTACTAGTTTTTCCATGCATTAAATTCTTAGCTCTAATTATTTTCCCACCAAAAACCTGACCAATGATTTGATGACCTAGACATACTCCAAGAATAGGTATTTTTTTATGCACTTGTTTTACTATTTTTAAGCAGTTACCGGCTTGACTTGGATTCCCTGGTCCAGGTGAGATAACAATTTTATTATATTTTTTTCTTAAAATTGTTTTACCATCAATTTTGTCATTTCTAACTACTTCAACATTCTTTTTAAAATTAGAGATATAGTGATACAAGTTATAAGTAAAACTGTCGTAGTTATCTATTAGTAAAATTTTCATTTAATCTACTGCTCCCATTAAAGCTTTAGCTTTGTTGACTGTTTCAGCATACTCTTTTTCAGGTTTACTATCAGCAACTACACCAGCACCTGCTTGTACATAAAATTTTTTGTTTTTAATTAAGGCTGTTCTTAAAGCTATGCACGTATCAAATTCACCGTTAGGAGTGAAATAGCCTATACCCCCTGCGTATAATTTTCTTTTATTTTTTTCTAATTCATCAATGATTTCCATTGCTCTTATTTTAGGAGCGCCACTTACTGTACCAGCTGGAAAGCCCGATAATAAAGTCTCAAACAATGAAAATTTATTATTAAATTTACCTATAACATTTGAAACAATGTGCATTACATGAGAATATCTCTCTACTTTAAATTTTTCAGTAACTTTAACTGTATTTACTTTAGAAACTTTTCCAACATCATTTCTTCCAAGGTCTAATAACATTAAGTGTTCTGCTAATTCTTTTTTATCTTTTAAAAGATCTAATTCATATTTTTTATCTTCCTTACTATTCTTTCCTCTAGGTCTAGTGCCGGCAATTGGTCTAATTGTTACTTCTCCATCTCTAAGTCTTACTAATATTTCTGGACTGCTACCTAAAATATTAAAATCTTTATAATTAAAATAAAACATAAAAGGTGAAGGATTAGTCTTTCTTAAATAGTTGTAAATTTCTATAGGTGTTTTATTTATTTTTCTTTCAAATCTCTGACTTAATACAACTTGAAAAATATCTCCTTTTTCTATGTATGTTTTTGCTTTTCTAACAAGAGATTTAAATTTTTCTTTCGAAGTATTTGATTTAATTAAATTCTTGTTAGGTTTAAAAGTGAATTGTTCTGGAAGTTTAATTTTCTCAAAATCTTCATACAAATCAAACCTTTTATTTATCGCATGATATTCTTCCTCATAATTTTTAATTTTTGTATCTGCATAAACATTTTCTACATAAAAAATCTTTTTTTTAACATTATCATAAATAACTAAATTTTTAGGTCTTGATAATCTAACATCAGGTACTTTTAGATCATCTTTACAAGTGTTAGGTACTTTTTCTATATAACGAATTACATCATAAGAAAAATAACCTACAAGCATTGAAGACATTGAAGGTAATTGATTTGGAATTTTAATCTTAAAATCTTTAATTAATTTATTTATATATTTTAATGGATCAGATTTGATTTTAGATTTTTTATCTGGACTATTAATTGTAATAATGTTCTTATTAATATCCCAAATTTTATCAGGATTAAGTCCAATTATAGTATAACGTCCTTTAATTGTTCCTTTTTCAACCGACTCAAAAATAAAGCTATTTTTTTCAGCTAAAAGAAATCTAAATAAGTTTTCAACTCTGTGATATTGATTACAAGACCTCATTCTAAATAAAATTTGATGTTTTTTTTTAGAATGATTATTTTTAAATTCTTTAATACTTAGGTTTATCTTCATTGAAATGAATTTTTGACACGATCTATAGTTCTTTGATTAACCTCAACTTTATACTTCTGATTAGCATTTTCGTCGTAAGATTGATATATTTTGTTAATCAAGTTTAAGCGTGCCTTAGCTTCGTATTGCTCAAATTCATTATCATTTTTATCTAGTTTTTTATATTCAGTTTTTTTGGTTGATACTAAAAAACTTTTGCTCAGCGTGTTGTTAGTTAAGAGATTAATGTCACCATCTTTAGTTAAAAAAATTTGCTTTATTAAACCCTCACTAAATATATCGTTTTGCTTTAAATTTGAGATTTTATAGTCTTTAACAATTAATCCATTATCGATAGCAAATTTTTTATAATTGTCTCCATCAAAAGCACCTAAACTTATATCTTTAGCTAATGATGTATTATTTTCAATTTTTTCTTTAAAACTTAGTTGGGCATTTAGTGCTTCTAAAACTTCAGGATCATTCATTGGTCTATTCTTTTTTTCTTCATTTTTAATTTCAGCTAAATAATACTTACCATCTATATTAATAACTTCAGGAGATTGAGCACTCTTTATATTAAATATCTTTTTAAAGAGATTATCCGGCAAGTTTTCTATTTTGTTTTTGGCTTCATTTTCCTTTTTTGCATTAACTTTATTGAATTCTAAAATCTTTAAATTATTTACCTCCACCATCTCATCAAAAGACTGTCCGTCTAAAGCATTGTTTTCAATAATATCTAATTGTTTGAAAAAATTTTCATTGTACTCTTTGCTTCCACCAATTAATTCTGGCTTAATTTCTGCGTATCTTATTGATTTAAATTCAGTAAAAAAAACATTCTTATTTCTTTCGTAAAGTTCTTTAATACTTTCCTGTGAGGGTTTGTTTTTTGAGTGATATTTTTCTAAGTCTATATACTGAATTGTTTTTGATTGATTTTCTTTTTTAAATTCTTTTTCAACTAGAATTTCAGGGATGACTATTCCTCCTGCCAAAGAACTTAAAAACTGCCTTCTTTTTTCCTGCTCAACAATATTAGCTTCAAATTGTGGAGCTGTAATTCCGCTTTTAATTAAAAATTTTTCATACTCAGTTCGTGAGAACTTGTCATCTTTAAAAAATGTTTTATCATTTTTAATGATATTTCTTAGAGCATTATCATTTACTACAATACCAAGCTTTTCAATTTCTAGAGACATAACTTTTTTTCCGATATAATCAGATAAAATTTGTTCAATCAGATCCGTCTTCGACAAATTTTTTACCTGTTCCTCATTAAGGTTTAACTGATTTATATAGTTAATGAATTCTTGAGTACTAATTTTATTAGAATCCACAGTTGCAATTACATTCTGATTTCCACCCCTAAACACGTCACCCATGCCCCAAAAAACAAAAGGAAGGATTATGATTCCCACAAGGAGTTTTATAAAAAAAGACTTTGATAATTTACCTATTGATGTTGCCATAATATTAATTTAATAAGTTCAAAATTATACACCTATAGATTAAATTTTAAACTAAGGCAAATTATGAGATATTTTATTGGGAATTGGAAAATGTTTGGTGTTCCAAAATCTATAAATATATTGAATAAAATTAATGCATTTCACATAAAAGATAAAAATAGGAAAAAATATAGAGTAATTGTAACACCTCCATACACACTAATTGAAAGTTACTCCAAATATTTCAAATATAAGAAAATTTCAATTGGTTCACAAAATTGTTATCAAAAAGAACAGTTTTCTTCTAATACTGCGGCTGTAAGTCCTTACATGTTAAGAAGCGTCGGAGCAAAGTATACTTTAATTGGTCATTCAGACAATAGAAGTGAGGGTGATACCGACTCCATGCTTAAAGATAAAGTTAAATATGCTTTAAAAAATAATTTAAAAGTTGTGTTTTGTATAGGTGAAAATAAATCGGAAAAAAAAAACAAAAGAACACTAAGTGTTTTGAAAAGACAATTAACTAAAGTCTTAGAAAAAAAATTTAATAAAAATAACATAATTGTTGCATACGAGCCTATTTGGTCAATTGGGACTGGAAAAATTCCAACAGCAATTGAATTACAAAAAACTACTCTTCATATTAAGAAAGTTCTAAAGAGTATTTTTAAAAAAAATAGTCCTTCCGTCCTATATGGTGGCTCAGTTGATGGTCGTAATGTTGAAATGTTTAAAGAAATAAAAGAAATAGATGGTTTTTTAATTGGGGGAGCCTCTAAATCATCTAAAAAATTTATTGATATAATAAAAAATTACTATAGATAATCATCATGGAAAGTTTGCTTATATTTGTAAACATCGCTTTAGCTATAATCCTGGTCATTGTGATTTTATTGCAAAGATCAGAGGGTGGAGCTTTAGGTTTAGGTGTTTCACAAGATAATTTCACGTCTGCGCGATCTATGGGTACATTTTTAACTAAATTTACCTCAATTGTAGCAGCTCTGTTTATTATTTGTAGTATTGCAATTGTTTCTATTTCTCGAGATGAACTTCGTGAAACACAATCAGTTCTTGAAAAAGAGGAAGAAGAAAATTCAAACCTTCCACAAATACCTCAATCGAAGTAATTAAGACTTTGTAATTCTAATTTTTTAAAGTATAACATACTTCCATGGCGCGATATATATTCGTTACTGGCGGCGTGGTCTCATCATTAGGCAAAGGATTATCATCAGCTTCACTAGCGTATTTACTTCAATCAAGAGGATACAAAGTTAGAATAAGAAAACTTGATCCATATTTAAACGTAGACCCAGGGACCATGAGTCCTTTTCAACATGGTGAGGTTTTTGTTACAGACGATGGAGCAGAAACAGATTTAGATTTAGGACACTATGAAAGATTTTCGGGAATTTCAGCTAAAAAATCAGACAATATAACTACCGGTAAGATTTATAGTGATGTAATTAAAAAAGAGCGTCAAGGTAAGTATTTAGGTAAAACTGTTCAAGTTATTCCACATATTACAAATAGGATTAAAGAATTTATTAAACATGATGTTAAGAAAGAGGACTTTGTAATTTGTGAAATAGGAGGAACAGTCGGCGATATTGAAAGCCTTCCATTCTTAGAAGCAATCAGGCAATTCTCAAATGAATTAGGGAGGAAAAATACTTTATTTATACATTTAACTTTAGTTCCTTATATGAAAGCTTCAGATGAAATTAAGACTAAGCCCACCCAACATTCCGTAAAGGAACTAAGAAGCATAGGTATTCAACCTGATATAATTATTTGTAGATCTGAAAGATCAATACCATTAGATCAAAGAAAGAAAATTTCGTTATTTTGTAATGTTTCAATTAATGATGTTATCGAAACAGTCGATGTAAAGACAATTTATGAGGCTCCGATAAGTTTTAATAAAGAGAACTTAGATGAAAGGGTCCTTAGATTCTTTAATATAAAATCTAGAAAAAAAGTTAATTTGACACCGTGGAAAAAAATTACTCAAGCAGTTTTAAGTAACAAAAGAAAAGTAAATATTGCAATTATAGGAAAATATGTAGAATTAAAAGATGCCTATAAATCTTTGGATGAGGCTCTAACTCATGGTGGAATAGCTAATGGTTTAAAAGTAAATTTAATTAGAATTGACTCTGATTATTTAAAACCAAGAGACATCAAAAATAAATTAAAAGGAGTTTCAGGAATTTTAATTCCTGGTGGATTTGGAAAAAGAGGAACAGAAGGAAAGATTGCGGCTATAAATTATGCAAGAATAAATAATGTGCCTTTTCTAGGTATTTGCTTTGGAATGCAGATGGCTGTGATAGAATTTGCTAGAAACAAATTGAACATTAAAAAAGCAACATCCAGTGAGTTTGGTCCCTCAAAAGCTTCAGTCGTTGGTTTAATGAGTGAGTGGGTAAAAGATGGTAAAAAGATCAAAGGAACTGATAAAGACTTAGGTGGCACTATGAGATTGGGTAGTTATGAAGCTAAACTTAAAAAAGGATCATTAATAAGCAACATCTATGGTTCAATCAAAATTAACGAAAGACATAGGCATAGGTATGAAGTTAATATTAATTTTAAAGATAAATTTGAAAAAAAAGGAATGATATTTTCAGGTTTATCTCCAAATTCAAAATTACCTGAGATAATAGAATTGAAAAATCACCCCTGGTTTATTGGAGTTCAATTTCATCCAGAATTTAAATCTAGACCTTTAGCCCCACATCCTTTATTCTCTTCATTTATAAAAGCCGCAAAAACCAAATCGAATAAATAATGACTAATCATAAAGTAAAATGTTCAAATTTTGAAATAGCTAACGATAAGCCATTTACTTTAATTGCCGGACCTTGTCAGTTAGAAAGTGAAGAACATGCGTTAAAAATTTCTTCAGAGCTAAAAAAAATTACTAGCGATCTTGGAATTAACTTAATTTATAAAACTTCATTTGATAAAGCAAACAGAACAAGTCTAAAAGGTAAAAGAGGCATGGGACTAGACAAATCATTACCTATTTTTGATAAAATTAGAAAAGAAGTAGGATTACCTGTTTTAACAGACATCCACACAGCAGAACAATGTTCTATGGTTGCTAATCATGTAGATGTTTTGCAAATCCCAGCGTTTCTCTGTCGTCAAACAGATTTATTAATAGCTGCTGCTAAAACCGGAAAAATAATTAATGTAAAAAAAGGGCAATTTTTAGCACCATGGGATATGGCAAATGTAATTAAAAAAATCGAAGACTCTGGAAATAAAAATATTCTTATAACAGAGAGAGGAGCTAGTTTTGGATATAATACGCTCGTTTCTGACATGAGAGCTCTACCGATCATGTCAAAATTTGGTTTTCCAATTGTTTTTGACGCTACACATTCAGTTCAACAACCTGGGGGCATGGGTGAAAAAAGTGGAGGACAAAGAGAATTTGTTCCTTATTTAGCTCGAGCTGCAATAGCTGTTGGAGTCGGAGCAATTTTTATGGAAACACATGAAGATCCTGATAACGCGCCATCAGATGGTCCAAATATGGTGCCATTAGATGAAGTAAAAGTATTATTAAAAAAATTAACTGAAATAGACAAGTTAGTTAAATAATAGAATGGTAAAAATCAAAAGCGTTAAAGGTCGACAAGTATTTGACAGTAGAGGAAATCCCACTGTTGAAGCTGAAATCTTTTTAGATAACGGTATGTCAGCTACTGCTATATCACCATCTGGCGCCTCCACAGGTGCATTCGAAGCTCATGAATTAAGAGACAAAGATCAAAATAAATTTTTAGGTAAAAGTGTTAATATTGCTGTACAAAATATAAATAACAAAATTTCTAATAAACTGAAAAATTTAGAATTTAATCAACAAGAAAATATCGATAAAATTTTATTAGAGCTAGATGGTAGTGAAAATAAAACTAACCTTGGTGCAAATACAACATTAGCGGTTTCTTTAGCCTACGCAAAGTGTTCAGCGATCGCAAATAAACAATCACTTTATAAAAATTTAGGTAATTCTTATTCTATACCTCTACCATTGATGAATATTATTAATGGGGGCGCACATGCTGATAATGATTTAAATATTCAAGAATTTATGATTAGACCTGACTCTGCTACAAATTTTATAGATGCTATAGAAAAATGTTATCTAGTAATACAGAACCTAAAAAAACTATTACAATCTAAAAAAATGTTAACGAATGTTGGGGATGAAGGTGGTTTCGCTCCATCAATAAATTCTAACGAAGAAGCTTTAAACTTAATAGTTCAGGCCATAGAAAAATCTAAGTTAAAACCAGGTAACGATATCGTGATTTGTTTAGATGTGGCTGCAAATGAACTCATAAATGAAAAAGGAGAATATTCAGTTCAATCTTCTAGTTTTATGCCTGTAGATGATGTTATAAAATATTACAAAGAATTAACATCTAATTACCCGATTAAATCTATTGAAGATCCTTTTGCAGAAGAGGACTGGAAATCTTGGAAAAAAATTACTACTTCAATTGGAAGTAAAGTTCAAATTGTTGGTGATGATTTATTTGTAACAAATTCAAAAAGACTTAAAAATGGTATTAAAGAAAAATCCGCTAATAGTATTTTAGTAAAACCAAACCAAATTGGAACTTTGACTGAAACTCTAGAAGTTATTTCAATGGCAAAAAAAGCAAATTTCAACACCATAATTTCACATCGATCTGGAGACACAGAAGACACGTTTATAGCTGATTTGGCAGTAGCTACTAAGTCCTCGCAAATTAAAACAGGTTCATTAGCAAGATCTGAAAGAGTGGCTAAATACAATAGATTATTACGCGTCGAAGAAGAACTTGGCAATCAAGTCAAAATGGCTAGAATCTAATTAATGAAGCTTATTGAAAGTTTAAAAAAAAAGAAATTTCTTTTGTTTAATATATTTTTTACCCTTTATATTGGCATCAATTTAATTGGAGGAGAAAGAGGATTGATCTCTTATTTTGATAAAAAAAATACTTACGAAGAATTGATTGAGGAGGAAAAAGTATTATCAGCAAATTTAAAAGATTTAGATCATAAAATTTCATTAATAAATAAAAATGATCCAGATTACTTAGATTTACTATATAGACAGAAATTTAACTATGTAACTGAAGATGAAATAATAATTAAATTAAAATGAGTGAAAAGCCGAGACATCCAGAAAAGGTAAACAAACCAATTAATCCAATTAAGAAAAAACCTGATTGGATAAGATCTAAAATAGTAGACTCTCAAGTTTTCTTCCAAACTAAAAAAGTTGTTAACCAAAACAATCTTGTAACAGTTTGCCAGGAAGCAAATTGTCCGAATATTACTGAATGTTGGAGTAAAAAACATGCAACTTTTATGATTATGGGAGACACTTGTACAAGAGCTTGTGCGTTCTGTGATGTTAAAACTGGAAAACCATCTGACCTTGACATATTTGAGCCTTCGAAAATTTCTAATGCAGTAAAAGATTTAAATTTAAAACACGTGGTTATAACATCTGTTGATAGAGATGATCTTGAGGATGGAGGATCAGAACATTTTTACAAAGTTGTTAAGGCCACAAGAAAAAAAAATCCCAAAACCTCTATAGAAGTTCTAACACCAGATTTTCTAAGAAAAGGTGACGCCTATAAAAAAGTTTTGGAAGCAGACTTTGATGTTTTCAATCATAACATAGAAACAGTCCCAAGACTTTATACTAGAGTAAGACCTGGTGCACGTTATTTTGCTTCATTAGAGCTTCTTAAAAATGCAAAGGTGTTTAATAAAAAAGTTTTTACAAAGTCAGGTATTATGGTTGGCTTAGGTGAAACAAAAGAGGAAGTGGTACAAGTAATGGATGATTTAAGATCAGCAGAAGTTGATTTTATAACAATCGGACAATATCTCCAACCCTCGTCAAAACATCACCCTTTAAGTCGGTATTATCATCCAGATGAATTTAAAGAATTTGAAAATATAGCAAAAACAAAAGGCTTCTTACTTGTTTCTTCATCTCCGTTAACCAGATCATCGTATCATGCTGATGAAGATTTCAGACGATTACAGGATGCAAGAAATAAAAAGCTTGAATGTCATCCGCAACAATAAAAAAAATCATTCCTTGTAAAAAAGATCAACTCATCAAAATGGTGCTTGATATTGAAAAATATCCTGATTTTGTCCCTTGGTGCATTGAAGGAAAGATTTATGAAAAAAATGAAAGTCCAGATCTTATTACTTTCAATGGGGATTTAAAAGTTGGTAAAAGTATTTTAAATGAAACTTTTTCCAGTTATGTTTCTTATCATAAGGAAACTGATAAAATCATTGTTACGAATTTAGATGGTCCTTTAAAACATTTAAAAAATGAATGGCATTTCAAAGAGATAAATAACAGTACACAATTAGAATTTTTTATTGATTTTGAATTAAAAAATCCGATATTAAATGGAATTATGAAGAAATCTTTTGAGCTTGGTTTAAATAAAATTGCAAAAGCTTTTGAAGAAAGAGCGATTCAATTATACAAATAATGGCACTTGTTACATTTTTATTAATAGTTTTAATCTTTACGTTTAAAAATCTAGCTTCATATATTAAAAAGATTAGAACTGGCGATCCAAATGAAAGCAATCTAACTTATTGGATGTTTTCTTATGATTTTAAATCTTTTAATAAAGAATGGGTGCCTGAAAATAAAAATCTTTTAGAAAAAAAAAGGACAAGAAATTTCTTAGTTTTTATTCTTTATCTCAATGCTTTTGGAATATTCTTATTGTTAAATAGTTTTACAGCCCATTTATTAAATTTTATAGTGAATCCAGAATTCAGTTACCCTATTTAATTAATTTCAATAATAAATTTAATGATTTTTTCACTGTTTGTTTTTGAATAGAGATTCTACCTTTATTTTTAAAATTGCATTTATTAACGAAAATTTTTTTTCCGAATTTAATTCCAATATAAACTAAACCTACTGGTTTTTGTTTAGATCCACCTTTAGGACCAGCTATCCCAGTAATTGATATACAGACTTTTGATTTACTAATTTTGCTTAAATTATTGACCATAGATAAACAACATTTAACACTTACAGCACCATATTTTTTAATTAATTTTTGAGATACATTTAAGATACTTGTTTTGGCATGGTTTGAGTAAGTAACTAATCCCATTGTAAATACTTTAGATGATCCATTAACAGATGTGATGGCACTAGATAGCATTCCTCCCGTACAAGACTCCGCAATCGCAAGATTTATCTTTTTTCTTTTAAGCAATGAAACTATTTTTTTATTTAAATTCATTAGAAAAATTTTGATTTAATTAGCATAAAAATTATTAATGTAAGAACTACATATAGCCCTGCGACTACATCATCCAATATTACCCCAAAGCTGTTTTTGAATTTTTTATCAAAAAAATTAACTGGGAATGGTTTTTTGATATCAAAATATCTGAACAAAATAAAAATATATAAATAAAATAAAACTGCTTCTTGTGAGTTTTTTACTGTTCCATGGGAAATTTCATAAAGATAAATTGGAATAGATTGTCCGATGAATTCATCTACCACTACTTCTTTAGGATCTTTATTTTCATTAGACTTTATATATTCAGACACAGCATAAAATGAATAAATAAAAACTATTATTAAAATAATTAAAATAATATTTTTAGATAGACCCACTATGTGAAATAAGCTGTATAAAAAAATTGTCGTTACTAGTGACGTTATTGTTCCAGGAGCATATCTTAACGATCCAATACCAAAACAAGTAACAAATAAGTAATTAATTGTTTTAATCATATTTGATTACCGATGTTATAACTTCACAAGCAATAGCTTTTTCTTTTCCTATAACCCCAAGTTTTTCAGTGGTTTTTCCTTTAATATTTATTTGACCATTTGAAATTTCACAAAATTTAGCAATATTATTTATCATTTTGTTTTTATAATTTTTAATTTTGGGTGTTTGAGCAATAATATTAATATCGATATTATTTATATAATAACCTTTAGATTTAATTTGTTGTATTACCTTTTGAAGTAAAATTGACGATCTTATGTTTTTAAATTTTTTACTTTTATCAGAAAACATTTGGCCAATATCACCCATTTTACAAGCACCTAAAATTGCATCAGTCACCGAGTGAAGAACTGGGTCTCCATCTGAATGGCCTAATGTTCCAAGTTTTGATTTTATTCGTAAACCAGCTAAATAAAGTTTTCTTTTTGGCACTAATCTGTGTACATCAAATCCTATTCCAACACTTTGTATAGATTTATAAATTTTTTTTAGGTTCTCAAAATCTGATTTATCTGTAATCTTAAAATTATTCTTTTCACCATCAATAAATTTAACTTTATTTAGATCCATATATAAAGAGATATCATCATCTTTATATTTTCCAGAATTAGTTTTATGCAAATGATAAATCTCTTTTAAATTGAAAGCTTGAGGTGTTTGAGTTAAAAATAAATTATCTCTTTTTCTCCCAATTATATATTCTTCTTTGCTAGACTCTATAATTTGTTTAATTGCATCTTGAACTTTTATTACAGGCACAACCGCTCTAGCATTTCTCATAGCGCTTAGTATAGTACTTAAAAGTTTTGTTGAAAAATTAGGTCTTGCAACATCATGAATTAAAACTTTTGACGTTCCTTTTTGGCTTACTAAATATTTTAAAGCGTTAAAGGTGGATTCTTTTCTGCTTTTTCCACCAGCTATCAATTTCACATTTTTAAGCCTAAGTGATTTGACTCGTTTTGAGTCCTTTTTGTTAAATACAAGAATAATATTTTTAATTTGTTTAAATTTACGCGCTTTAATAACGTTAATTTCAATTAATGATTTGCCTGCTATTTTTTGATAAGGTTTGCCAATATTAGACCCAAATCTATGGCTATTACCTCCAGCAAGAATGATTAAACAAAAACTCATGGTATTAACTTATATTATATTTATATAGATATTTAATGGTTATTTAAGATGTTTAAGATAATTAAAAATTTTAATTGGATTATTTTGTCCTCATTTTTGTGTATTTTTATGGGGATCGTCACTTTTTTAACCTTTATTGATGAAGGTTTCGTTACTTTAACTGATAAAAATTTACAAACATTGTTAATAATTGATATTTTTTTGTTATTAATCTTTTTTACTTTAATATTTCGAAATTTTTATAGATTTTATTATACAGGTAAAAAAAATAAAAAAGGATCACAGACAAATTTAAAATATATTTCTGTTTTCTCTTTATTTACTGTAATACCATCTCTAATTGTTGCTATTTTTTCATTATTTATATTCAATTTTGGAATTCAAAACTATTTTGATAAGCAAATTACTAGAGCAGTTAATAATTCATTTGATGTAGCCAAAAATTATCTAGAAGAAAGTAAGGAAAATGTTTTATCAGACGTTATTTTAATGAGTGTTGGTCTTAACCGAGCATCAGGTTTTTATTACTCTAACCCAAATCGATTTAAACAAATTATAAGATCAGAAAAAATTTTACGGAGAATTGACGACATTTATTTAATAGATAGTTTAGGCAATGTACTCTTATCTGATGTGAGAGATATTACAGAGGAATTTGTTATACCTTCTGATGAAGATTATGATCAAGCTTTGGAAGGAAAACCAGTTTTTGTTACAGGGAATTTAGAAAATAAAACCACTGTAATGACAAAACTTACATCACTTGTGGACACTTATTTGTATATTTCTAGAAATATAGATGAAGAAATTTTGAGATATCTTAATGAAACTGAGCAAGCAGTAAGTTTTTACTATTCCGTTGAAAACTCTCAAACGGGTATTAAAGTAACATTTGCAATTATCTATATAATTGTTGTTACTCTATTATTATTTTTATCAACTTCAATAGCTATTACTTTTGCATCGAGATTAACAAAACCAATTATAAATTTAATAAGTGCATCGGACTCTATAAGCAAAGGAGCTTTGGATGTTAAAGTACCTGAACTTGAAACTGATGAAGAGCTTAAACTTCTTAATAAAAATTTTAATCAAATGATAGAAAGACTAAAAGAACAGCAAGATAAATTATTAATTACTGAAAGATATGAAGCATGGGAAAGTGTTGCGAGAAAGTTAGCTCATGAAATTAAAAATCCTTTAACACCAATACAACTCTCCATTGATAGTTTAAGAGAAAAATATAAAAACAAATTGACACAAGATGGAAGTAATTTTGAAAAATATTTAGAAACAATTAATAGGCAAATAAAAGATATTGAAAAACTTGTTAATGAATTTTCAAATTTTGCTAGAATGCCAAGACCAATTTTAAAAAAAATAAATTTAACTAAATTAATAAATAAGACTCTAGATTTTATAAAACTAACATCAAAAAGCTCAATTAACCTGATTAACACTAAAGACGACAAATTTATTAACGGTGATGAAGATCAATTAAATAGGGTTTTTATTAATCTTATTAAAAATTCAGAAGAGTCTTTTGAAGACATGAAGCAGAAAGAGCCTAATTTTAAAGGAAATATTGACATAGAAATAGGAAGCAATAATGACTATATAATCATTATAATGAATGATAATGGCACAGGAATTACCGATGCCAAAAAAGCAATGACCCCTTACTTTACAACAAAAAAAACAGGGACAGGTTTAGGACTGCCAATTGTCACAAAGATAATAAATGAACACAATGGAAATTTTTCAATTAAAAATAAAAGAGATAACAAAGGTACTATAATTAAAATATCATTACCTAAACATGATTAAAGAAATTCTAGTCATAGACGACAATCCAGATATTAGATTTTTGGTTTGCAATATTTTAGAAGAACAAAATTTTAAAGTTAGAACTGCCGCTAATTTCGATCAGGCAGTTTTAGAAATTAATAGGCGAATACCAGATTTAGCAATAGTCGACATTAAATTAGATAAACCAGATAAAGATGGAATAGACTTATTAAAATTGATAATAAAAAAAAATAAGAATACCCCAGTCATTATGATCTCAGGACATGCTACAGTTAAAGTCGCTGTTGAAGCAATTAGATTGGGTGCCTATGAATTTATAGAAAAACCTTTTTCAAAAGAAAAGATAATTAATTATGTCAATAGAGGCCTAGAGTCCTCATCACTTAAGAACGAAAAAGATATAATTGAAAATAAATTATTTCACTCATTTGACCTGATTGGAAAAAGTTCAGATATAACTAAAGTTAAAAAAATTATTGAAAAATTATCTTCATCAGAAAGTAGAGTATTGATTTCTGGACCTACAGGCTCTGGAAAGGAATTGGTTGCGAGAAAGATTCATAAAAATTCAATTAGAGTTAAAGAACCTTTTGTGATTATTAATGCAGCGCTTTTAAAAGAAAAAACTTATGAAAAAGAATTATTTGGTGAAGAATTTGAAGATGGAAATATTTCATTTGGATCATTAGAAAGAGCTAATAGGGGAACATTATTAATTGATGAAGTCTCTGAAATTCCATATGAAACTCAAGCAAATGTTTTAAGAGTGCTTATTGATCAAAAATTTAAACGTGTTAATGGGTCAAAAGATATAAATGTTAATATAAGATTAATCTCCTCAACATCAAAAGATCTCAGTCAGTTAGTTAGAGACAACAAATTTCGAGAGGATCTTTACCATAGGTTAAATGTAATGCCAGTAGAACTTACGTCTCTTTCATCAAGAACTGAAGATATTCCTTTATTAATAGAATACTTTAAAACAAAACTTTCTGAAATTAATGGAGTTCAAAAACCAGACATCGATATTAATAATGATAGTTTGTATACATACAACTGGCCAGGAAATGTTAGAGAATTGAGAAATTTAGTTGAGAGAATTACGATTTTATCTTCAAATGAAAGTAAACAAAAAATTAATCAATTAATAAATGATATTCTTAATCCTTCATCAAAAATTTTAGAGGAAACAAGTATTTTAACTCAATCGTTCCAAGCACCATTAAAAGAAGCCAGAGAACATTTTGAAAAAGAATATTTAACGACCCAACTAAAAAAACATCATGGAAATATATCTAAAACTGCAGATTTTATAGGTATGGAAAGATCTGCCCTTCACAGAAAATTAAAATCTTTAGGAATTAAAGGAATAAATTAAAAAATGAATATAATTATATGTGGAGCCGGTAAGGTAGGCTTATCAATTAGCAAACAACTATCTGCACAAGGCCATTCAGTGACCGTCATAGACCAATCATCTGAAGACATAAAAAGAATTAACGATACACAAGACGTAAAAGGTATAGTCGGTAGGGCATCCTTGCCATCTGTGCTTGAAAATGCTGGCGCAGAAAAAGCTGACATGATTATTGCTGTAACAAGAAATGATGAAACAAATATGATTGTTTGTCAGTTGGCAAGTTCATTATTTAATGTTTCTAAAAAAATAGCACGTATTAGAACAAAAGATTTTTTGGAAGGAAAATGGGGCAAACTTTATAACAAATCAAATATTCCAATTGATGTAATAATTTCACCAGAGCTAGAAGTAGCCAAATCATTATACAGAAGACTAGAAGCACCTGGCGCGCTAGATAATGTTCCATTTGGAAAAAACAAAGTAAAGATGTTAGAGATCTCAATCGAAAAAAACTGTCCAATTAAAAATATACCTTTAAAAAAATTAACTGAAAAATTTCCTGATTTTAAGGCAAATATTCTGGGCGCTGTAAGAAAAGAAAAATTTATTTATTTTAAAAAAGAAGATCAAATGTTAGAAGATGATAACGTTTACGTTGTCGTTAACAGCGATCAGCTTAACCCTATACTAAAAGCATTTGGACATGACGAAAAGATTGCTAAAAATGTTTTAATTATTGGTGGAGGAAATATCGGTTTACAGCTTGCTAAAATGCTGGAAGAAAATTTTGAAGATGTAAGAATAAAAATAATAGAAAAAAATAAACAAAGAGCTGAAGAAATAGCAAATGAACTTTCATCTTCTATTGTTATTAATGGTGATGCATTAGATGAAGAAATACTAAAAGAAGCCAATCTTGAAGGATCAGAAACAGTTTTAGCCTTAACTAATGATGATGAAAATAATATGATGGCTTGTGTTTTGGCAGAAAAAACAGGATTAAAAAAAAGAACAATCGCAATAGTTAACAAGACTAATTACAATCTTCTTCAAGACTCTCTTAATATAGATGATTTAGTAGACCCAAGAATGACTACTGTATCAAGAATTATGGAACATGTGCATAGAGGAAGTATTGGAACTGTATATTCTTTATTAGATGGAGAATATGAATTTATTGAAGCAAAAATTTCTGAAAAATCTGAATTAATAAATAAAAAAATTCGAGACTCTAATTTACCTGAGGATATTAGAATTGGTGCAATTATTAGAAACGAGAAAGTTATAATTCCTAGATCTAATTTTATCTTTGAAAAAAATGATCTTATTGTATTTTTGGCTAAGAGAGAAGAATTGAAAGCGGTTGAAAATATTTTTAGTTTAGGCACTATTTAAAATTAATGAATTTTAAAAGAATTAGTTTTTATCTAAGCCTTTTTTGTTTTCCAGTAAGTTTTCTCTCATTTATAAATATTTTATATGCTTCATATTTTGATTTTTTTTTAAGTATTAACACATATTTTATAACGTTATTAATTTCATTTTCGCTTGGTTTGTGTCTTTTATTTTTTGGAAAAGATAGTGAAAAAAATATAAATTTTATTGAACAATTGACTCTAATTATTTGTACGTACGTTTTAATTTCTATTTTAATATCAATACCTTTTTATTTAAGTAATTATCAAGTTACATTTTTAGATTCTATATTTGAGTCCATCTCAGGCTTGACAGGTACAGGATTTACAATTTTTAAAGATATAAAATACCTAGATCCGACTTTAATTCTTTGGAGATCTTCTTCTCAATGGATAGGTGGATTATTTTTTTTATTTTTTTTATTGATAATTTTTTCGAATAAATCATTTAATTATAAAATGACTAATCTAACTTATTCAGGAGAGAATAATTTCAATTCTGAAGATAATATTAAAGATAATTTATTAAGAATATTTATAATATATTCTATACTTAGTATTGTAATTTTAAGTTTATTAAACTTATCAGGTGTCAGGTTATTTAATTCATTGAATTTAAGCATGACATTAATTTCTGGCGGAGGTTTTCTCCCAATAGGTGATTTAGGTAAAATTATTTCAACAAATTTTCAAAAGATTATTCTAATTTTTTCATTTATTGTATCTTTAGTCAATTTTTATTTACCTTTTAATATTTTTAACAAAAATATTCTAATCAAAGATCATAGAGAAGATTTTTATTTATTGATGTTGTCTATTATATTTTGCTGTTTGATATATTTTAATGATTACACTGGTCTAGATATCATTGTAAGTGTTACAAGCAGTTTAGCTAACTCAGGGCTTACGTTGATGAAGTCGGATAATAACTTGAGTTTATATTTCTTGTTAATTACAATTATTGGGGGATCTTTAATTTCAAATACATCTGGAATTAAAATAACTAGATTTTATATCTTATTAAAGATTACTTCTTTAGAAATTATTAAACTTATAAGTCCTAATAGTATTATAAATAAAACAATATTTGGATCAGATAAAAAAATATCAGAAGATCATGTTAAAATATCTTTCCTGATATTTATTTCTTTTTTTTTAAGTCTTTTTATTTTATCAAGTTTTTTGGTCGTTGATAATATTGGCTTTGAGAAATCATTTAAATTATCGATATTAACTTTAACGAATACTGTAAATTCTGAAATGTTTAATATGCAAAATCTAAATTTTATTAATCTATTAACATCTTCAAAAATTAGTTTAATTTTATTTATGATAATTGGAAAAATTGAGCTAATATCATTTTTTTTAATTTTCAAAAAAATATTATTTAAAGATTAATGTCAAAAATTGTAATTATTGGTGCAGGTGCTATGGGTTCAGCTTTTGCTTTACCATGCTTAGATAACAATCATGATATTAATATTGTCGGAACTCATCTAGAAAACGAATTCATTGATCTACTTAATAAAAACAATAATTTACATCCAGCACTAAATACTGAAATTCCTAAAGAAATTAAAATTCATAAATTTGAAAAATTTGACGAGTTAATGAAAACAAATGTTGATTTAATCGTGCTAGGCATTAGTTCCAAAGGAATAGAGTGGGCAGCTGATCAGTTAAGTAGAATTTATAATAAAGACAAAATTCCAAAATTGTTGATGTTAACAAAAGGTCTAAGCATTCATAATAATCAATATGAATTATTAGTGGATAAGCTTGAAAGATTATTAGAGGACAGAGGAATTAAACAAGTAGATATTTCAGCTGTTGGTGGACCGTGTTTAGCAGCAGGCTTAGCCAATAGAGTACATAGTAGTGTTGTGATTGCCAACAAAGATATTCAAACTGCAAAAAAAATAGCAGATATGCTTAACACTAGTTATTATCACACATCTTATTCAAGTGATTTAAATGGGGTTGAAGTTTCTGCAGCAATTAAAAATATTTTTTCAATGGCTGTAGGTGCTTCAAAAGGTTTATGTAGTAAAAATGTTTCTAATGAAGTTAGAGAAAAAAATTATTTAAACACAGCTTCTGCTTTAATTAAGCAATCAATATATGAGATGGAAATTTTTGTTGAGCATTTAAAAGGAAAAAAGGAAACTGTAAAAGGGTTAGCAGGTTTAGGTGATCTTTATGTTAGTTCTGGTGGCGGAAGAAATGCAAAAATGGGATTTTATATTGGTGAAGGACTAACTTTTTCAGAAGCTAAAAAAACTAAGATGGAAAAAGTTACAGTCGAAGGAGCTGATTTAGCAAAGGAAATTGCAAAAAAAGTAAATGAAGATTTTAATTTAAAAAAATTACCTTTAATGCTTGGGATGATCAATGCTATTGTAAATGATAAAAAACTTGAATTAGATTGGGAGTCTTTTAGATAATGAAAAAATTTATAATTTCTATTGATGCCGGTACTACTTCCAACAGGTCCATCCTTTTTGATTTAAAAGGTAAGCCAATCTATTCCTCACAAAAAGAATTTACCCAATATTTTCCAAAAAGTGGATGGGTAGAACATAATCCTGAGGAGATATGGAAAACAACTCTAAAAACTCTAAAAGATGTAATTAAAAAATCAAAAAGACTAAGAGGTGAGATTTTAAGCATAGGTATAACAAATCAAAGAGAAACAACTGTCTTATGGGATAAGAAAACTGGCAAGCCTGTTTACAATGCAATAGTTTGGCAAGATCGTAGACAAGAAGAGTTTTGTAAGAAATTAAGAAAACAAAATAAAGATACGATGATTTTTAATAAAACAGGTCTTTTAATTGACTCCTATTTTTCTGGTACAAAAATTAAATGGATTTTAGATAATGTTTCTAAAGCGAGACAGTTGATGAACAGAAAACAATTGTTATTTGGAACAATTGATAGCTTTTTAATTTGGAGATTAACTAGAGGAAAAGTTCACGCGACAGACGCAACAAATGCAAGCAGAACAATGATTTATAATATAAGCTCAAATAAATGGGACGATACAATTTTGAATATATTAAAGATAAAAAAGCATATTCTTCCTATAGTAAAAGACTGTGCTGATGATTATGGTCAAACACATACCTCTATTACAGGAAAATCTATTCCTATAAATGGTGTAGTAGGTGACCAGCAATCAGCTACAATTGGCCAGTGTTGTTTTGAACCAGGATCTCTAAAGAGCACATACGGTACTGGTGCATTTGTTTTATTAAATACTGGCAATAAAAAAATTTACTCTAAAAATAGATTGTTAACTACAATCGCTTATAGAATTAATGGGAAAACAACTTATGCAATGGAAGGATCAATTTTTATTGCAGGTGCAGGAGTTCAATGGTTAAGGGATAGGATGAAGTTCTTTAAAAAAGCACCTGAAACAGAGAAGATCGTTAAGTCTTTAAAAGATAATAATAATATTTATTTAGTTCCAGCTTTTACAGGGTTAGGTGCTCCTCACTGGGATGCAAATGCAAGAGGTGTATTGAGTGGAATTACAAGAGATACAAGTCCTAAAGAGATTGTCAGAGCTACAATAGAAGCCGTTGCTTATCAAACATATGATTTGTTTGAAGCTATGAAACATGATGGTTTAAGACCAAAAATAGTTAAAGTTGATGGTGGAATGGTGATGAATAATTGGTTTTCACAATTTTTATCTGACATAATTAATGTAAAAGTATTACGACCAAAAGTTCAGGAAACCACTGCACTAGGAGCCGCATTTATGGCAGGTTTACAAATCGGAGTTTATAAGTCTCTGAAAGATATTTCTAAAAATTGGAACCTAGATAAAAATTTCTCTCCTAAAATGAAAAATTCCTTAAGAAATAAACTTTTAAGGGGTTGGGCAACAGCTATCAAAAGAACATTAACCTTTTAACACACCCACTGGTTGTAATTATTGTCAATAAATCCCTGTACACTTTAAGCATTTTTTGTTTCAATAACTCATCATTAAAAACAACAATGGGGGAAATAACAATGTTTAAAACATTAAAAACTTTCTTGGCTGTTGCTGTTTCATTTTCAATCGTAACTATTTCTAGTGCTTTTGCAGACGGTCACATGGCTGCAATCAAGAAATGGTCTAATGGAGAATTTAGTCTTTCAACTTTATCTGCAAAAGAGAGAGAGAAAGAACTAGAGTGGTTCTACAATGCCGCAAAGCCATTCAAAGGAATGTCTATTAAAGTATTGTCCGAAACTATTCCAACGCACGAGTATGAGTCAAAAGTTTTAACAAAAGCTTTTGAGGAAATTACTGGGATTAAAGTTAATCACCAGTTACTTGGTGAAGGTGATGTAGTAATGGCTGTTCAAACACAAATGCAAACTAACGTAAGTATTTATGATGCGTACATTAATGACTCAGATTTGATTGGTACTCACGCTAGAATGCAACAAGCAGTTAACTTAACAAAATGGATGGCTGGAGAAGGTAAAGACGTAACTTTACCGACTTTAGATATAAACGATTTCATAGGAAAACAGTTTACAACTGGCCCTGATGGAGATTTATATCAATTGCCAGACCAACAATTTGCTAACCTTTATTGGTTTAGAAAAGATTGGTTTGATAGACCTGAAATTAAAAAAGGTTTTAAAGCGAAATATGGATACGACTTAGGTGTTCCTTTAAACTGGTCTGCTTATGAAGATATCGCTAAATATTTTTCAGAAGATGTGAAGAATATTGACGGTGTTAGAATATATGGACATATGGACTACGGTAAAAGAGCTCCTGACTTAGGTTGGAGAATGACTGACGCGTGGTTATCTATGGCTGGAGCAGGTGACGTTGGAAAACCTAATGGAATACCAGTGGATGAATGGGGAATAAGAATGGAAAAAGGTTCTTGTAACCCAGTTGGAGCTTCTGTAACAAGAGGAGGAGCTGCTAATGGTCCAGCTGCAGTATACGCAATCAGAAAATGGGATGAGTGGTTAAGAAACTATGCACCTCCAGGTGCAGCGGCTATGGACTTTTATCAGTCTTTACCGTCTTTATCTTCTGGAAACGTTGCTCAGCAAATTTTCTGGTACACAGCGTTCACAGCTTCTTTAGTAGGAAAAAATCCTAACAATAAAGTTGTTGACTCTAACGGTAAACCGTTATGGAGAATGGGTCCATCACCAAAAGGACCTTATTGGGAAGAAGGCATGAAGCTTGGATATCAAGATGCTGGATCATGGACTTTATTCAAGTCTACACCAGTTAAAAATAGAAAAGCTGCATGGTTGTATGCTCAATTCGTTGTATCAAAAACAGTAGACCTTAAGAAAAGTCACGTTGGTTTAACTATCATAAGAGATAGTTCAATCGATCATAAATCATTTACTGAAAGAGCAGGTGATTTAGGTGGACTTGTTGAGTTCTACAGATCAAACAACAGAAATATTTGGTCGCCAACTGGTGTAAACGTTCCGGATTATCCGAAACTAGCACAAATCTGGTGGCAACAAATTGGAGATGTAAACTCAGGTGCGTTTACTCCACAACAAGCTATGGATCGTCTTGCAGAAGAGATGGACTTAGTTATGTCTCGTATGGAAGCTGCTGACAAAGGTAGCAATGCATACGGTGGATGTGGACCAAGACTTAATAAACCAAGAGAAGCTTCTTACTGGTTAAATAAGAAAGGTTCACCAAAAGCTAAACGTAATGAGAAACCTCAAGGAAAAACTGTTCCATACGCGAAAGCTTGGAAATAGTCAGAGGTTAATCTAAATTGAAAAGGGGGCACTTGCTGCCCCCTTTTTTTAAAACTAAATTTTAAATTATGAGTCTAGAATTAAAAAATGTAGAAAAAAAAGTTGGAATTGACACTCATATTTATCCTACGAATCTTAAATTAGAAAAAAATACTATTAATGTACTTCTTGGTTCAACATTAGCCGGTAAGACAACTTTAATGCAAATAATGGCAGGTTTAGACAAACCAACTTCTGGCGAGATATGGTTTAATGAGAAAAATGTTACAGGTATGAAGGTTCAAAAAAGAAATTGCTCCATGGTTTATCAGCAATTTATAAATTATCCTAATTACACAGTTTATGAAAATATTGCATCACCTTTAGCGATAACTGGAATTAAAGAAGATGAGATTAAACAAAGAGTAGGCAAAGTAGCTGAACTTTTAAAATTATCAGCAATGCTCAATAAAAAACCTAATGAATTATCAGGAGGACAACAACAAAGAACAGCTTTAGCAAGAGCCCTAGTGAAAGACTCTGACTTAATTTTATTAGATGAACCTTTGGCCAACTTAGACTTTAAGTTAAGAGAGGAGTTGAGAGAAGAATTGCCAAAATTGTTTGAAGATAGAGACTGTATTGTTGTTTATGCAACAACAGAACCATCTGATGCTTTAATGATAGGAGGAAACACAGCAACAATATTAGAAGGCAAAGTAATTCAATATGGAAAAACTTTAGAAGTTTACAATAAACCTGAAAACTTAATTTCAGCCAAAGTTTTTAGTGATCCACCAATGAACATCGCTGAAATTACAAAAAGTGGAGATAATTGTAAATTTACAGATAATAATGTTCAATGGAAACCATCAGTTAAAATTAAGGATGGTACTTATAAAATAGGTATAAGACCTCATAATATTACTACTTATAAAGAGGGAAATAACTCAGTTGAAATTGATGGTAAAGTTCAAATTTCTGAACTTAGTGGATCAGAAAGTTTAATTCACTTTACAAATGGAAATTTAAACTGGGTTTCATTATCTAATGGAACTCAACAAAAAAATGTTGGAGAAAATACTAAATTATATATGAACACAGATGAGTTTTTATATTTTGATCAAAATAACAGATTGGTAAAAAATGGCTAAAATAACCTTAAAAGATTTGAGTCACAGTTATTTAGATAAGCAGAATAGTGATTCTGATTGGGCCTTGAGAGATGTAAATATTGATTGGAAAGACGGTGGAGCATATGCACTTTTAGGTCCATCTGGATGTGGAAAAACAACTTTATTAAATATTGTTTCAGGTTTGTTAAAACCAACAAAAGGCAATGTTTTGTTTGATGACGAGGACATGACATTACTAAATCCTGTGGAAAGAGATATTGCGCAGATATTCCAGTTCCCAGTTATTTATGACACCATGTCTGTTTATGACAACCTAGCTTTTCCATTAAAAAATAGAGGCCTTTCAGACTCAGCAGTTGCATCTAAAGTTAAAGAAATTGCTGAGATGCTTGAATTAACATCTACACTAAATAATAGAGCATCAGGTTTAACAGCTGACGGAAAACAAAAAATCTCATTAGGTAGAGGACTTGTTAGATCAGACGTAAACGTAATTATGTTTGATGAACCTTTGACTGTAATAGACCCTCACTTAAAATGGGTTCTAAGATCTAAATTAAAGGAGTTACATCAAAAAATTAACCGTACAATGATTTATGTTACACACGATCAAACAGAAGCTTTAACTTTTGCTGATCAAGTTGTTGTTATGCATGAGGGTCAAATTGTTCAAACTGGAACTCCTGTTGAACTATTTGAGAAACCTAGACACACATTCGTTGGACATTTTATTGGCTCACCTGGCATGAATATACTTCCTTGCGAAATTAAAAATGGAGAAATTAGTTTCAGTGGTCAAAAAATATCAAGTCACAAAACAATAAAAAATTCAAATTTTAAAAAAACACAAATAGGCATAAGACCAGAGTTTATTAATTTTTCTAAGGATGGAATTCCAGTTAAAATTAAAAGAGTAAGTAATACAGGAAGACACAAAATTATTGATACAGAGTCTAATGGAGGAAATATCAAAATATTATCTAATGCATCTACTGAAATACCAAGTGGAGGTGCTCATATTACCTTTAATCAAAAATACACTTACGTCTACGGCGATAACTGGATCATAGAATAATGAATAAAACAATAAATCAAAAAGCTTGGTATTTTGTAATTCCTGTATTTGTTCTTGTAGCATTTAATGCAGCTATTCCTTTAATGACTGTGGTCAATTACTCATTTCAAGAAACGTTTGGAAACAACGTATTTGCTTGGGAAGGGACGAGGTGGTTTAAACAAATTCTGTTATCTGAAAGATTCCATGCTGCGTTAGGAAGACAATTTGCTTTTACTTTTATAATCCTTCTTATTCAAATACCTCTAGGTATTGGAATTGCTTTGACGATGCCAAAAAAAGGATGGGGTGTACCAGTTTGTTTAATTTTAATGTCTATGCCACTTCTTATACCTTGGAATGTTGTTGGTGCTATGTGGAATATATTTGCACTTCCAGATATTGGTTTTCTTGGCCATACATTAAACTCGGTAGGTTTTGATTATAATTTTACTCAACAACCCGGTGATGCATGGTTTACAACTATTCTTATGGATGTTTGGCACTGGACTTCTTTAGTTGTTCTTTTATCTTATGCAGGATTAAATTCAATCCAGCCAGCTTACTATCAAGCAGCTGAGATAGATGGCGCGAGTAGGTGGGCTACTTTTAGATATATTGAACTACCAAAAATGAAAAAGGTTTTAACCTTAGCCATTCTACTTAGATTTATGGATAGTTTTATGATTTATACAGAACCATTTGTTTTGACTGGAGGTGGGCCAGGAAACACTACCGCATTCTTATCCATTGACTTAGTTAAAATGGCATTAGGTCAATTTGATTTAGGGCCAGCGGCAGCAATGTCTTTGATTTATTTCTTTATAGTTCTTTTAGTTTGTTGGGTATTTTATAATTTAATGATGAAAAATGAGGCGCAGTCATGAAAAAATATAAATGGTTAGTTCCTACATTATATATAATTTTTTTAATGCTCCCAATTTACTGGTTGATTAATATGTCTTTTAAAACCACTACTGAGATTATTAACACTTACTCGTTGTGGCCGCAAAAATTTACATTAGAAAATTACGTAAAAATATTCACCGATAGCACTTGGTACATGGGCTATGTTAATTCAATTACCTATACTGTATTTAATACTGTAATATCTGTTGCTGCAGCTTTGCCAGCTGCTTATGCTTTTTCTAGATATAAATTTTTAGGGGACAAACACTTATTCTTTTGGTTATTAACTAACAGAATGGCACCACCAGCAGTATTTGCGCTACCTTTTTTTCAGTTTTATTCATCAGTAAACTTGTTTGATACCCACATTGCAGTAGCATTGTCTCATTGTTTATTTAACATTCCTCTTGCAGTTTGGATTCTGGAAGGATTTATGTCCGCGGTTCCTAAAGAACTTGATGAAACAGCTTATGTAGATGGATATTCATTTGGTAGGTTTTTCTTTAAGATATTTGTTCCTACAATTGCAGCTGGAATTGGAATAACAATGTTTTTCTGCTTCATGTTTTCTTGGGTAGAACTTTTATTAGCTAAAACACTTACAGCAACAGCTGCAAAACCAATTGCAGCCACTATGACCAGAACTGCTAGCACCTCGGGATATGAACTTGGCTTATTGGCTGCGGCTGGAACGTTAACAATTATTCCAGGAGCAATCGTAATTTACTTTGTTAAAAATTACATCGCTAAAGGATTTGCGATGGGAAGGGTTTAATGTTTACAAAACTATATGCAGCTACATGGGGTGATGTCGGCAAGGCTAAAGAAAAAGGTTTTTTTGATTTTGACTTATTTTCATGGATGGCTTGGACATGGCAAACAGCTGCCTTTTTTATTTTTATAGCTTTATGTATAACAGTAATGCTTATTTGGGAAAAAAAAGTACCAGGCGGATCTCCAAGAAAAGGCGTTCTTGGTTTAGATACAACTAGGGGAGACAGATTATTTGTTTCATTGTTAGGCAGTGCTTTTATTCACTTGGCTTGGCTAGGTCTTGTTGGCAGTCTCTTGTGGATAGCATCAATTATTTGTGTTGCTTATTTTGTTGTTGTATTTAAATACGTATAACAAATATGGTCAAAATAGGAATTAATGGTTTTGGAAGAATAGGGCGGCTTATCTTAAGAGCTTTGTTAGAAAATTATAAAGGTAAAATTCAAGTAGTAGGGATTAACGACCTTGGTTCCATAGAAGCTAACGCACACTTAATAAAATTTGATAGTACTCACGGAACTTTAAATCAGGAAGTAAAAACTTCATCGGAAGGGTTCCAAATCGGCGATCAAAACATAAAGGTATTTGCTGAGAGGGATCCTGCAAATCTACCTTGGGGCAAAATTGGCGCAAATGTTGTCTTAGAGTGCACTGGATTCTTTTTAGATAAATCTTCAGCAGGTAAACATATAGAGGCTGGTGCAAAAAAAGTAATAATATCTGCTCCTGCAAAAGAGGTTGATTTTACGGTAGTGCAAGGTGTTAACAGTAAAGATTTAAAAAAAGATCACAATATTATCTCTAATGGATCATGCACAACTAATTGTCTAGCCCCAGTAGCAATGGTGTTAGAAAATACTTTTGGAATTGAATATGGTTATATGACCACTATACATAGTTACACTGGTGATCAAAAATTATTAGATACTCTTCATAAGGACTTAAGAAGGGCAAGAGCCTCGGGCGATGCAATGATCCCAACATCAACTGGTGCTGCCAAAGCTATGAGTTTAGTTTTACCAAGTCTTAAAGGAAAATTAGATGGAACTGCTATAAGAGTACCAACACCAAATGTATCATTAATCGATCTCACATTCGTTCCAAAGAAAGAAGTCACAGCCGAGGGTATTAACGATGCTATGAATAAAGCTGCGAACGGACCTTTAAAAAATATATTAGCGACAAATTCAGCGCCACTAGTTTCTAAAGACTTTAATCATAACCCGCATAGCTCAATATTTGATTTAACTCAAACGCAAGTTATTAAAGGTAAGTTTTGCCGAGTACTTTCTTGGTATGACAATGAATGGGGTTTTTCGAATCGAATGTGTGATACAACAATCCAAATTTCTAGTCTTATTTAATTTCTTCAGCTTCCTGAATTAATTTAAGAGTATGTTTAGGAACTTCAGAATAGTCTTTTTCAGAAGATTTTATTTTTGATATTTTTTTTGTATCTTTAGTTCTAGTCTGAATATCATTAACTGCTGATAAAATTTCATCAATACTATAATTTTGATCCATTATGTGCCAACTTTATAGAGTCTAATCATGTTTGTCATACCTGCTTTTCCAAATGGTAATCCTGCAGTGATAATAACAAAATCATTTTTTTTAATAAACTTTAATTTTTTAATGATTTTAGTTGATATAGACATCATATCTTTCCAGCCATTAGCATCGCGACTGTTGATAGATTGTACTCCCCAAAGTAAAGAAACTTGTCTACAAACATTAATATTAGGAGAGATTGTAACAATCTTTGCAGCAGGACGCATTGCTGAAACCAATTTTGCAGACCTGCCAGAGTTTGAAAAAACAATAATAACTTTAACATCTTGGGTATAAGCAATATTCTTTACAGAAAGCAAAATAGATTTTACAGGGTCTTTATTTGAAATCACAGAATTTTTAAAATCTTCAATATGCTCTCTTTTATATTTCTCAGTTGAAAGAATAGTTTTAGACATAGTGGAAACAGCTTGAGAAGGAAATTTACCGATGGCTGTTTCAGCAGAAAGCATTACTGTATCTGCACCTTGAAAAATTGCTGCAGCAATATCATTTATTTCTGCTCTTGTAGCAGTATTATTCTCGATCATGCTCTCTAACATTTGAGTAGCGACAATTACAGATTTAGAAAATTGAGAACATTTTTTAATTAAACTTAGTTGGACTTTTGGAACTTCACTGTGACCAATATCAATAGCTAAGTCTCCCCTAGCTATCATTAGTGAGTCAGTTGCTTTTATAATATTATTTATATTTTTAAGAGCATGTTTATTTTCAATCTTTGATATAATACCCATATCTTTTTTAATTAATTTCCTAGTTTCTAGAATAAGATTCTCACTTTGTAGATAAGATAGGGCAATCCAATTACATCCGAGTTTAATAGCTGTTTTTATATCTTTTTTATCTTTTGAGGTTAATTTATTAAAAGCAATATCAAAATTACGAATATGAATACTTTTATTACTTTTAATATAACAATTTTGACTTTTACATACAGTTGTTACAGAAAATCCTTTTTTTCTAATTACAACAAAAGTAAATTTTCCATCATCTATTAATATTTTGTCACCTTTTTTAATTTTTTTAAGAATTTTCGGATAAGGAAAATTTACCCTTAAATGATCACCTATATCTTTTTTTATATCAAATATATATTTTTGATTGTATTTAATTTTTTGACCATCTTTTTTTATTTTACCAATTCTTAACTTCACACCCTGAAGATCTGCTATTAAGGCGATTTTTTTATTTGTAGATTTTTCTATTTTTCTAATTTTTGAAACAATTTTATTTATACCAGTAGTGTTATGACTAAAATTAATTCTAAATGCATCAACACCAAAATTTACAAGTTGCTTCAGCTTAGTATCATTATAAATAGCCGGCCCTAAAGTAGCTATTATTTTAGCTTTTTTTTCCATTTAGAAATTTTTATGTTATAACATCATAGATTATAAATGACTAATAAAAATTTAAACAAATATGCAAATAGACTAGTAAATGCATTTCTTAAAAACAAGATAATTTCGCCACTACCCTTAAAATATACAAAAAAACTTGAGGAAGCACAAAAACTAAGAAGATTATGCGAGAGCAAAATTCATAAACCTATTAGTGGTTTTAAAGCAGCCGGAACAGGTATTCCTATGCTTAAAAAATTAAACGAGAAGGAACCTTTTTACGCAACTGTATACAAACATAATGTTTTAAAAAATAGCAAAACAATAAAAATTAATAAGTTTACTATGGGTATAGAATTAGAAGTTTGTTATTTAATAAAAAAAAATTTTTTTGATTTTAATCAGAAGATTTCAAAAAAAAATATCAAGAAATTTATTTCACATATAGCTCCATGTATAGAGGTAGTTGGTTATAGACAAAAAAAGAAGGGTATTAAGAGTTTAGGTGATTTATGCTCTGATTTCGGTGCTAACGTTAAATTTGTTGTGGGCCCAAAAAAAAAATTTAAAAATCAAAATGTAGAAAAATTAAAAACGAATATTTCTAATAAAAAAATTAATCAATCAGTAAATGGTAATACCAATACCGTTTATATTAATCCAATTAATTCATTGAGATTTGTCTTAGGTAAATTACAAAAAGATAAAATTAAATTGAATGATGATTTTTATGTTTTTACTGGTTCTTCGGTCGGTGTAGTGCCAATTTTAGGTCAAGGTGTCTACAAGGGTACAATCACAAGTATCGGATCAGTGATTGCTAAAATTAGTTAGATAAGAAATATCCACCAACAAGAATTAAAGTAATCAAGCTTACAAATTTAATATTTTTTATAAGTTTTATTTTTCTCTCTCCGGCAAACTTTCTTTGTGCTAAAAAATATATGTTTGATTGTTTTTTATTTCTAAATTTAGGCCTCATCGGATTAGGTATAGTCTTGTTTTTTATTGGTCTAAATTTTTTTGGATTTATTTGAAGCACTCTCAATTAAACTTCATTTTTATAATGCAAGCAACTAATAGGTGTACTTTTCCTCAACTTTTAGGTGCGTCATTATTGCAAATGATAATCATTATCAGTATAATGTAATTGATAATCATTATCAAAATAACGAGGGACAACAATGAAAAAAATAGTAATAGCAATTTATATGTTCTTATTTGCATTTGCGGGAAGTTTATTCGCTAATGAAGTAAACATATTTAGTGCAAGGCATTACGACTCAGATGTACAACTTTATGACAAGTTCACTGCAAAGACAGGAATTAAAGTAAACGTTGTATCTGGAAAGTCAGGTGCTTTAGAAAAAAGAATAATCGAAGAAGGCGCAGATAGTAAAGCAGATCTTTATATCACAGCTGACGCTGGAAGATTAGGTGCATTTGAAGCTAATCTACAAGGCGGTCTTGTAAACGATGGAATAAAAGCAGCAGTTCCAAGTAACTTTAGAACATCTAAATGGGTTGGAATAGCTAAAAGAGCTAGAATAGTTTATTTTGCACCTGAGAGAGTGAGTGGTGCAGAATTATCTGGCTTAACTTATGAAAGTTTAGCAGATCCTAAATGGAAAGGTAGATTAGTAATAAGAGCTTCAAATAATATTTACAACCAATCACTTGTAGCTTCATTAATCAAAAATAATGGAAAAGGTAAGATTGCTGAATGGTCTAAAGGAATGGTTTCAAATATGGCTAGATCTCCTAAAGGAAATGATAGAGCTCAAATTTTAGCTGTTGCAGCAGGAGAAGCTGATATCGCAGTAGCTAATACTTACTACTTAGCATTAATGCTTTCAGGTAAAAAAGGTGCAGAACAACAAGCTGCAGCAAAAAAAGTTAAACCTTTCTTTCCAAATCAAGATGATAGAGGAACTCACATGAACATTAGCGGTGCAGGATTAGTAAAAGGAGCACCAAATAAAGCTAATGCAATTAAATTGGTAGAGTTTCTTCTAAGTGAGGAAGCACAAAATCATATAGTTAATAATACTTTTGAATATCCTATGATCAAAGGTGTCTCACCACATCCTCTTGTAGTGAACATGGGACTTGATTTTAAGCAAGACCTTAAAACAAAAGTAGTTAATTATGGAAAAAGACAAGCAGACGCATTAGCAGTAATGACAGCTGCAGGTTGGAAGTAGTTAATTAATTAATATGAGGCGAACAATTAAAAAAGAAACTAACTTGAATAAGTTACAAACTGGTTGTTCGCCTTGTATGAGAGAAGCTAAAATCATGGAGCAAAAAATTTCAGATAGAAAGATTTCTGAAATAAAAATTAATGAAATTAAGAAAATTATTTCTTCAATGTTTAAGGAAAACAATTAAAAGCTTTT
>CACOAB010000004.1 GCA_902625125.1 uncultured Pelagibacteraceae bacterium
GCACGAGCTTCATCAACTGTTAGAAGTCTTTTTCCAACAGATGTAGCAGATTTGATAGAGTTACCTCCAAATAAACATGCCATTACAACGTCGCCACTTACTAATGCAGCAGCACCCTCTTCAGGGTCCATAGCGATAATGTTCATTTTTTTTCTGTCAGCACCAACTATTTTCATACTTTCTGTGAAAACGTATTCAGCCATAGTTCCTAGTGGAACTGCAACTTTCTTACCTTCAAGTTCAGAAGCATTAGCTTTAGTAATACCAGACTTGTTAGAAGTAACACATGTTGTTCCTCCCATTCCGTATTCCATTGCAACGTCTACCAAACTGATAGGTGCTTTAGCCTTAACGGCATTTATGTAAGGCATTAGACCTTGTGAGTAAGAGATATCAATATCTCCTGCTAACATAGCATCGGTCATTGCTACACCATTAGTGAAGTTTGTCCACTTAACTGGTACACCAAGTGCTTTCGAATATGCTTTTTTGTTCATGTCCTCAAGATTTGGAGATGGCCATTCCAAAAAGTACGCAACTCTTACCTCTTTAGCAGCTGAATTAGCTACAGTAGCAGTTAGAGTGAACGCAAATAAAATCCCAAGAACTGTGCTTATTATTTTTTTCATAGTTCTCCCATATGGTTTGTTTAATTTGAAGATTTAAAATGAAATTTGATAAGAAGTAAACAATAGATTAAGTGTGCTTGACCATATTGATTTTACAACCAATGATTGTATGTTATATTTCTTGTCAAACTATAACAATAGTCTAAAAACAAATTATGAGTTCATCAAATAGAACAAACATACCTAATTCTTTAAATGAGCATTGGATGCCATTTACAGATAATAAAAATTTTAAAAAAAATCCAAGATTAATAACTGATGCTAAAGGGGTTTATTTAACAAATCATCAAGGTAAAAAAATGATTGATGCAAGTTCAGGATTATTTTGCAATCCACTTGGACATGGACGTAAAGAAATCACTGAAGCTGTTTCAAAACAATTAGATAAATTAGATTATTGCCAACCATTTAATCAAGGTTATGGTGGTTCTTTTGAATTGGCTACAAGAATAGCTAAAAAAACTCCTGAGGGAATAAATAGAATATTTTATACAATTTGTGGATCTACCGCAGTTGAGACAGCAATAAAGATAGCAATCGCTTATCATAGAGCAAAAGGTGACTCAAAACGATTTAGATTTGTTGGTCGTGAAAGAGGGTATCATGGAATGAATATTGGAGCGACTACTGTTGGTGGAATGATTAATAACGTCAAAACTTTTGCGAGTGTTTTAATGCCTGGTGTTCAACACATGAGACACACTCATTTACCTGAACATAAATTTGTTAAAGGTCAACCAGATACTGGCGTTGAGATGGCAGAAGATTTAGAGCGTATAGCTATGAATTTTGGAGGAGAAAATATTGCAGCCTGTATCGTTGAACCTATTGCGGGATCAACTGGAACATTAGTTCCTCCTAAAGGTTATTTAAAAAGAATAAGAGAAATTTGTGATAAACACGGTATTCTATTAATTTTTGATGAAGTTATAACTGGATGGGGAAGAACCGGATCAGCATTTGCATCTCAAGAGTTCGGTGTCACCCCTGATATGATTACAATGGCTAAAGCAACGACAAACGGTGTTATTCCAATGGGAGTAGTCGCGGTTAAAGAAGAAATGTATGATGCTGTATTAGACTCTTCAAAAAACCCAGAAGGTACTCCTGAATTATTTCATGGGTATACTTATTCAGGAATTCCTGCAGCTGTTGCAGCAGGGCTAGCTGTGCAAGATATTTTTGATAAAGAGGACATTTTTAATAGAGCAAAAGAGATGTCACCTTATTTTCAAGACGGATTACAATCTTTAAAAGATTTAAAAGAAGTTGTGAGTATTAGAGGTTACGGAATGATGGGTGGTGTTGAAATGAGAATGAAGGATAAGCCTGGAAAATCTGGTTTTCAAACTTTTAAACATTGTTACGATGCAGGGGTTAATTTCAAAAACACTGGAGATACATTAATCATAGCTCCACAGTTTATCTGTGAAAAAAAACACATTGACGAAATTATAGAAAAATTAAGAACAGGTATATCAAACTATTCAAAGTCATAAATGATTATCGGAGTTCCAAAGGAGATTAAGCTTCAAGAGCACAGAATCGGACTGACACCAGAAAGCGTCAAAGCTCTTACAGATAGAAACCACGAAGTATTAGTTGAAAATAACGGAGGATTCGAAGCTGGATTCACTAATGATGATTATTTAAATGCTGGTGCAAAAATTATTAAAACTCCAGAGGAAATTTTCAAAAAAGCAGAACTAATAGTAAAAGTTAAAGAGCCTCAAATGAAAGAGGTTAAAATGATAAGAGAAGGTCAAATTATATACACATACCTTCACTTAGCGGCTGCTAAAGAATTAACCCTAGGTTTGATGAAAACAAAATCAATTTGTATAGCTTATGAAACAGTTACAGATGATAGCGGTCGTTTACCATTATTAGCCCCTATGAGTGCAGTGGCAGGAAGGATGTCCGTTCAAGCCGGCGCACATGCTTTAGAAAAAAATCAAAAAGGCAGAGGTTTATTAATAGGCGGTGCACCCGGGGTGGATCCAGCTAATGTTGTTATTTTAGGAGGTGGTGTTGTTGGAGAAAATGCTGCAATAATCGCCACAGGCATGAGAGGAAATGTTTATATAGTCGACAAATCAAAAAAAAGATTAGAGGAACTTCATAAACAATTTGGAGATAAAATTATTCCAACAGAGAGTGACAAAACTGATTTAAAAAAATTGATCTCTGAATGCGATTTATTAGTAGGAGGGGTGTTAATTCCTGGAGCAGAAGCACCTAAATTAGTAACGAAAGAAATGATCAAAACTATGAAAAGAGGTTCGGTAATTGTCGATGTCGCGATTGATCAAGGAGGGTGTGTAGAAACAAGCAAACCAACTACTCACGCAAACCCAACATTCCTAGTGGATGATGTTGTTCATTACTGTGTAGCTAATATGCCCGGCGGCGTGCCAAGAACATCCACCATGGCTCTTAATAAAGCTACATTACCACTTTTATTAAAATTAGCTGATCAAGGTTACAAAAAAACTCTTTCAGAAAATAAAAATTATTTGGCAGGTCTAAATGTTTATAGAGGAAACATTACTTTTAAAGGCGTATCAGACGCATTCGATTTAAAATATACGCCAGCAGCTGACTTATTAAAAAACTAAAATGCAAGCACTTCCACATGAAGCTAAAGTGGTTGTTATTGGTGGTGGTATCGCAGGCTGTTCTGCTGCTTATCACTTAGCTGATAATGGGTGGGATACAGTGCTAATTGAAAGAGATGTATTAACATCAGGAACTACATGGCATGCTGCGGGGATGGTTACTCAATTAGGAACAACTCCACAAATTACTAAAATAAGAAAAAATTCTGTTAAATTTTATAATAATCTAAAAGACATTACTGGTCTTGATACAAGCTTTAAACAAACAGGCACAATAAACATTGCAACAACAAAATCAAGACATCAAGAATTTATGAGACAAAAAACAATGTCTAAGTTATTTAATTTAGATATTGAAATTATAGATAAAAAAAAATTTAAAGATCTTTATCCCATAGCAACAAATGCAGATATGTATAGTGGATTGTACATACCAAAAGACGGTCAAGCAGATCCTGAAATTTTAACAAAAACTATTTCAATCGCAGCTAAAAAAAAAGGAGTAAAGATTATTGAAAAATGTAAATTAGAAAAAATTCTTAAGAGAGGAAATCAGATTAGAGGAGTTAAGACTAACCTTGGAACTATTAATTGTGAGTATATAGTTTTATGTGCTGGAATGTGGTCTAGGCAAATTGGAGAGGCTGCTGGAGTTAGTATACCTCTTTACCCGAATGAACATTTTTACATGATTACAGAAGATTTTAAAAATTTACCAAAAAATCTTCCAACTTTTAGAGATCCAGATACTTACTTATATGCAAGAGAATATAATGGAAAAATGATGCTTGGCATTTTTGAACCTAATGCCAAAAACGCTTTTAAAAAAACGGGCAAAGTGCCAAATAATTTTTCTTTTGGTGAGTTTAAAGTTAATAAAAAATATACTGAAATGCTTCATCAATTGGCTGCAAAAAGAATTCCAAAAGTTAAAAACCTTAAAATTGAGAAGTATTTTTCAGGTCCAGAGTCATTCACACCAGATAGCAATTTCCTTCTTGGTGAAACAGAGGAGATTAAAAATTTTTATGTTTGTTGTGGATTTAACAGTATTGGAATTGGATCATCCGGAGGAGCAGGTAAAGCAGTTGCAGAATGGATGATTAAAGGACATACAGATCAAGATTTGTTTAGCCTTGACGTGAAAAGGTTTGAAAAATTTAATTCATCTTTAAAGTTTATTAAAGAGAGAACCACAGAAACACTTGGAAATCTTTTTAAAATGCATTGGCCCTATAAACAATTAGAAACTTCAAGAAATATAAAACTTTTGCCTTATCATAAAGAGTTAAAAAAATTAGGTGCTTGTTTTGGACAAATGGCAGGTTACGAAAGACCAATGTGGTTTTCAAAAAATAAAAAACCAATTTATAAATACAGTTACGGAGTTCAAAACTGGTATAAATCAGCGAAGAGAGAGTGCAATAACACAAGAAATAATTTAGGTTTTTTTGATCTAACACCTTTTGTAAAATTTGATTTAAGTGGTCAACATGCACATGATCAACTTCAGTATCTTTGTGCGAACAATATTAAAAATACTGAAGGAAGAACTACCTACACACAAATGCTAAATCCATCAGGTGGAATAGAGGCTGATATAACAGTGAGTTGTTTAAAAAAAAACTATTTCAGAATTATTTGTCCTGCGTTGGCTAGAAGTCATAACAAATCTCATATTCTAAAAAATTTAAAAAAAAAAGTAAAGTTTGAAGATGTTACTGAAAAATATTCGTGTGTAGGGTTGTTTGGACCAAATAGTAGAAAATTTTTAACAGAATTATTTGGAAATTATTTTTCTAATGAGAATTTTCCTTTTTCAAGAGGAATGTATATAAAAACCTCAAATATTAAAGTTTGGTTTCAAAGATTATCTTTTATAGGTGAACTAGGTTGGGAAATTTATATTCCAATTAAAAAAACTAATATTATTTTTGAAAAAATAAAAAAATTAGGAAAAAAATATAAGCTTACTTATTCAGGAATGCATGCATTAGACATTCTTCGATTAGAAAAAAAATTCTTACATTGGGGTCATGATATTACTTCAGAAAATAATCCATTCGAGTCAGGATTATCATTTGCAGTAAATTTTAAAAAAAAAGAGAAATTTATTGGAAGAGAAATGTTGGAAAAAATAAAAGAGAAACCTTTAACTAAAAGATTAGAACTTTTTTCTCTCAAAAATAGTTTTAAACCAGGAGAACCTTTATTGCTTCATGATGAACCCATATTTAAAGATAAAGAAATTGTTGGATATACTACAAGCTCAAACTTTTCTTTCTGTTATAATAAGAATATTTGCCTAGCGTATGTTAAAAGTGCAATAAAGGACAACGACAATATTTTTATTGAGGTAGAAGGCACTAAATATCCTCTAAATTTAGAAAAAAATCCATTACACGACCCATCAACTAGATTAATGAGAAGTTAACTCATTTTGGGTCAAGTCTTTTTTTGAAACCCATTTTGCCCTTCTCTTATGTTTTAAATTTTAACGCATTCTGATTAGATATTGTCATGAGTACACAATTCAATCTCGATAATGATCGTGCAAACTTTTCACACTCAGAAGGAAGAGTAAAAGTTACAGACTTACTATCAAGATTAAATGAAGAAAAGAAGATTGAGAAAAAGAGAAATCTAGCATTAGGTGTTGCCGCTGTATCAGCAGTCACTGTTTTTGGTATAATTCTAACCATTTAAATAACCATTATCAGCAATTTGTAACGTTAACTAATTAATGATTTAGTTAATCAAATATATTATAAATTTCGCAATTGGCGAGGTAGCTCAGTTGGTTAGAGCACAGGACTCATAAGCCTGGGGTCGGCGGTTCGAATCCGCCCCTCGCTACCAAATATCAAAGATATTTAATTTTTTTTCTAAACTCTCTTAAGGTCATTAATTTTTTATCTTTTTTTGAGACTTTAATTTTCTTTGATAAATTTAACTTTAATTCAGGATCTTTATAAATGATGCCATTCTCATATTTTGGGGCATAATAATTGTCTAATTTATAATAAATTATATTTTCTTTATCTAAACTCAAGTACGCATGAGCGAAACCAGATGGTATAAAAAGACCTAAAGCATTATTCCTAGACAGAATTATTTTAAAAACTTTACCAAAAGTTTTAGATTTTTTTCTTAAATCTATAACAATATCAAGAATTCTACCTTTTAATACGTTTACAAATTTTGATTGTTTATTTCTAGTTTGAAAGTGAAATCCTCTAAATATATTTTGCTTAGAACTAGTACAGTACTCAAAAATAAATTTTTTCTTTAGAATTTTGTTATTGAAGGTTTCTCTTAAAACGCCCCTGTTATCATAATTATTTTTTTGTTTTACTATTAGCAAATCTTTAAATTTTGTTTTTTTAACAATCATAGTCGTATCATTTTCTTTAATTTCTTTAAATTCATATCAATTCTTTTCGGAAATTCACCTTTTGAAAATTTTTTTTTTATGTTTTTATTATCTTTTTTTGCAAATTTATAAATTGATTGACTGGGCCCACCCACATTAACAACGCCTTTTTTATTAAGAATTTTTGGTATTATTTTTGCCACGTCTTCTTGATAAATAAAATTCGATTTTACATTTGCATATGCTTTTTTATGTATGAATGGTTTTTCGGTCATACATAATCTTATAACCAATGAATGTTTATACATTTGTACGGCACATTCTCCACCTAATTTAGACCATGCATAGTTATTCCATGGTTTTAGTGCATCTTCCTCTTTATAATTACCTTTTGTACCTGGGTACACATAACTCGTGGACAAATAAATCATTTTAATTTTACGTTTAGAAGCTTCTTTCACTAAATTACAAGTACCAATGATATTAAGATCGATACTTTTATCTATATTTTTATTGTGAGCACTCATTGGTCTAGATAATCCAGCTAAATGTAAAATATGAGTTGGTTTATATTTTTTTAAATTTTTAGAAATAGAAATAGTTGATAAAATATTTAATTGCTTTTTATTTGTAAAAATAAATCTATTATTAGATTTTTTGAGAATTCTACCAAACCTCCCGTCAGATCCTGTAATAAGAATTTTTTGCATCAAACGATCAGAAACTTTAAATGATCTTTATTTATCCTTATATTTTTATAAGTTATTTCATCCAAACAACCAATATTGTAACTCTTTTTAATCATATTTTTAAACCCAACCTCTTTTCATAATTTTTTTTTGAAATACCTTTAAGGAAGTTTTTATTACTTAAATACCAATGAATTGTGTCTTTTAAACCTTCCTCAAAATTTATTTTCGGTTTCCATTTTAATTGTTTGAAAATCTTTTTATTATTTAAAGAGTATCGGAAGTCGTGACCAGGTCTATCTTTGACAAATTTTATTTTAGTTTTTGTACCAATATTTATTTTCATAGCCTTACAAATTTTGATTATCTTTTTTACTAAATCTATGTTCTTAAGATTTATCCCAGAACCAACATTGTAGCACTCACCATTTTTACCATTTAAATAAAGCCTGAATAAGGCTTCACAATGATCATTAACATGTATCCACTCCCTAGTATTTTTTCCTTTTGCATAAATAGGAAGTTCTTTATTATTAAATATATTTGAAATCATTTTTGGAATTAATTTTTCAGGAAATTGATAGGGGCCATAATTATTGCAACAATTAGTTATTACTGCTTTTAAATTATAGGTTTTGATATAAGAATTTACCAAATGATTTGAACTTGCTTTAGATGCTGAATATGGGGAGCTCGGGTCGTATCTATGTTTTTCATCAGACTTAAATCCTTTTTTAATATCACCATAGACTTCGTCAGTAGAAACATGAATTAATTTTGGAGTAATTCCTTTTTTTTGCAAAAATCTAAGAGATTCTAACAAGCCAAACATTCCATTTATATTAGTATGAACAAAGTTACTTGGACCATCAATTGATCTATCCACGTGCGTTTCAGCTGCTAGATTAAAAATTACTTTTGGATTATATTTTTTAATTATTTTAGTAATCCTATTTTTATTTACAATATCAACTTTAATCAATCTATAATTTTTAGGGGTTCTGATAGTGCTCTTGTATGCGTTAGACGCGTAAGTTAATTTGTCTAAATTAATTACAAAATATTTTTTATTTATTAGATAATCTACTAAGTTACTTCCTATAAATCCGGATCCACCTGTAACGATGATTTTTTTCATTTATATTAAGAAATATTAGCCTAATGTGTTAAATTATTAAAAGAATTATCATATAAAATCAAATACTATTATGAAAAGATGGAATCAAAAGAACTTACTATTGTAATTGTTACATTTAAAAGTGAGGACAAAATATTTGATTGTTTAAAATCAATTTCTAATGAAATACAGGTAATTGTAGTTGAAAATTCAAATAATCATATTTTAAAAAACAAACTAGAAGAAAATTTTTCTAATGTAAAATGCATTCTTACAGGAGAGAATAAGGGTTATGCTGTTGCTAATAATATTGGATTAAAACTCGTCAAAACTAAGTATGGCCTTGTGTTAAACCCTGATACAATAATGGGAAAAGAAGCAATAAAAAATTTTTTTATTTCTGCTAAAATGAATAAAGATTTTTGGTTAATTGGTCCAGCCAACGATCAGATGGTTAATTTAACTTTTGAAAAAGAAAATCTCAAAGAAGTAGAAAATCTAAAAGGTTTTGCGATCTTTTTTAACATAGAAATGTTTAAGAATAATTTTTTTGACGAAAATTTTTTTTTATATTTTGAAGAAATTGATCTATGCCAAAGAGTAAAAAAAAGTGAAGGTAAAATATTTTTGGATAAAAATATCATTATTAATCATGAAGGAGCAAGTTCCGTTAATAAAACTAATGAGATAGAACTTGAAAAAAATAGAAACTGGCATTGGATGTGGTCAACTTTTTATTACCATAAAAAATATAAAGGCTTTTTCTTAGCTTTTATAATTACGTTTCCAAAATTATTATCGGCCATGGTAAAAACTTTATTTTATTCTTTGATATTTAATAAAAAAAAAAAAGATATTTATCTATCAAGGTTAAGTGGTATTTTTAATTCTATCATTGGTAAAAAATCTTGGTACAGACCAGCATTAGATTGATTTATTGGTTATAAAAATATAAAAAATGCAAATGCCAAAAAAAAATGAAATTATTGTCACTGGTGGAGCTGGATTCGTAGGCACTAATTTGATTAAACTTCTTTTAAAAAAGACAAAATATAGGATAATTAGTATCGATAATTACTCTACAGGAAAAAAAAATAATCACATTAAAGATAAGAGAGTGAAATATATTATTGGTAACACTAAAGAAATTTTTAAATTGTTAAAAAGTCCAAAAAAAATTAAATCAATTTTTCACTTTGGTGAGTTTGCTAGAATTTATCAAAGCTTCATTAAAATGAACGAATGTTTAGACTCTAACTCAATAGGCTCTAATGCTGTATTTAATTTTTGCTTAAAAAATAATATTAAACTTATTTATTCAGCTACATCTGCCTCTTTAGGAAATAGTGGTAATGATAAAAATTTATCTCCCTATGCTTTTACAAAATCAAAAAATCTTGAGTTGTTAGAAAATTTAAAAAAATGGTTTAATTTTAAATATGAAGTTATTTATTTTTACAATGTTTACGGTCCAAATCAAATATGTAAAGGTGAAATGTCTACTGTAATAGGAATTTTCGAAGATCATTATAAAAGAGGCAAAGCTTTACCAGTAGTAAAACCTGGCTCTCAATCTAGAAGATTTACCCATATAGAGGATACGATTAAAATTTGTTTTTTAGCTTGGAAGAAAAATCTCTGTAGACACTATAGCATATCCAGTAAAAAATCTTATTCGATTTTAGAAGTTGCTAAAATGTTTAAATCAAAAATTAAATTATTACCAAAAAGACCTGGGGAAAGATACGCTTCTGCTCTTATAAACAAAAACTTATCAAATAAAATGTATAAGTATTTTGGAAAGATCGAATTGAAAAATTATATTAATTCTTTTATTAAAAAAAATTAATGCCCGGGAAATTCAATTAGATTATTAGTCTTGTAACCCTTTTTTTGTAATAAACTGTTTCCTGGCAGATCAAAAAGATTTATTACGAAAATAAAACCAGCAACTTTTCCACCAGAAATCTCAATTAATTTAGCTGCAGCTTCAGCTGTTCCTCCTGTAGCTATTAAATCGTCAATCACAAGTATTTTTTCATTTTTTTCAATTGAGTCTTTATGGACTTCAATAGTGGCTTTTCCATACTCAAGCTCAAAATCTATAGAATGAACTTCTGCCGGTAGTTTATTTTTTTTTCTCAAAAGAATAAAGGGTTTCTCTAATTGATAGGAAACAGTTGAGGCAAAAACAAATCCCCTAGACTCAATAGCTGCAACTTTATCAAAATCTATTTTTTTTGCTAATTCAATTATTTTATCATTAGTAAATTTAAACGCTTTTGCATCCTTAATAAGAGTTGTTATATCACGAAATAAAATTCCCTTTTTAGGATAATCAGGTATTGAACGAATATGTTTTTTTAAATCCATAATTTGCTTCAAGTTCTAACAAAAAAGCATTAATAATTAAATGATGAAAAAAAGAAAGCTTGGGATAATTGGTGGTAGCGGACTTTATAAAATGGAAGGTTTTGAAAAAACTAGATGGAAAAAAATTAACACTCCATGGGGCAAACCATCAGATGAAATTTTATTAGCCAATATAGGAAAAGAGGAAATTTGTTTTATACCAAGACACTCTAGAGGACATAAAATAAATCCAACAAAAATTAATTTCAGAGCAAATATCGATGCAATGAAACAACTGGGAGTTACAGATATCATCTCAGTATCAGCTGTTGGATCATTAAAAGAAAATTTAGAACCTGGAAAATTTGTGATTGTTGATCAATTTATAGATCGTACATTTTCTAGAATAAAAACATTTTTTGATGAGGAAATAGTAGCCCATGTTTCAATGGCAAAACCTACAAGTCCAGGGCTTTCAATCTGTTGTGAAGCTGCATTAAAAAAATTAAATATAAGCTATCAAACCGGGGGAACATATATTGTCATGGAGGGTCCTCAGTTTTCTACTTTAGCCGAGTCAAATTTGTACAGGTCTTGGGGGGCTGATGTAATTGGAATGACTAATATGCCTGAAGCCAAATTAGCAAGAGAAGCAGAAATTAGATACAGCACTATTGCAATGGTAACAGACTACGATTGTTGGCATTCTGATCATGATGAAGTTGATGTAAGCATGGTCATACAAACATTAATGAAAAATGCTGCCAATGCTCAAAATATGATCAAAGAGATTATAAAAACATTTAAAGACTATTCAGTAGAAAAAGATCCTGCAAATAACTGTTTAGACGTTGCCATAATTACTGATCCAAATTTAAGAACAAAAAAAACTATAAAAAAATTGAAAAATATTGCTGGGCGAGTCTTAAATAAAAAAAAATTCTAATGCCAACATATACTGTAAAATATTCTAATATTAAACTCACACAAAAACAAAAAAATTCTATTGCAAATGATATAACTAATATTCATAGTAAATATACAGGTGCAAATACCTTTTTTGCTCAAGTAATATTTCAAAAAAATGAAAAAAATTCTCACTTTATGGGTGGCAAATTAGTAAAAACTAAAGAGATTTTTTTAAATGGGCAGATCAGAGCTGGGCGAACATCTAAAATTAAAAAAAATTTAATTCTAGGCTTAAAAAAAATTTTGGTTAAAAATACTAAATTACGGGGTGATTTTATTTGGGTATACTTAGAAGATTTATTATCAGATCAAATGATTGAGTATGGCGAAGTTTTACCTAAATCAGGAAATGAAAAAAAATGGTTTAATTCATTAACACCTAACTTAAGAAAAAGATTAAAAAAAATAGAAAAAAGAAAATGAAAATAGAGGGAAAGATTTATAAAACTATTTGGTTTGAAAATAATTTAGTTAAAATAATAGATCAAACAAAACTTCCACATCAATTTGTTATTAAAGATCTTAAAAAAGTTAAAGATGCTATTAATGCAATTAAGACAATGGAAGTAAGAGGTGCGCCATTAATTGGAGCTACTGCCGCATATGGATTAGTACTATCTATAATTGAAAATAATGATTTATCATTTTTAAAAAAATCAAGCGAAGAATTAATTGCCTCCAGACCAACTGCAATTAATCTTAAATGGGCAGTCGATAGAATGATGAAAAAATTATCTGGCATTAATGAGAAAGATATTTTGAAAATAGCTTTAAAAGAAGCAAAAGCTATAAAAGATGAGGATGAAGGATTTTGTAAAAATATTGGCTTAAATGGTCTTAAAATTATTGAGGATATTTCAAACAAAAAAAAAGATACAGTTAATATACTAACTCATTGTAACGCTGGTTGGTTAGCAACTATTGACTGGGGTACAGCTACCTCACCAATTTATCATGCACATCAAAAAGGCATCAAAGTTCATGTCTGGGTTGACGAAACTAGACCAAGAAATCAAGGAGCAAACTTAACTTCATATGAATTAAATGAAGAAGGAATATCGAACACTGTAATTACTGATAACGCTGGCGGAATTTTAATGCAAAGAGGACAAGTTGATATGTGCATTGTGGGCACTGATAGAACTTTATCCAACGGAGATGTATGTAATAAAATTGGGACTTATTTAAAAGCTTTATCTGCAAAAGATAATAATGTTCCATTTTATGTTGCTTTACCAAGTTCAACTATAGATTGGAACATTAAAGACCATAAACAAATTCCCATTGAAGAGAGAAATTCAGAGGAACTGTCTCATGTTGAAGGAGTAGATGAAAATAATGAAATTAAAAAAGTTAGAATTTACCCACAAAAAAGTAAATCACTTAACTTAGCCTTTGATGTAACTCCTGCTAAACTAGTTACTGGTTTGATAACAGAAAAGGGTGTTTGTGAGGCATCTGAACAAGGACTAAAAGGTTTATTTAAGTGAGTAAATTAAAAGCTGAAGTAATAAAATATTCCAAAAAGTTAAATATAACAAACTTATCTGCTTTAAGATCTGGAAATATTTCTGTGAGAGCGAAAGAAAAAGGAGTAAACGGTTTTTACATTACTCCGTCTGGAAGAGAATATGGATCACTGAAACTAAAAGATATAATTTTTGTTTCTCTTAAAGGTGTTTATGATAAAAAAAAGGGTAAACCTTCCTCAGAATGGAGATTTCATCAAGATATTTATGTGAATAAAAAAGAGGCCAAAGCAATAGTTCATGCTCACTCAACATGTGCAACTGCTGTTTCAACTCATCAAAAAAATATTCCAGCATTTCACTATATGGTTGCAGTGGCAGGAGGAGAAGATATTAAATGTAGTAAATATGCAACTTTTGGTACCAAAAATCTTTCAAGAAATATTATTAAAGCTTTAAAAAACAGATCAGCATGTTTAATTGCTAATCACGGTCAAGTTGCGTTTGGAGAAAATTTAAAAAAAACTTTTGAGCTTGCTCAAGAGATCGAAAATATTTGCCATCAATATATAAATGCCCTAAGAATTGGAATACCCAAGATTCTTTCAAAAAAAGAGATGAAAATAGTCATGGGTAAATTTAAAAATTATAAAAAAGGATAGTTTTTAATGATCAAAGTTGGTGAACACATTACCATTGATTTTCTTGGTGTAAAAAAAGATTATTCACCTGAATTTTATGAAAAAGTAATCTACAAAATTGCAAAAGCTGCAAAAGTTGAAATATTAAATGTAGCTTCACATAAGTTTGAGCCTCAAGGTTTTACTTTAGTTGCGCTACTTTCAGAAAGTCATTTTAGTTTTCATACTTTTCCAGAGAGAGGCGTAATTAGTTTCGATTTCTTTACTTGTGGTAAAGTAAATCCAAAAGTTGCATTAAAAATATTGAGAAAAGAAATTGATCATAAAAGAGTAATTACCAATGCTTTTGATCGAAGTAGCATTGGTCTGTATGACGACATTTACAGTACGCCAGGTCAAAAAAAATTTTATGTTGTTAAAGATGTTTTAGAAAAATTTACATCTAAAGTAGGACAATTCGTTGAAGTTATGGACATAGAGGAGTTCGGTCACGCCTTATTTATTGATCACGAAATTCAAGTTGCAGAAAAAGATGAAAAAATTTATAGCTCAAATTTCTTTAAATCTAGTTATGATTTAAGTAAAAAAAATAATAATGTTGCTATTATTGGAGGCGGAGACGGTGGAGTAGCTCGTGCGTGTTTGGAAAATAATTCAAATTATATAGATTGGTTCGAGCTTGATCCAGAAATAGTAGACGCATGTTATCGTCACTTACCAAAGGTTTGTTCTAAAGTAAAAAAAAGTAATAAAATAAAAACTTTTTGGGGGGATGCTTTTAAAAGTATAAAAGAAATTGAAGATTCAAAATATGATAAAATTTTTGTTGATTTAAATGATGATCAATATTGCATTGATCTAGCCAAAAAAAACATGAAGAGCCTTCAAAGAATTCTTAAAAAGGGTGGGGTAATTACAGCACAAGTTGGAAGCTATGATAAAAAACCAAAACAAGTAGACAACTGGTGTAAAGTTTTATCAAAAAGCTTTGGAAACGTTAAGTTATCAGGTGCTTATATCCCAAGTTTTGACTGTAACTGGAATTTTGCTTCATCTATAATGAAGTAATGTTTCGAATTTCTTGTATTCAATTAAAATCAAATAATAACATTTTACACAATTTAAAAAAAACAGAAAAATTTATTTTTAAAGCAGTAAAACAAAAAGCAGATTTTATATTAACTCCAGAAATATCCTCTTTGTTTTCATTAAACAAAAAACAATTATTGAAAATTTGTAAATCTATGAAAGAAGATATCTATCTAAATGGAATAAGAAAGATAGCAAAAAAATATAAAAAATGGATTTTGGTTGGTTCATTAATTATTAAAGTTACAAAAAATAAATTAGTAAATAGATCTGTGCTTGTAGATAAAACTGGAAAGATAAGAACTTTTTACGATAAAATTCATATGTACGATGTTGTTCTAAGCAAAAAAGAAAAGTACTTTGAGTCAAAAACTTTTAGCGCTGGAAAACAAATTAAATCTTTCAATTTACCTTGGGGGAAACTTGGCTTATCCATTTGCTATGATTTGAGATTTCCCAACATGTATAGAAAATTATCTAAAGCTGGATGTAAATATATCTCAATTCCTTCAGCTTTTACTGAAACTACCGGAAAGAAACATTGGCATTCTTTACTTAAAGCAAGAGCAATAGAAAATTTCTGCTATATTTTTGCTCCCGCTCAAGGAGGAACACATTATAATGGCAGAAAAACTTTTGGTCATTCCATGATTATTTCTCCAGATGGAAAAATATTAAAAGAACTAAAAAAATCAGAAGGTGTTATAACGGCCTCAATTGATCAAAAGCTACCAAAAAGATTAAGATCCATAATTCCTAGCTTAAAATCTGATTAATTATTCGTATGATTTTACTTCTTTAATATTAGAACCAAGCGAAGTATTGATTAATAGTTTAATTTTTGCTCTTTCATCATTATATTTATAAACATTTCTTGCAAGCTCAACAAATTTTTCCCCAAAATCTTTATTTTTTTCTGCAGCTCTTTTTCCATCTTCAATATCCCATAATTTAAGATTTATATTCTTCAAATCATTTATATACTTTGAGATACTGCTTTGATTAGGAATATACTTTTTAACCGCTTCATTTAAAGATGATAGCTCTTTTTCAATATTATTTAACTTTTCTTTATTGGATATTTTGGCTTTTTTTATTTCTAAAATTGTGATCTTGTCAAACAATTCACCAGCTGAAATTTCTGCCAATATTTTGTCTATTTTATTGTTCATATTAATATTTGACTATATCATTCTTTAATTATACTCGGAATTAATAATGTCAAATATATTAATAATTAAACACGGTTCGTTAGGGGATTTAATCCAAGCTAATGGAGCAATCAAAGACATAAAAAACTTTTATTCGAATAGAAAAGTATTTTTGCTAACAACCCAACCTTACTCAATTTTTATGTCTGAATGCCCTTATTTAGATGGGGTATTAATTGATAAAAGACTACCAAGATGGAATCTATTTTATTTAAATAATTTAAAAAAAACTTTATCAAAATATGATTTTTCTAAAGTATTTGATTTACAAAATTCAAGTAGAACAAAGTTTTATAAAAGATTTATAATTAAGAAAGTTGAATGGTCATCTACCGAAACAGTTTTGGAGCCTGGCCAAAAAAAAAGAGATTTTGATAAAGATCCTGTTCTGGATAGATTAGAGATACAACTTAAAAAAAGTGGTATTGAAACTGAATTTACAAAAAATATTGATTTAAGCTGGACGTTAGAAAATATTTCACGATTGGTAAAGCAATATGCAAATAATGAATATATCTTAGTTTTTCCCTTTTGCTCCTCTAAACTTAAAAATAAAAAATGGCCTTATTATCAAGAGTTAATACAAAAACTAAAACAAGAGTTTAAAAATAAATATCCTATTCTTATTGCTCCGGGGCCTAATGAAATTGACGAAGCGAATAAATTAAATGGAAAAGTTGTGTTAGACAATAATGAGCCGATAAATATTAAAAAACTTATTTCTTTAATCAATGGAGCAAAACTTATTATTGCAAACGATACTGGGCCAGCACATATTGCCTCTCATTTAGATAAAAAAGGATTAGTATTATTCGGAAGTCATACTTCGGCAGAAAAAGTGAGTATAGAAAATTTTAACTTTAAAGCTATTTCTGTTAAAAACTTAGAAGAATTAACTGTAGAAACCGTTCTAAACGAAGTGAAAATTAGATTAAATTAATATATTCTTTAACAATTTTCTCCCATTTGAAATTTTTCGAAAATTCTAAAGCATTTGTTCCTAGTTCTAAAAAATGATTGTTGGTTAAAGTTTTAATTAAAGTTTCATATATTGCGTTTAAATCATTTCCATTACAAAGATAACCTGTTTGACCGCTCTTTATAGCATCACCTTCACCACCATAAATCCCACCTATTGAAGCTTTACCATAAGACGCAGCTTCAATATAAGTTATACCAAAACCTTCAACTGATTTTTTGTAAATCACAGACGGCATCACAAAAACGTTAGATTGTTCAAGTAATGCTACTTTTTCCTGTTCAGAAGATTTAAATAGCAGCTCAACATTTTTCTCTAAGCCTAGTTCTTTTGATAATTTTAAAAGATTTTTTTTCTCGTCACCATCACCAATTGAAACGTATTTCAAATTTGGAAATTTTGGTAAAAGATTTTTAATAGTCATTAAAATATTCTGATGACTTTTTCTACCATCTAATCTAGAAATTGTAATTAATTTAGGAGAAGCATTTCCATATATATCTCTAGCAAATTTCTTTGCTTCCTCACTAATTGGAATTGGATAATTACAACCTGGATTAATCACAGTAACATTTTTGACACCCAATTTCATGGCGAACTCTTTTGTAAATTTGGAATTAGCTATTACATTATCAGCTTTTGCTAATGCATTTAAAACCCTCTTATTTAAAGAAGAACCTACCGGATGATTTATTTCTTTTGAGTGAATTAAACAGAAAGATTTAGTTTTTTCTAAAATATTTTTTTCAATGTTCTCGATGCTTTTCCAATGGTCAAAAAAAGAAGCTCTTATTTCATTAGAAGTTATAAATTCTTGTATAAGGTTAGCTTTTCTATATTTACGAAAAATTTTAAAACCAGAAACTCGCTCTATGTTTAATTTCGAAATTTGATCATAATTTTCTGAATCTCTATTAGCTTCAGCGAATACTTTTACTGGACCATGATTTAACAAAGCATTAGACAAACCTTCCATTAAGTTTTGCATCCCGCCTAATTCAGGGGGAAAATTTCTTGTAGAAACTAAAAACATTAATTAAACCACTTTATGTTACAACCCATGCTTGGAATTTGTCTTTCAGGACCTTTTTGACTTTGCGCTACCATTTTCATAGCTATTTTTAAATCGCTATCGCCTTTATTTATCGGTTTTAAGTCTTTTAATTCTTTATATCGTCCCCTGTATTGAAGTTCTAAATCTTTGTTATAACCAAAAAAATCTGGTGTACACACTGCTCCATATTTCTTTGCAATTTCCTGAGTTTCATCTAATAAATAATTAACTTCATTAAAGTTATTATCACCAGCAAATTTTATCATATTTTCAAAAGAATCTTCTGGATGATTTTTTGTGTCATTTGACATAATAGCCACAGTATTAATTCCCTCTTTTTTCAAATCATTACAGTCTATAATTAAATCTCTAATTATTGCTTTTACGTAAGGACAGTGATTACAAATAAACATGATTAAAGTGGCTTTTTCACCCTTAATATCACTTAAGGAAATTAACTTACTTTCTATTGATTTTAGTTTGAAATCCTCAGCTTTTTTTCCAAAATCACATACCGGGGTTTTAGTTAGAGCCATAATGTATTATAAATTAAATAATTACACATTACAGCAATTTTATGATTTACGATTTTGAAGGACAAACCCCAAAAATAGATCCAGGAAGCTGGGTTGCACCTAATGCTGTAATCATTGGTAGAGTTGAACTTAAAAAGAATTCAAATATTTGGTTTAATACAACTTTAAGAGGAGATCTTGAACCAATCATAATTGGAGCAAACACAAACATCCAAGACGGAAGTGTTATTCATACTGATCCGGGTTGTCCAACAATAGTTGGCAACGGAGTTACAGTAGGACACATGGTAATGCTTCACGGCTGTGAAATTGCAGATGATTGTTTGATAGGAATAGGTTCAACAATATTAAACAAAACTAAAATTGGAAAAAATTGTATCATCGGTGCTAACGCACTTGTAACAGAAAATAAGATTATACCTGAAAGATCGTTAGTTCTTGGCAGCCCTGGTAAAGTAGTTAGACAAGTAACTGACGAAGAAATAGAACACATCAAAGAAAATGCAAGGGACTATGTTGCAAATTTTAAAAAGTATAAGAAATAGTATTTTTATTATAATTTTATTTAATCCAAGTGTTATCGCAAAAGAAATAACTAATCTAACTTGGGAGAAGAGTGTTTATGTTGGTAAAGAACTATCTAATTTTAGAGAAACAGTTACCACTCCAGCATTAGGGAAAAAAGCTTGGAAGATTACATTGTTACCTAAAGACTGCGGGAGAGATAAAGAAGGCGATTACTCTGATTGTAAAAATAATGGGAGAGATCCAGTCGTTGGTCATGGAGGAGGTGATAGAGCAAGAAGCGAATACTATACATCAAAAAAATTTAGAGGAGAGAAGTGGCATTCAGTAAGTATTTTCATACCTAATGATTTCAAAAGTGTAGAACCAGTAAGCACTTCCTTTTTTCAAATATATGAGAGGGGAGAAGGCCCAAGATTAATGTTAAGAACAAAATACGGTGTTTTATCACCAAGATACTACCCAGTAAATGGCATGGACTCCGCAGGAGTTGTGCACAAAAGACTTAGGATTAAAGACATGAAGGGCAAATGGACAACAATTTTATTTCATACAAAAATGTCAAAAGATCCCAAAAAAGGATTTATGAAAATGTATGTAGAAGACACACTTTATAATGTATTCGAAGGAAGAACTAGTTTTGGTGGTGAACACTACAATAAATTTGGAATATATCATAGTTGGATTAGTAGATGGAATGATAAGTATATGGGTGAGTATCCTAAACAAGTTATTTATTATGACAACCTCTTTAGAACAAATAATAAAGAAAAACTTTTAAAACTTATACATAAAAACTAGGGGACTAACCAATTCTTCTTATTATTTTCTAAATCAAATAAAGCTCTACGGTGTCCTTTAGCAGCCAAATATAACCATTCGATACTTTTTACTTTACATCTAATTACGCAAAAGTTTTTATAGCCAGTTTCACTTTCTTCTTTAGTGTAATCAAAATTATCAAATTTATTATCTAGTCCAGAAGTTGGTTTATCTGACTCAGTCCCTGGTCCATTAGTAACGAGATAACATTTTCTACTTATATGACCTGTTTTATCCCAAGACTCTTTTGTAACATCATCATTAAAGTGAACTTTGCACTCAGTTTTTAATCTTAGCTGTATCTTCTCTTGTTTTCCGTAAAATAAGATTGAACAGCTTGAATTTTTTTTTATCTTTTCGATTTTTGATGATCTGATGTCACTATGATACTGAACAAAATTATTCTTTTGATCTGCTTTTCTTAATACAACAACTCTTCCATCTAAATCTTTATCATTACCGCAAATAAATACAGGTGTTCTGAACTCAGAAGATCGATCAGTTACAGCATTAGTTAATAGATCCCAAATCTTTTTTTCAATCTCGCTGAAATCTTCGTAGTAACTTACAACTTCTTGTGACACGATTTATTTTCTAAATCTTTTAATTAAGCTTGAAGTATCCCACCTTTGACCACCCATTTTTTGAACTTCAGCATAATATTCATCAATTATTTTTGTGATAGGTAAGGGCGAATTATTTTTTTTGGCTTCATCCATTGCTATTTTTAAATCTTTTCTCATCCAATCAACAGCAAAACCATAATCAAATTTATCTTCAATCATTGTTTTATGTCTATTTTCCATTTGCCACGACTGAGCAGCACCTTTTGAAATAACTTCAATAACATCAAGCATATTTAAACCTGCATTCATCCCAAAATTTATTGCTTCTGATAATCCTTGAACAAGACCTGCAATACAGATTTGATTCACCATTTTTGTTAATTGACCGCTTCCAGATGGACCAAGTAACTTTATTTTCTTACTATAACAATCAATAACTGGTTCTGCTTTTTTAAATGGAGCTTCATCTCCTCCAACCATTACAGTTAAAATTCCACCCTCTGCTCCAGCTTGTCCGCCTGAAATTGGAGCGTCTAAAAAATCAAATCCTTTTACTTTTGCTTCTTTGTATAATTCTCTAGCAATGTTTGCTGAGGCAGTTGTGTTATCAATATAGATTGAACCTTTTTTTGCAGTCTTAAATAATCCCTTACCACCTAAAGTAACTTCTCTTAAATCATTATCATTTCCAACACATGTAAAAATAAAGTCACTATCTTTCGCTGCATCCATAGGAGTATCTGCAACATTACCTTTATATTCTTTTACCCACTTTTCAGCTTTAGCTTTAGTACGATTATAAACGGTTACATTGTGACCAGCTTTTGATATATAACCAGCCATGGGGTAACCCATAACGCCAAGACCTATGAAAGAAACTTTACAACTCATTAATGATTAACCTCAAGTTAAATAAAAAAGTAATAATATTTGGATTTATATTTACATTTTTTTCTAGTTTTGGACAGAGCTTTTTTTTGGGATTGTTTAACGCACCGATAAGAAACGAACTTGGCATTACACATGGTCAATTTGGTAGCATCTATGCAAGCGCAACTATTTTTTCAAGTTTACTTCTAATTTGGGTTGGAAAAAAAATAGATGATTATAGAATTTTAAATTACTCATTATTTGTAGTTATATTATTATTTGCTTCTTCATTATTTTTTTCATTTATAAATAGTATTTATTTTTTAGCTATCGGAATTTTTTTTATGCGGTTTTCTGGACAAGGGTTGATGAGTCATACTTCCACGACAACCATTTCCAGATATTTCGAAAGATCCAGAGGAAAGGCTTTAAGTACAATTTGGTTTGGTTTATCTACAGCAGAATTTATTTTACCTGTTCTTATAACTTATTTTTTCCTTATTTATTCTTGGAGAACTATCTGGCAAGGTATTGCGATATTAATCATTTTATTTTTACCTTTTGTAATTTTAAATACAATTAAATCTATTAAATTAGAGTCTAGAGAAGCAGATCCTAATTCCAAAAATAAACTTAAAATTAAAAGTTGGAGAAGAAGAGACGTTTTAAGAGATTATAGGTTTTATATTGTGTCTTTAAACATGCTTGCGATGCCTTGGATTGCAACTGGTGTTTTTGTTTATCAATCTTTTATCTCTGACTCTAAAATGTGGGCAATATACACAATACCAAAAGCGTTTATGGTTTATTCAATAACTTCAATTGCCACATTATTTGTTTCAGGTTTCTTAGTAGATAAATTTACAGGACGAAAACTTATACTTTATATGAACCTACCATTGTTACTCGCAATGATTATTTTATTTCATTTTAATCATGAAACATTTGCTTATATTTTTCTTGGCTTAATAGGAGTTTCCAACGGCTTAGCAAATATTTTAGGTTCTTCTACTTGGGCAGAGATTTATGGAGTGAAATATATTGGAAGCATTAAAGCTTTAACAACAGCATTTATGGTTTTCTCAACAGCATTTGGAACAGCTATTTTTGGCCTGTTAATTGACAAAGGATATACTATTGAAAATATCGCTTTTGTAGGGGCTGCTTATGTTGTTATTTCATTAGTTTTATTAATTTTAATCAGAAAAACAATTGAACCAGTGAGATTACCAAATTAAGCTTGATTTATTAAACTCAATTGAATAAATAACAATCATTATGGCAAGAATAACCGTAGAAGACTGCTTAGAAAAAGTTGATAATCAATATGATTTAGTACTTTTGGCAAAAGAAAGAACAGTACAATTGAACGCTGGTTCACCTATGCTTGTTGAGGAAGATAATGACAAGAGAACGATTATTTCTTTGAGAGAAATTGGTGATGGAAAAATTGATGTTAAAGAAGTTGAAGCAAGCGCTATTAAAAGACTTAGAAAAGAACCAGATGAAATTGAACAACAAGAAGAAACAGAAGAAGAAACTAATGATGACTTTGAAAATTTATATAAAGGTCAAGTTTCTAAAAGTGGTATAGCCATTCTACCATCAAAAAGAACAAGAAGAATTCCAGAAGCAAAAAAACCTAGCTTAGCTGATGAAGCTTTATCAGAATTAAAAGCAGAACAGCCTGAAATAAAAGAAGAAAATTTAGATACAGAAGAAGCTCCACTTGAATTAAGTGAAGAAGCTTCTATAGAAGAAGAAAACAAATCAGAGTAAGTTATGAAGCAAACTGTTTCAGTTGCACCAATGATGGATTGCACTGATAAACATGAAATATATTTTTTAAGTCTTATAAGTAAAAATATACATTTATATTCTGAGATGATTGTAGCAAATGCAATTATCAGGGGCGACAGAAATAAGTTATTATCATTTAAAAAAATTTCTAATCCAGTAACATTACAAATTGGCGGTTCAAATCCAAATGAACTTGCGGAAGCTTGTAAAATTTCAGAAGATTATGGATATAAAGAAATAAATTTGAACTTAGGTTGTCCTAGTAAAAAAGTTCAAAAAAATAAATTTGGTGCATGTTTAATGCAAGAACCGGATCTTGTAGCTAAATGCATCGAAGCTATGTCTAAAGCCACAAAGCTACCAGTAACAATTAAAACAAGAATTGGTTACAATGAAGTTGAAAATTTCGAATTTTTAAAAGCTTTTATTCAAATGACTAAAGATGCTGGATCAAAAAAATTTATAATCCACGCAAGGAAAGCTTTACTCAAAAAATTAAGCCCTAAAGAAAATTTAAATATACCACCTCTTAAATATGAATTTGTCTATCAACTGAAAGAATATTTTAAAGATGATGAAATAATTATTAATGGCGGAATAAAAACTACTGAAGATATTAAATACCATTTATTAAAAGTAGACGGTGCTATGATAGGAAGAGCAATATACCATTCACCGTATTTTCTAGCAGATATTGAAAGAGATATTTTTAACAATGAAAACGTTCCTACAAGAAGTGAGGTTATGGAAAAATTAATTCCATACATTCAAGAAGAAACTTCTAAAGGTGTTCAATTAAATCATATAATGAGACACACAGTTGGATTATTTCATGGACAGAACGGATCTAGGACATGGAAACAATATCTTTCTAAGAATATGTGCATCAGAGATGCTGATCTTCAAAAGGTAAACCATATAATGGACCAGGTTAGAAAAACAAATCCTGTATCTTTAGAAAGATAATTTTGGATATTCTTTTTCAAACTGAAACTCTCTATTTAATTTTAATAATGATCATCACGGCCATCCCAGCTGGTTTTGCTGCAGGTTTATTCGGTATTGGTGGAGGCCTAATAACAGTTCCTATTTTATTTTATATTTTTGGTGCTGCTGGTATCGAACCAGAGTATTTAATGCATTTAGCAGTAGGTACTTCATTCGGAATAATTATTCCAACATCAATTGTTTCAGTTTTAACTCATCATCAACATAATGCGGTAGATTTTAATGTCGTGAAAGGTTACGGAGTGTTTGTTATTATTGGAGTTATTCTTGGCACTATTCTTGCCGCCGGTTTAAAAACTAAACCATTAATATTATTTTTTACAATAGTAGTTTATATTCTTGCTTTCTATTTATTATTTTTAAAAGAAAAAGAGGCAGACCTATCAATAAAAATGGGTCTTCCTGCTAAAATTATTTCCGGAATAATCACAGGCTTTATCTCAGCTCCTATGGGTATAGGGGGTGCAGTAATGAATGTACCCATTTTAAAGTTTTTTGGTTATCCTATTAACAAAGCTATTGGAAGCGCTGCCGCAATTGGTTTCATAATAGCTTTATTTGGCACGATAGGTTTCCTTTTTTCAGGTAATTATCTAAATGCTAATTTACCTATGAGTGTTGGATTCTTAAATATCCCAGCTTTTTTAATATTTTTTCCAATAACTGCATTTATGGCTAGGCTTGGAGCTAAAGCGAGTCATAAAATCAATAAAAAAAAGATGACTAGATATTTTGGATTATTTTTAATTGTTATTGGGACTAAATTTTTATACGAATATTTTAATCTTTAAATTTTTTGATCGTAATCTCCAATTTTTCCTGTTTCTTGTAACAATTTATCAATAAAATTAAATATAACCTTTTTTCTGTCATTTGAAGTTGGGCTTTCTGTAACTATCACAAGAGAGGGTTTATTTGATGAAGCTCTAATTAAACCCCAAGATCCATCTGCTAAAGAAAATCTTACTCCGTTCACTGTTAAAATTTCTGTGATCGATTGATTATCTATTTTAATATTTTGTTTTTTAAGATCTTCAACTTTTTTAACCATTTCTTCAACTACTTTATACTTCTCTTCATCTTTACAGAACGGAGCCATAGTTGGAGATTGATATGTTTTGGGTAGTTCATTAATAATTTCACTCATCTTCTTATTTTGATTAGTTAATAAATGACAAATTTGTATAGCCGAATTTATACCATCATCATATCCATATCCTAAAGGTTGATTAAAAAAGAAATGACCACTTTTTTCAAATCCTGCTAAAGCTTTTTCTAAATTTACTTTTCTTTTAATATGTGAGTGCCCAGTCTTCCAGTAAATCGTCTTACAATTATTCTCGATAAGAATCTTATCTTTAGTGTAAAGACCAGTTGATTTTACATCCACAACAAATTTTGAGTTTTGATGTTTAGATGCTAAGTTTCTAGCAATTAATAATCCTATTTTATCCGAGTATATTTCATTCCCTTTATCATCAATTACACCACATCTATCACCGTCACCATCAAAGCCAAAGCCAATATCTGCATTATTATCTTTTACTGCTTTTGCTATCGCATGGAGCATTTCTAGATCCTCAGGGTTAGGATTATACTTTGGAAAGGACCAATCTAGATTACAATCAAGTTCTATCACTTCACAACCAATACCTTTTAAAATTTCGGGAGCAAAAACACCTGCTGTTCCATTTCCACAAGCAACAACGGCTTTAACCTTCTTACTGATCTTATTCTTTTTTATTAAATTGTTAGAATAGATATTCTTAAAATTATCTATTTTTTTTAATGAACCTTTTCCTTTAACAAACTTTTTATTTAAGGTGATATTTTTTAATTCACTCATTTCTTCAGGAGCATGAGTTAGTCCTTTTTTGATACCCATTTTCACTCCAGTCCAACCGTTTTCATTATGACTAGCAGTAACCATCGCTATAGCATCAGAATTTAAATTAAACTGTGCGTAGTAAACAGTAGGGGATAATGATAGGCCTATGTCCTCCACATTGCATCCAGTTGAAATTAATCCTTTAATTAGCGCAAGCTTTATATCTTCACTGTAAGACCTAAAGTCATGACCAACTATCACTCTTGGGTTGTCCTTGTTTGTATGTTTTATTATTTGAGAACCTAATCCTTTACCTAAATCTGTGATTCCCTCCAAATCAATGTCTTTTTCATAAAGCCACCTAGCGTCATATTCTCTAAAACCATTTGGATTGATTATCATGAACTATAAATACTAAAGAATAAGGGTATTTGTTATTAAATGTTTATTAACAAAACTTTCCACTTGCAAAATAAATTAAATGTTCTTATAATGTTCTATTGATTTCGATGGTATATAGTATATTAACTATACTACAACACAACATGTAGTTGTTTTGTTAATAAATCGAGAAAAATTAGATAAATATGAATAAAAACGTATCATTGGCAATAGAGAAAGCTGTCGGCAGTATAAGCCAGAAACACCAAAATGACCAAAAGAATAATGGTCCTAAAAAGCCGGATCTTTTCTCGCTGTCAGGAGAAACAGAGCTATTTCAAAACGATAGAGGTATTACAATCAAGATCGACAGATCTAGAGACGCCAATTTAACTGATTTCGGAAAAGCCACACTTAAAGATAGATACTTAGGTCAAAACGAGAGTTTCCAGGATTTATTTGCAAGAGTGGCAAGCGTATATGCTGACGATAATTTACACGCACAAAGAATTTATAACTACATAAGTAATTTATGGTTCATGCCTGCGACACCAGTTTTATCAAATGGTGGCACAGAAAGAGGGTTACCAATCTCATGTTTTCTGAATGAAGCTAACGATAGTTTAGAAGGGATTACAAATCTTTGGGAAGAAAATGTTTGGCTTGCTGCAAGAGGTGGCGGTATTGGAAGTTATTGGGGTAACCTAAGATCAATTGGAGAAAAGATTGGAAAAGTTGGAAAGACTTCAGGAATTATTCCATTTATTAAAGTAATGGACTCTTTAACTTTAGCAATCAGTCAAGGATCCTTACGAAGAGGATCTGCTGCATGTTATTTACAAATAGATCATCCAGAGATTGAAGAGTTTATTGAGATGAGAAGACCAACAGGTGGAGATGTAAATAGAAGATCACTTAACTTGCATCATGGTGTATTAGTCACAGATGAATTTATGAGAGCTGTAGAAACAGGAGAACAGTGGGCTTTAAGGAGTCCTTACGACGGTTCAGTTCAGTCTACTATACCTGCTAGAAACTTATGGATTAGATTATTAACTGCGAGAATTGAAACCGGTGAACCTTATATTATATTTATTGATACAGTTAATAGACAAATTCCACAGCATCACAAACTTGCTGGCTTAAAAGTTAAAACCTCTAATCTTTGTAGCGAAATTACTTTACCTACCGGCCAAGATAATGACGGTAATCAAAGAACAGCTGTTTGTTGCTTATCATCTTTAAATATTGATACTTACGATCAGTGGAGCGAAGATTCTCAATTCGTTGAAGATGTAATGAGATTCTTAGATAACGTAATGACAGATTTTATCAATAGAGCCCCAGATGAATTTGCGCACGCTAAATACTCTGCTATGAGAGAAAGAAGCGTTGGCTTAGGCGTAATGGGTTTACATTCTTATTTCCAGCAAAAAAACATTCCTTTTGGTTCGGTGATGAGCAAAGTTTGGAATAAAAAGATATTTAAAAATATTCAAGAAAAAGTAGACGCAGCTTCAGTTACTTTGGCAGAAGAAAGAGGAGCTTGTCCTGATGCGGCTGAGTATGGGATTAAAGAGAGATTTTCAAATAAAACAGCGATTGCTCCGACAGCTTCGATATCAATTATTTGTGGTGGATCTTCTCCAGGAATCGAACCTATTGCGGCTAATAGTTATACCCACAAAACTTTGTCAGGGTCTTTTAACGTAAGAAATAAATATCTTAAAAAACTTCTTCAAAAACACAATAAAGATACCGATGATGTTTGGTCTAGTATTACGACCAACCAAGGCTCAGTGTCTCACTTAGATTTTTTAACTGCTGAAGAAAAAGATACTTTCAAAACAGCATTTGAAATAGACCAAAGATGGGTGGTGGAATTAGGCGCAGATAGAACACCTCATATTTCACAAGCTCAATCGGTAAATATATTTATACCTGCAGATATTCATAAAAAAGACTTACATGACCTTCATTTCCAGGCATGGAAAAAAGGATTAAAAAGTCTTTATTACTGCAGATCTAAATCAATCCAAAGAGCCGAGAACGTAAACAATGCTTCACAAACTGATGTGACTAAAAATGTTTACTCTAGCGGACAAAAATCTAACAACGAGTCAAATAACTATGAGGAGTGTTTATCATGTCAGTAGCAGAAAAAATTAAGCCAGGAATAATTCAACCGAAAAAAATGGGTTTACTAGTAGAAAACCCAGTTTACAAGCCTTTCAGATATCCGTGGTGTTATGATGCTTGGTTAACTCAGCAAAGAATTCACTGGTTACCTGAAGAAGTACCATTAGGAGATGATGTTAGAGATTGGCAAAAAAATTTATCGATTGAAGAAAAAAATTTATTAACCCATATTTTTAGATTTTTTACTCAAGCTGATGTTGAGGTTAACAATTGTTATCTAAGACATTACACAACAGTGTTCAAACCTACTGAAGTATTAATGATGATGACAGCCTTTGCTGCAATGGAAACTGTTCACATAGCGGCTTACTCTCACCTATTGGATACGATTGGAATGCCTGAAACAGAATATTCAGCTTTCATGAAATATAAAGAAATGAAAGACAAATACGACTATATGCAAGGCTTTGATGTTAAATCAAAACACAACATTGCAATGACAATGGCAGTATTTTCTGCTTTCACTGAAGGACTTCAACTTTTTGCAAGTTTTGCAATTCTTTTAAACTTTCCGAGATTTAACAAAATGAAAGGTATGGGGCAAATTGTTACTTGGTCGGTGCGAGATGAAACTCTTCACTGTAATTCAATGATTAGGTTGTTCAAAGATTTCATTAAAGAAGAACCACAAATTTGGAATGACAAATTAAAAAAAGAAATAGTGGACGCATGCAAAACAATTGTAACACATGAGGATGCATTTATTGATTTAGCATTTCAAATGGGACCACTTGAAGGTTTAACAGCAAATGAAATTAAGCAATACATTAGATTTATTGGAAATAGAAGACTTGAGCAATTGGGTCTTGAACCAATTTATGATGTTAAGAAAAACCCATTAACTTGGTTAGATACAATGTTAAATGGTGTTGAGCACATGAACTTCTTTGAAGGTAGAGCAACTGAATATTCTAAAGCCTCTACAAAAGGAAGTTGGGGCGAAGTTTTTGCTTAATTTTTGAGTCAAAATTACAAAAGTTACTGGAGAAAGACTGGCTTAAAAGGAAACTGGGGAAACATTTTTCTTCAAAGATTATCAACTTATAATCCAAAAAATGTTTTAGAGATTGGTGTTTTTTGCGGAGTAACCGCAAGAAACACTTGCGATTTTTTAGAAAAGATAAACGGCAAAGATTTTAGTTATGTTGGAGTTGATTTATTTGGCAGCGATCAAAGCGAAAAAAAAGATGAGATTGAACCAACTTTTTTAAAAGATCAAAAATTTTCAAATCCATTTAAAAATATTTATTACAATTATATTTTAAAAGAAAACTTAAATTCAATAAAAAGTGTAAGTAAACTTTTAAAAAAATATAGTGGCAATATTAAATTAATAGCAGGTGATACTAATAGAGTATTAAAAGAATTGGATCTTCAAAGTATTGATTTCACTTTTTTAGATGGAGGGCATAGCTATCAAACAGTAATTAATGATCTTACAATTTTATATGGTAGCATGAAGGATAAAAAAAAAGTAATTCTTTGTGATGATTACGGTAAAGAGAGTTATATTCCCGAAGTTGAAAAAGCAATAAACGATTTTACTAAACAAAATAATCTTAAACTAAATCTTATAGAAAATAGATTTGCTGAAATAATAACTTAGAGTTAACAGCCTTTAAAGGAACCATACATATTAGATATCAACTTAACATACATTCCTTTGCCCTTATCTATAGTTGCTCCTAGAGGATCTAAAACTCCTGTTTTAACTTTTGTATCTTTTGCTATCGATTTTATAATTGCAGGATTAAATTGTGGTTCTGAAAATAGACAATTTACTTTTTCGTGTTCAATAACTTCTCTAATCTCTGATAGTTGCTCTGCTCCAGGTAAAACATCTGGGTTTACCGTTAAAGCCCCTAAAACTTTAATACCAAATCTATTTTCAAAATATTGATATGCATCATGAAATACTACAAATCTTAAATCTTTTTTAAGATCTTTTTTAACATTCTTAGTTAAATTATCTAATTCCGACTGAACTTTTTTAGAATTAGCTTTATATTTTGAAGCATTATCCGGATCTAACTTAACAAGCTGATTTTCAATTTCTTCAACAATTACTTTCGCATTCATTGGATCTAACCAAACATGTGGATCATGTTCACCATGAGCATGACCTTCATGACCATGACCATCATGTTTTTTTTCTTTGTGACCATGTTCTTTGTGATCGTCATGCCCGTGTTCCTTGTGTTCTTTATGGCCATGTCCATGATCATCATGGCCTTCAAAAATATTCTTTTCTCTAAATTTTAATTTCTTAATTCCTTTTAAATCCATGATTTCAACGTTAACTGCATCTTTACTTATAGTTTTCAAAGGTTTTTCTAAAAACGTCTCTAAATCTTCTCCTACCCAAATAATAAGATTAGCTTTCTCAATCATCTTGGCGTGTGAAGGTTTTAAGCTAAAGTTATGTGGAGAGTTATAACCGTCTACTATTATATCCGGCTTTCCTACACCATCCATTACATAACTAACTAGAGAGTGTACCGGCTTTATTGATGCAACAACTTTAATTTCAGCTTTTGCTATTGAATTAATAGCAAAAAGTGTGAGGATTATAGCAGAAATAATTGTAAGAGTTTTTTTCATAAAAATGTTATAATATAACAGTTTGTTATAATATAACATATGCAATTGCAAGAGATAATTTAGATGAATAAAGAAACACTAATCAAAGTTCAAAACGTCGGGTTGTATAAAAATGAGAAGTGGCTAGTTAGAGGCGTTTCACTTGAAGTAAAACGTGGAGAAATAGTAACTTTAATTGGTCCTAACGGATCAGGAAAAACTACAACAGCTAAAATTGCTCTGGGTATTTACAAAAATATTGAAGGAGAAGTTTTAAAATCTACTAAAAAAATCGGTTATGTTCCGCAAAAAATATCTATCGACTGGACTTTACCGATAAGAGTAGTTGATTTTATGCTTTTAACAGAGAGACTAAAAGATGATGATATAAATTATGCGCTAGATCTTACTGGCGTTTCTCATCTTAAAAATAATAATTTAAGCAATTTGTCAGGTGGAGAGTTTCAAAGAGTTTTAATTTCTAGAGCTATAGCAAAAAAACCAGATCTTTTAGTTTTAGATGAGCCAGTTCAAGGAGTAGACTTTAAGGGTGAAGTAGCTCTTTATGAATTAATAAAAGAAGTATCTGAAAAAATTAATTGTGGAATTTTACTAATCTCACATGACTTACATGTTGTAATGTCGGCAACTGACTATGTGGTTTGCTTAAACGGTCACGTTTGTTGCTCTGGTACACCTCAATCAGTTGCAAACAATCATCAGTATAAAGAATTATTTGGTGATCGTGCATCTGCCGTACTATCTGTCTATGAGCATAAGCATGATCATTCTCATTCACCAGATGGAACAATAAAAAGAAAACAATAATTATGTTAAATGATTTTTTTATAAGAGCTTTAATTGCAGGAATAGGAATTGCACTTGTAACAGGACCAGTCGGATGTTTTATAATTTGGAGAAGACTTTCTTTTTTTGGAGACACTCTATCTCATTCGGCTTTACTGGGTGTAACAATAGGTTTCTTTTTTGATATTAATATAGCTTTTTCAGTTTTTTTGATTTCATCAGCAATCGCCTTGATTCTTCTTAAATTACAGAAAACCACAAAATTACCAGGTGATGCCTTATTAGGTTTGTTAGCCCATTCATCACTAGCAGTCGGATTAGTTGTGATCAGTTTTTTATCTTCAATTAGATTCGACATTATGGGTTTATTGTTTGGAGATATACTTGCTGTAAATGAAATTGATTTATTAATTATTTGGTTAGGAGGAGCACTAATATTAATAATTTTAAAGATAATTTGGAAACCTTTATTCGCCTCAACTGTAAACCATGAATTAGCAGAAGCTGAGGGGATGAAACCTGAAAGAGCTAACGCTATTTTTACGATTTTATTAGCAGCAATAATTGCAATATCAATAAAAATTGTTGGACTGCTTCTTATAACCGGTATGTTAATCATGCCAGCAGCAATGTCTAGAAATATTTCTAACAACCCGCAACAGATGGTTAAATTATCTGTAGTAGGGGGATTACTATCTGTTTTGATTGGATTATTTTCTTCTTTGCAATTTAATTCACCATCTGGTCCGTCGATAATAACTGCGGCGCTGGTTTTATTTAGTTTAACGCTTATAAAAATAAAAAGAACTAAATTGAAAAGATAATGTTTAATTGATAAAATAAATTTATGGTTGAAGCACAATTACTTTCAAAAAATCAACAAATAGTTTTAGATATAATTGAAAACGCAAAAGCACCTTTAAAAGCTTACTCAATTTTATTCAACGTACAAAAAAAAGGAATAAATGCCCCCCAACAAATTTATAGAGCATTGGATAAATTAATTGAGATTGGGAAAATTCATAAAATTGAAAGTAAAAATGCTTTTGTTGCTTGCAAGAATGCTAATTGTGAAGTTTCAAAAGCTACAGCATTTTCAATTTGTGAGCGCTGCGAAAAAGTTGAAGAGTTGAATGATTTAAAACTTTCAAAATATTTATCTAGCTACAGTGACAAAACTGGAATGAAATACAAAAAATATAATTTAGAATTTTTTGGTTTGTGTAAAAAGTGCAAATAAAAAACAAAATAAGCTAATCTCAAAAAATCATAAGCATATCTTCCATAATTCACTTTTTAGTTGAAATACGGTTACAATACACACTACATTTTGTTACATTAGTAAAAAAAATTAATAACTCTAGGGGGGTTAAATGAAATCAATAACTAAAATACTGGCAGTTATATTCGCTGCCTTGTTTTTTAATAATATAGCTAACGCGGCTTGTGGAAAAATAACTTATGCTAATATGAATTGGGCTTCGGCTTCATTAATGGCAAATGTAGATAAAATAATTTTAGAGAAAGGTTTTGGATGTGAGGTTGAATTAGTTCCAGGTGATACTATGCCATCTTTCACTTCAATGAATGAAAAAGGAGCTCCAGATGTTGCACCAGAGCTTTGGGCAAACTCTGTAATGAATCCTTTAAAGAAAGCTGTTGGCGAGAAGAGAATTCATATCGTTAATAAAAATCCAATATCTGGATTAGGTGAGGGATGGTTTGTTAATCCTGCAGTTGTAGAAAAACACAACATAAAAACTGTTCAAGATTTACTTAAAAGACCTGACTTATTTCCGCATCCAGAGGATAAAAGTAAAGGAGCTTTCGTTGGATGTCCAGCAGGATGGGGATGTCAATTAATTAACAATCAATTGTTTAAAGCTTTTGATATGGAGGCAAAAGGTTGGAAATTAGTAGATCCAGGTTCTGCAGCCGGACTTGATGCTTCTATGACAAAAGCTAATGAGAGAGGTGAAAATTGGGTTGGTTATTATTGGAGTCCAACAACCTTAATTGGAAAGTATGATATGAGACTTTTAGATTTTGGAGTTAAATGGGGTGGAGATGATAATTGGCACAATTGTTTAGTTAAATCTGAACAAGAATGTTCAACTCCAAAAAAATCAACGTGGGTACAATCAGAAGTTTATTCAGTTGCAACTGATAACTTTAAAAAAACTGCTGGATCTGATGCTATGAAATATATGAAGAATAGAATCTATCCTGGAGCAGTTATGAATTCCATGTTGGTATACATGGATGCAAATCAGGCAGAGGGAGAAGATGCAGCAATGGAGTTTATGACTAAACACGAAAAAATTTGGTCTAAATGGGTTTCTTCTTCAGTTGCAAAAAAAATTAAAGCAGGAATTTAGATAAAAAACTGTTTTAAATGCAATTAGACTTTTTCTTAAAATTTCCTTCTATGGAAAGGGAAAATTTAAGAGATTTAAAGAAAGGTATAGATCTTACCTTCAAAGATTTTTCCCGAGAATATGGAAATTCAATAGAGGGCTTTTTCAGCCCTCTATTAAAATTTTTGGTATGGTTTGAGAAATTTTTAATTACAACTCCTTGGCCTATAATAATTTTTTTAATCTCATTTTTAGCTTGGTTGAGTTCAAGAAGTATAAAATTATCAATCGGTACAGCAGTAAGTTTTTTTGTTATTGGTTATTTTGGCATGTGGAAAGATACTATGTCCACCATGGCAATCATTTCAGTGGCCACTTTAATTTGTTTATTCCTAGGCACTCCTATAGGAATTTTGATGGCTAGATCTGAAAGACTAAAGAATATCTTGTCACCAATTTTAGATATGATGCAAACAATTCCGACTTTCGTATACTTAATACCAATTATTATGCTTTTAGGAATTGGAAAAGTGCCTGGTTTATTAGCTGTTTGTGTGTATGCAATTCCACCAATTGTACGACTTACAAATTTAGGAATTAGAGAAGTTGATAGGAGAATAGTTGAAGCAGCAAAAGCCTTAGGAATAAAAAAGAGAGTAATTTTGTTTAAAATAGAAATACCATTAGCTTTACCGTCAATTATGACTGGAGTAAATCAAACTATAATGATGGCACTAGCGATGGTAGTAATTGCATCAATGATCGGTGTAAGCGGGTTAGGCGTTCCGATCTTAAGATCTATTTCTAATCAGTTTCTTGCTTTGGGCTTGATGAATGGATTAGCTATTGTAACATTAGCAATTATATTTGATCGTATCTCTCAAAATTACGCTAAAAGAATTCAAAAACATAAAGAGGCAAAAAAATAATCATTTTAAATTGTTTAAGTATTTAATATGCTTAGGAGTAATTTCACAACAGCCTCCAATAATTTTTGCTCCCTTATTCTTTAATTTTTTACAAATTTCAAAAAACTTCTTTGGCGTAAGATCTTTTCTTTTCCCAAGCTGAACCTTAGGATTATTTGAGTCCGGTTTCCAACCTGGTGGAATATGTTCAAAAGCATTAATTTTAAATCCAAATGGAACTCTAAGTTTTTTTGCGTCTTTCATCACTTCATTTAAATCCTCGTATGAAACACAAGAGGCCATAATCCCGATAGGTTTATGTTTTTGGACTTTTTTTGCTACCGTTAAAAATTTTTCACCTGATGGCAACAATCCTTTATTCCTAATGTGTATACCAACTAAAATTTTTTTTTTGTATTTTTTAATTGCATTTAAACCTAATAAACACTCTTGCCAACTACTCATCACATCTAAATAAAAAAAATCTACGTACGGATTAAGGTATCTAGCCTGAGAACTGAAACTTTTTTTTATAAAGTTAAGATCTTTTCCAAGATCAGCAAAATAAGTAAAGTTTTGAGGTGGTAAACTTCCAGCGATTAAAACTTTTTTTTTAGACATGGCTACGGCTTTTTTTGCTAATTTACCTGCCAACGCATTTAGATTTTTATATTCTTTTGTCAGTCCATTTTCCATCAATCTTCTTTTTCTGCTGCCAAAACTATTCGTTACTATAATTTCTGCTCCGGCTTTGATAAAATCTAGATGAGTTCTGACAACTGTTTTGTGGTATTTTCGAATATATAAAGCTGAGGCTCCCCATAAAGTCCCATGAGGTTTAACTCCTCGATTAAGAAGTTCTTGGCCCATCCCTCCATCTAAAATTCTTGTTTTTTGAAAAAAATAATTATCCAGAAACTTCAATTCCAAAAAAAGTAGATAAAAAAACTATGATCGCAAATATTGCAAACCACATAAACCATTGAGATGTTACTTTGACCAAAGAACCTTTATCTATACCTTTCCAAGGCATAAACGTGTATGTGGCCAGAGTAACTAAAATTAAAAATAAAAGTAAATTTGTTAAAGTCATTTATCTTTGGTTTAATAACATTACTTCTCTCACCTCTGCACCTCTATATTTAGATAAAGGTCTAATTAATTTGTTAGAAGTATGCTGTTCCATTATGTGTGCAGACCAACCTGTTATTCGTGACATAACGAAAATCGGCGTGTAGAAATCAATGTCAATTCCCATCATGTAATAAGTTGGACCACACGGAAAGTCTACATTAGGGTGAATATTCTTTTTATCTATCATTACTTTTTCTAAAATTTCATACATTCTCGTATACTTTTCTTTTTTTAAAAGCTTAGCTACTTTAAACATGTAGTGTTTCATTGTAGGCACTCTAGAGTCTCCTGTTCTGTAAACTCTGTGACCAAATCCCATAACAACTTTCTTTTTATTTAATGCGTTTTCAATCCAAGCTTTAGCTTTTTCTGGTTTTCCAATTTCTTTCATCATATGCATTACAGCTTCGTTTGCCCCACCATGTAATGGACCTTTCAAAGAAGCTATGGCTCCAGTGATAGCCCCGTGTAAATCTGATAAACTTGAGGTAATTGTTCTTGCAGTGAAAGTTGAAACATTAAAACTATGTTCCGCATAAAGAATTAAAGAAATATCAAAAGCTCTTACAATTTCTTTATCTGGCACTTTATTGAACATCATTTTAAAGAAATTTTCTGAAAATGATAAATTTTTACTAGGTGCAATTATACTTTTACCTTTTCTTGCTCTGAAATAGGCAGCAACTGCTGTAGGAGTTTTAGCAAAAATTCTCATTGCTTTTCTCATGTTAGCTTTAGGAGAATTATCTTTAGTATCTTTATCCTCTAAAGCCATCAAACTCACACATGTTCTAATCACGTCCATAGGATGAGCATTTTTTGGCATTTTTTTAATATCACTTAATATTTGTTTTGAAAGTTTTCTCTCAGATCTTTCTTGTTTAATAAATTTTTTAAGCTGATTTTTGTTTGGCAGTTCACCATTAAGAACAAGATAAGCTACTTCTTCAAAGTCACATTTATCGCAAAGCTCTTGAACCGTGTAACCCCTATATGTTAATGCACTTAATTCTGGAACTACATGAGATATTGTAGTTTCATCAACTACTATACCAAGCAACCCTTTTTTTATTTCTTCACTCATTATTCATGCCCTTCTGTAGAAAAATCAGTAATTTTTTTATCTGGCGTATTGTACTTCTCATATTCTACTAACTCGTACAACCTTTTTCTAGTCTGCATTTTGTCAATTATATTATTTTGATGACCGTCGTTAAATATTGATTTTAACCCTATTTCTACATTTTGCATTGCAAGTCTTTGTGTGCTTACTGGGTAAATAACAACGTTATAACCTAAATTTTCTAATTGTTTTTTACTTAATAATTTTGTTTTTCCAAACTCTGTCATGTTAGCAAGCAAATAACCTTTAGCTAAATTTCTAACTTTTTCAAATTCACTTTCATCTTTCATAGCCTCAGGAAAAATCATATCAGCCCCTGCATCTTCGTAAGCTTTAATTCTATCTAATGTTTTATCTAAACCCTCAACAGAATTTGCATCTGTTCTTGCAATTATTAGAAAATTTTTATCTTTTCTAGCCCTTACTGACTCTTGAATCTTTTTTACCATTATATCTCTAGGTACAAGTTCTTTATTATCAAGATGGCCACATCTTTTTTCAGCTATTTGATCTTCCAAATGACAACCGGCTAAACCTTTGTTTTCAAAAACCTCAATTGTTTTTTTACAATTTCCAAACCCTGTATCAATATCAACAATTGTTGGCAGATCAGTAACCCTTGCTATCTGGTTGCTTCGATAACTAACTTGGTCTAAAGATGTTAAACCAATATCAGGTAATCCAAGATCATTAGACATAACACCACCTGAAACGTAAACCCCATCAAATCCTATTTCGGCTATTAATTTTGCACACAGCGGATTGTAGGCCCCTGGAAATCTTAATAGTTTATTTGATTTTAAAGTTTTAACTAAATCTGAACGTTTTTCTGATACTGTTTTTTTAGTAAAATGCATTCGTGATGATTTATATTAGAGCAACGTATAAAAATCAAAGATTTATTTTAATAGTATAAATAAACCAGTTAAAACCAATAGAACAGCAAGTAAATATTCTATAATTTTTTTTATTTTTATATCTGTCACAAATTTTCTTAAGCCGCTACCAAAAAGTGCCCATAGACTAATTGTTGGAAAACATATTACAGCAGCTGTGATTGTAACAAATGAAATTCCAACAAAAATGTTTTCTTCAGTTGGAAAAAAACCTGAAGCCACTGTTACTGCTATTGACCATGCTTTTGGATTTATAAACTGAAATAAAGAAGCTTCATAGAATTTTAAAGGTCTTCCAGATTCTTTTTGGCTCATACTGAATGAACCAATCATTTTCCATCCAAGATAAACTAAATAAATAAAACATAAAATTTTCATATAAAATTGGACCTGAGGATAAAGTAAAAATAAATTTGCTAAACCAAAACAGGTTAAACCAATTTGAAAAATATGACCTAAAGGAATTCCAATTAGATGAGGAAGAGTTCTGATAAAACCAAACTTCATTCCTGACGCTGTTAACATCGCGTTATTAGGACCTGGAGTAAAAAACATAGTAAAATAAAAAGCGGATAATGCTGAAAATAATGCAAAAGTTATCATAAATATTTTTCTATTATTTTTTCAAATCCTACAAAGTCACTAATTAACTCATCGTGCTTAATTTCTTTCTCAGATTTTTCAGTATATCCATCTTTGACCAACACAAAGGGTAAATTAGCATTATGAGCTGAATTGGCATCCACTTCACTATCGCCAACCATAATTGTTTTTTTTAAATCTCCTCCAATGATTTCAACAACATCGGTCAAATGTCTTGGATCAGGTTTGTTAAATGAAAATGTGTCACAACCAGCAACGTATTCAAAGTACTTATACATATTTAATTTCTTTAAAAGATCTACAGCTAAGCTTTCTTGTTTATTGGTACACACGCCCATAGAAATATTTTTATTTTTTGCCCAATTCAAAAATTCTATAGATCCGTTTAGCGGTTGACTATTTTTATCAATATTTTTTGCATAATAGTCCAGAAACTCCTTAGTCATTTCTTTTTTTATTTTTTCATCTTTTATTTCTTCTTTAAAAGATCTTTGCATCATCACCCACGCCCCTTTACCTGCCAAGGATTTAATATCTGATAATTTTTTTTCAGCGTGGCCAAACTTTTTCATAACATGATTGTGGGCTGCCATTAAATCTGGAGCAGTATTGACTATAGTTCCGTCTAAATCGAAAAGAATTGTATAAATTTGAGTCATTTTAAAAGTATTAAAAAGAAATATTTTGTGACTTATTTCAGTTACATTAATAATGTAAAGAAATTTTTAATGAAAAGAAATAATAAATTGAATAAAGCTAACGCTTACCGGCTTTCTCAAGAAGTTTTAAGAAATAATGCTTTGGCAAAAGGTGTCAGTCTTATTGCTCCAGAGACGATTTTCTTGTCTCAAGACACTTCATTTGGAAAAAATGTTACTGTTGAGCCTTATGTAGTTTTTGGTCCTAAAGTTAAAATTGGCAATAACTCACATATAAAATCTTTTAGTCACATAGAGGGAACGACAATAGAAAAAAATGTTGTGGTAGGACCTTACGCTAGATTAAGAGAAGGAACTATTTTAAAAGAAAATACAAAAATCGGAAATTTTGTAGAAACAAAAAAATCAAACATAAACAAAAATTCAAAAGTTAATCATCTATCTTATATTGGTGATGCATCTATCGGAAAGAATTCTAACATTGGTGCAGGAACTATTACCTGTAACTATGATGGCGTAAAAAAATCTAAAACAAATATTTCTGATAATGTATTTATAGGGTCTAATTCTTCATTAGTTGCACCAATAAAAATTGATAAAGATAGTGTGATAGGTGCAGGATCTGTAATAACTAAAAATGTTAAAAAGAAAACATTAGCTTTAACAAGATCTACTCAGCTTGAGGTTAAAAACTATAAAAGAAAGAAACAAAAATAATGTGCGGAATAATTGGTATAGCTAGCAATAAACCTGTTTCAATAAATATAATAAACTCTCTCAAAAAATTAGAGTATAGAGGTTATGACTCAGCTGGCATAGCAACTTTAACAAATAATACTATTAATGAAAAAAAATGTTCCGGAAGGGTAGAGGAATTAGAAAAAATTTTATTTAAAACACCCTCAAATGGAAATATTGGTATCGGACATGTTAGATGGGCCACTCATGGAATTCCAAACGTAGTAAATGCACATCCACATTCATCTGAACAAGTATCAGTGGTTCATAACGGCATAATAGAAAATTCTGATGAAATAAAAAAAGAGCTTGAGTCTAAAGGAATTAAATTTAAGTCCCAGACAGACACAGAGGTAGTTACATTATTGATTACTGAGTCTTTAAAAGCAAGTGAGCCTTTAGACTCAGTTTTTAAAACATTAAAAAAATTAAAAGGAAGTTTTGCACTTGGAATAATTTTTAAGAATTTTTCAAATATTATCATTGGAGCTAGAAGAGGAAGTCCATTAGCTGTGGGATACTCAAAAAATGAAAATTATATTGGTTCGGACTCATATGCTTTAAAGTCAATGACAAATAAAATTTCATATCTCGATGATGGAGAATTATGTGTATTAACTAAAGATGAGGTAAGTTTCTATGACTCTAGTCTAAAAAAAGTTAATAAGAAAATTCTAACAGTGTCAGATAATGAATCTTCAACAGATAAAGGAGAGTACAAGCATTTTATGATCAAGGAAATAGTTGAACAACCCTCAACGATTAAAAATTGTATAGATGAATATGTTGATAGTCTCAAGAAAAATATTAATATTCTTAATTTTCCGATTGAGCCACAAAAAATAGATAAGATAATTTTAATAGGTTGCGGCACAGCTTATAATTCATGTTTAACTGCTAAATATTGGTTTGAGGAATTAACTTCAATCGATGTTGAAATCGATATAGCTTCTGAATTTAGATATAGAAAATTAAAGTTTAATTCTAATAATTTATATATTTTTGTTTCACAATCAGGAGAGACTGCTGATACTGCAGCAGCGTTAGATATTTGCAAAAAGAATAATGTTAAAACATGCTCAATAGTAAACGTAATTGAGAGTTCAATTGCAAGAAATTCTGATTGGGTTTTACCTATTCATGCAGGAATAGAAATTGGAGTAGCTTCAACCAAAGCTTTTTTAGGTCAACTTACTGTGCTTTATATTCTATGTTTAAAATTAGCTTTTATAAGAAAAAATATTGATGAAAATACTTACGTAAAAAATATATCTAATTTAAAAAAACTTCCTGAAGCTATTAAGAAATGTTTAAAAAGCGAGACCGATGTTCAACTTATGGCTAAGGAGTTTATTTTGGCTAAGGGATCAATGTTTTTAGGAAGAGGGTCTTCTTACCCAATAGCATTAGAAGGCGCATTAAAATTAAAAGAATTATCATACTTGCATGCAGAAGGTTATCCAGCAGGTGAAATGAAACATGGACCTTTGGCTTTAATTGAAGAAGGTTTGCCAGTAATAGTTATTGCTCCAAAAAATAGATACTTTGAAAAAACAATTTCAAATATGCAAGAAGTCATAGCTCGAGGTGGAAAAATAATTTTTATCACTGATAATAAAAAAGAGTCTTTAAATGAGAATATAAGATTTGGATTAAGAGTCCCACACATTGATAACCTATTATCACCCATTCTATTAACGTTACCACTTCAAATGCTAGCATATCATGTTGCTTTATTAAAAAATTGTGACGTGGACAAACCTAGAAACTTAGCAAAATCAGTTACAGTTGAATAAGATGAAGTTAAATTACAAAGCGATGGTTTTGTCGTGTATAGATCCAAGATTTCAGCCAATTGTTTATAATTACTTAAAAAAAAAAGACCTAACTGGAAAATACAGTTCTTTAACAATTGCTGGATCGGCTATAGGCGTAACCGCTAATAAGTTTAAAAGATGGCATAAAGTTTTTTGGGATAATTTTGATACTTCTATCAAATTACATAACATAAAAAAACTAATAGTAATTAATCATAGAGATTGTGGCGCAGCAAAAATAATTAATGGTAAAAAGGAATTTTCAAATAGTAATGAAACAAAAGTTCATAAAAATTCTTTTTACAAAATTAAAAAGATATTTAAGAAAAAGTATCCAAAATTAAGCATTGAATTAAAAATTATTTCATTAAACGGTAAAGTAGAAACATTTAAGTAAATAAAAAGCCAATATAGTATTGAATATTTTTAATCTATACTCTATATATATCGCAGGTTGAATATGAAAAAATGGAACTTAAATAGTTGGAAGCAATTTCCTGCAAAACATTTACCTGTTTATCAGGATAAAGAGGAACTTGATTTGGTTTTAAGCAAAATTAAAAAATATCCTCCTTTAGTTTTTGCTGGAGAGTCTAGATCTTTAAAAAAATCCCTAGCTGAAGTTGCTGAAGGGAAAGCATTTTTATTACAAGGAGGAGATTGTGCAGAGAGTTTTGCAGAATTCCATCCCGATAACATAAGAGATACTTTTAAAGTTATTTTACAAATGTCTTTAGTTTTGACAGCATCAGCATCAGTGCCTGTCGTAAAAATTGGTAGGATCGCTGGACAATTTTCTAAACCTAGAAGCGCTCCCACAGAAAAAAAAGATGGAAAAGAACTACCAAGTTATCTTGGTGATAACATTAACGGAATGGAATTTACTGAAAAAGCTAGAATTCCAGATGCTAAAAGATTGTTCAGAGCATATTCTCAATCAGCTTCTACTTTAAATTTATTAAGAGCTTTTTCACAAGGTGGATTTGCAGATCTCCGTCAAGTGCATCTATGGAACTTGGGATTTATAAAAGATAAAACTAAAGGCAAATATAAAGAGATAGAAGATAAGATAAGTGATGCACTTGCTTTTATGGAAGCTTGTGGAATTAATTCGGATAATAACAGAAGATTAAGAACTGTAAATTTTTATACTTCACACGAAGCTTTACATTTACCATTTGAGGAATCTATGACGCGTGTAGACTCAACAACAGGGGAGTATCACGATACTTCAGCCCATTTTGTATGGATAGGTGACAGAACAAGACAACCTGACGGAGCTCATGTAGAATTTTGTAGAGGTATAAAAAATCCTATAGGTCTTAAATGTGGCCCAACATTAAAACCAGAGGAATTAATTAATTTATGCAATATTCTTAACCCTGACAATGAAGCTGGGAGATTAACATTAATTTCAAGATTTGGCGCTGACAATGTTCAAAAATATTTACCAAAATTAATGCAAACAATAAAAAAAGAAGGTTTAAAAGTTATTTGGTCTTGCGATCCTATGCACGGTAATACAATTAAGGCTGCCACGGGATTTAAAACTAGACCTTTTGAAAATGTACTTAAAGAGGTAAAAAATTTCTTTGCAGTAAGTCATGCAGAAAAAAGTTATGCTGGCGGACTACATATCGAGATGACCGGTCAAGATGTAACTGAATGTACAGGTGGAGCTCAAAAAATATCTGAGACAGACTTGTCTAGCAGATACAGGACACACTGTGACCCAAGATTAAATGCAGACCAAGCTTTAGAGTTAGCATTCTTAATATCTGAAGAAATTAAGAAAAATTCAAAAATATCAAACAAAATTATTCAAGCCGCGTCTTAATAATTATTGTAATTATTAAGACCAAACCTTAAAAGAGAGGTAAGGTATTAATTATGGATGTAAAAAAAAGAGCTAAAATAATCACTGATTGGATAAATAGCTACTGTGATTCTTCTTCATATAAACCTAAAGCTTTAGTAGTTGGAATTTCAGGTGGAATTGACTCTTCTGTTGTTAGTACTTTATGCGCAAACACTGGTCGTAAAACAATTGTGTTAACAATGCCAATTAAGCAAATTAAGTCTCAACATGACTTAAGCTTGACTCATGCTAAATGGTTAAAACAAAAATTTAAAAATGTGGAACATCATCTATTAGAAATGGATAAAATTTTTACTTCTTTTTCTCAGGTTTTAAATAATTTTGGCAACGAGCATGGATATGCAAACTCAAGAGCAAGATTGAGAATGGCAACTTTATATCAAGTAGCTGCAGCAAATAACGGGATAGTTGTAGGCACAGGAAATAAAGTTGAAGATTTTGGTATTGGTTTTTATACTAAATATGGTGATGGAGGAGTTGACATTTCTCCGATAGCTGATTGTACTAAAACTCAGGTTTGGGAACTAGGAAGATACTTAGAAGTATCAGAAGACATTATTAATACACCTCCAACGGACGGGTTGTGGGATGATGGACGAAATGATGTTCAACAACTTGGAATGAGTTATGAGGAACTGGAAAAAGCTATGGATGATAAAAAAGACCCTAATTATCAAAAATATTTAGAAATAAGAGAAAAAAATTTACACAAAATGAATCCAATTCCAGTTTGCAAATTTAATGAGTAATCTCCAATTAACTAACTCACTTACAAGAAAAAAAGAAATTTTTAAACCAAACAATTTAAAAAAAATTTCTTTATATGCATGTGGCCCAACGGTATATGACAATCCACATGTAGGTAATGCTAGAACTCTAGTAGTGTTTGATGTTTTATTTAGAGTTTTAAAGGTTCTTTATAAATCAAATGTAACTTACGTAAGAAATATTACTGATGTGGATGATAAGATAATTGAAGCTGCTCAAAATAATAAAAAAGACATAAATGAAATTACAAATGAAGTAATTAAAATTTTTCACGAAAATTGCAAGAGTTTAAACTGTTTAGAACCAACAGTAGAACCAAAGGCTACAGAACATATAAAAGAAATGATTGAAATGACATCATCATTAATCAAAAAAGGATTTGCTTATGAAAATAAAAGCCATGTTTATTTTGAAGTAAACAAATTTAAAGATTATGGAAAATTATCAAATAAAAATTTAGATGAATTAAAAGCAGGGAGTAGAGTAGAAATTTCTAATCTTAAAAAAAATCCAATGGATTTTGTTTTGTGGAAGCCCTCAGAAGAAAAAGATCCTGGTTGGGAGTCGCCTTGGGGAAGAGGTAGACCGGGCTGGCATCTTGAATGTTCAGTAATGAGTGAAAAATATCTTGGTAAAAATATAGATATTCATGGCGGGGGACTTGATTTAATTTTTCCTCATCATGAAAATGAGATAGCCCAATCTTGTTGTAACAATAATTCAAAAAACTTTGCAAATTATTGGGTTCATAACGGATTTGTAACCATTAATAAAGATAAGATGTCAAAGTCTTTAGGCAATATAATTTCTATAACTGATGCAACTAAAAAATATTCTGGTCAGGTTGTTAGGTTAGCATTATTAAGTGCTCACTACAGTCAACCACTAGATTGGAATAATAAACTTTTAGAAAATCAACGAGCAACAATTGAAAAATGGTATCAATTGTATGAAGAAAATAATGAAGAAATACCTTTGAAAGAGATTGACATGTTACTAGATGATTTAAATACTCCTGGTTTCATTGCTAAAATTCACGAACTTTATGCAAAAGCGAATAAAGGTGATGAAAAAAGTAAAAAATTTTTTAATAGTGCTTGTAAATTAATTGGTTTATTTGATTTAACAAAAAATGAGTGGGAAGAGTTTAAAAAAGTAGATAAAGATATTTCAGAAGAATTTATTGAAAAAAAAATTAAAGAAAGATTGGTAGCAAAACAAAAAGGAGATTATAAGCTTGCTGATAAAATAAGAGTTGAACTAGCAAGTAAAGGAGTAATCATTGAAGATAAAAAAGAACAGACAATTTGGAAATTTAAATGAGTAAAGAGAAAATTTATATATTTGATACCACTTTAAGAGATGGAGCTCAGACAGAAGGCGTTGATTTCTCAATTGAAGATAAAAATAAAATAGCAAAAGTTTTATCAGATATAGGTGTTGATTATATAGAGGGAGGATGGCCTGGGGCAAATCCTGTTGATACAAAATTTTTTTCTAGCCCACCTAAAATGCAACAAACTTTATTTACTGCATTCGGTATGACCAAAAAAACTGGTCGAAGTGCAGATAATGATCCCGGTTTAGCTTCATTAATGAATGCGAATACGCCAGCAGTTTGTGTAGTAGGAAAATCTTGGGATTTTCATGTAAAAGTTGCTTTAGGAATTCAAAAAGAAGAAAATTTAGAAAACATCAAAGAAACAACAAAACATTTTGTTAAAAACAAGAAAGAATTTTTGTTTGATGCAGAACATTTTTTTGATGGTTATAAGGCTAATCCAGAATATGCAATTGACTGCTTAAAGCAAGCCTACGATAATGGTGCTAGATGGGTTGTATTATGTGATACTAATGGTGGCACACTACCGAATGAGATTAGAGAAATTGTTACAAAAGTTTCAAAAATAATACCTGGAAACAATCTTGGAATTCATGCGCATAACGATACAGAAAATGCTGTGGCTAATTCTTTAGCTGCAGTTGAAAGTGGCGTGAGACATATTCAAGGAACTATTAATGGTTTAGGTGAGAGATGTGGCAATGCAAATTTGATGTCAATTATTCCTAACTTATGTTTAAAAAAATCTTTTAGCGATAAGTATGAAATTAACATTAAAAAAGATAAACTTTCTTCATTAACTGAATGTTCAAGATTGTTAGATGAAATACTAAATAGAAAACCTAATAAAAATATGGCTTATGTTGGTGCCTCAGCCTTTTCTCACAAGGGAGGTCTTCACGTTTCAGCAGTGAAGAAAGATCCAAAAACTTACGAACATATTGATCCAAAGACAATTGGAAATCATAGAAACATCATTGTTTCAAATCAAGCTGGTCGATCAAATATTTTATCAAGACTAGAACAATACGGAGTTAAAATTGACTCTAAAGATCCAAAAATCCAAAAAATTTTGGATGAGGTAAAAGATAGAGAATTTAGTGGTTATTCGTATGATGGAGCTGATGCTTCATTTGAATTATTAGCTAATAGATTATTAGATAAAGTTCCTGAATATTTAAAAGTAAAAAGTTACGATGTGAATGTTTCAAAATTTGACAAAATACAAACAAAAGCAAGCGTAGTTTTCTTGATAGATGGAAAAGAAATTGAGTGTCATGGTGAAGGTAATGGACCTGTAAATGCATTGGATAATGCGATCAGATCTAATTTTAAAAAAGTAACAAAATACTATAATTTTTTTTCAGATTTAAAGCTACTTGATTATAAAGTGAGAATTTTAAATACTGGTACAGAGGCTACTACCAGAGTTTTAATTGAAAGTACTGATAAATCAGGTGTAAGTTGGTTTACAGTAGGTGTTTCCCCAAATATTATTGAGGCTTCATTCAAAGCACTAATTGATAGCTTGGATTATAAACTTTATAAAGAAAAAGCACCTGCAAACTTAAATGAAAAATAAATTCGGGTTTATTTTGATTAGACCTCAGTTAGGTGAAAATATAGGTGCGTGTGCACGATCTATGAAGAACTTTGGATTTACTAATTTAAATATTGTATCTCCAAAGTTTGTATTCCCAAATCATAAAACTAAAGTAACTGCAGTCGGTGCTTATAATATAATTAATAAAGCAAAAATTTTTAATACTACCGATAATGCAGTTAGTAAGTTTGATATCGTAATTTCTTTAAGCGCAAGAAGACGAGATATTAATAAAAAACACATTACCATAAAAGATTTTTCTAATATTATAAGACAAAGAAGAAATGCTAACATTGGTTTAATGTTTGGGCCGGAGGCATCAGGTTTATCTAATATGGATCTATCGTTTTCTAATTACATTTTACAAATTCCAACTTCAAAAAATTTTAAATCCTTAAATCTTTCACATTCAGTTACATTGATTTGTTATGAAATTTTCAAATTTTTAAATAAAGGCACATTTAATAGAATAGGGAAAAAAATTAAGGTATCATCTAAGTCAGAAATATCATTACTAGTAAAACACTTAGTAAAACTTTTAGAAAACAAAGATTTTTTTTTACCTATTGAAAAAAAACAGTCGATGATACTCAATATTAATAATTTAATTTACAGACTTGAACCAAATGATAAAGAATTGAGGATTTTAGCTAGTATTATTAGCTCATTAAGTAAAAAATAGTATTAAAGCTTAATTGACAAACAAACTCTAGGGCTTATAAACACACATTTATTAAATATGACAAAAAGACTAAAATCCAAACATAAAGTTGACAGAAGACTTAAAGCTAACATATGGGGAAGACCTAAAAGTCCATTTAATTCAAGAGCTTACCCTCCAGGACAACATGGGCAAAATAAAAAAGGTAAGCCGACAGATTACGGCATTCAACTTCAAGCTAAGCAAAAACTAAAAGCTTATTACGGAAATATTAATGAAAGACAATTTAGAAATATTTATAGAAAAGCTCTTTCAAAAAGAGGAGATACCACAGAGAACTTAATTGCGTTATTAGAAAGTAGACTTGATACAGTTATTTACAGGGCTAAATTTGCTCCAACTGTTTTTTCTGCACGTCAAATGATTAATCATGGGCACATTAAAGTTAATAAAAAAAGAGTTAACATAGCAAGCTATGTAGTTAAGAGCACAGATTTAATTGAAGTTAGGGAGAAATCAAAAAAATTAACTGTAATTGATGGATCTTTACAAAGCAAAGAAAGAGATGTTCCAGAATATATTCAGTTAGATGATAAAAACAAAACTGCTAAACTTGTTAGAGTGCCGAAATTTGCAGAAGTTCCTTTCCCAGTAATTATGGAACCTAGTTTAGTAATCGAATACTATTCAAGATAATTGAATTTTTTCAGCTTATTTAAAAGAAACCTAATCTATAAATTTAAAAAAAAAGTCTCAATTGACTCGGATCAAGCTAATTTTAAAGATTTAGATAATTTATTTCATTATTACGGTAGTGATAAAGCAAATTTTTTTAAATTAACAAATGAGTCAGGGCATGGATATTCAAAGTTTTATGAAAAAAAATTGGAAAAATATAAAGAAAAAAAAATCAAAATTTTAGAAATAGGTTCTTATGCAGGCGCTTCTGCTGCCGCCTTTTCAAAATATTTACCTAATTCTAAAATTTTCTGTTTTGATATAAATATTTCAAATTTCAAATACAAATCAAAAAATATTCATGTTTACGGTGTCGATATAAATAACAAAAAAAAAATTCAAAAAATATTAAGTTCTATATTTTTACAACACAATTTTACTGAATTTGATTTAATAATTGATGACGGATCACATAATCTTAGTGATTTATTGGTTTCTTTCAAATTATTTTTTAAAATTTTAAAAAACGGAGGTTTATTTGTTATCGAAGATTTGAAGCATCCAAATTATTATGAATATAATAAGGACATTAATCATGTATTTATGAATGAATTTCTAAATAATTTATCAAGTAAAAAGAAAACACCATCAAATATTTTTGATGAAAAAGAACAAGAAGAACTGATAAATATGATAGAAAAAGTAGAAAATTTTAAAGGTAATTTAGATAGTTCTGATATAAGTTTTGTAACAAAGAATTAAATCAAATAATCTTTTTTTCTTCAAAAAGTTTTTTTAGTTCACCTTTTTCAAACATTTCTTTTACAATATCGCTACCACCAATAAATTCTTTTTTAACGTATAGCTGAGGAATTGTAGGCCAGTCACTGTAATCTTTTATACCCTGTCTTAAATTTTGGTCATCAAGAACGTTCACTCCTTTAAAGTTTACTTTTAAATGTTTTAAAACATTTGATACAGCCATTGAAAATCCACATTGAGGAGAGTCAGGTGTACCTTTCATAAATAAACAAACTTCGTTGTCATTTATTAAATTTTCAATTTTTTTATTAATTTCTGTCATTTTACCTCAGTTGTTATTGATAAAGCATGCAATTCATTGCCCATCTTACCTTTCAAAGATTTATATACAAGTTTGTGCTGTTCAATTTTACTTAAATTATTAAATTGTGAAGATTTAATAATAGCTGAGTAATGGTTGTTATCTCCCATCAAATCTTTTATTTCAATCGTAGCATCTGGTATACTGTCTTTGATTAATTTTTCTATCTCTTTAATTGGTAACGGCATTAGTAATTATTATACCATTCGTTATTAATTTTAAATAAATCTTTATTGCTAAATTTTAACTCACCCTCAATTTCAAAATATTCTTTTTGTGTATGACCAATATTTTCATAATAAACCTCATTATCTTTTAAAATTTTTTCAACTTTAGAGAGATTAATGGCTTCAATTTCTATAACATATCTAGCTTGATCTTCGCCGAAAAAATACCTGAGTAAATTAGTCAATTTTTTTGGTTTTTGGATTTTAGCACCGAATTCTGTGTTTATAGACATTTCAGCAAGAGCGGTAATTAATCCTCCGCTTGATATGTCGTGACATGATAAAACAAAGCTTTCATTTATTAATTTTAATAAACTTTCACCGTTATTTTTTTCATTAAGCAGATTAATCTCAGGCGGCATTCCTTCATTTAAAGAATAGTTTTCTTTTAAAAAACAACTTTGTTCTAAGTGACCAAAAGTTTTTCCAATTAATATCAATATACTATTTTCTTTCTTAAAATTAAGATTAAGAGGATATTTTAATTTTTTTATTAAACCAACACCTCCAATTACAGGAGTGGGGTAAATATTTTTTTTATTAGTTCCATTATAAAAAGATACGTTTCCTGATACCACAGGGTAGTTTAAAAATTCACATGCCTCTTTAATTCCTTCTAAGCACTCTGCAAATTCTCCCATTATTTCTTTATTCTCTGGATTACCAAAGTTAAGACAATTAGTTATTGCTAAAGGTTTTGCACCAACTGCTATTAAATTTCTCCAATTTTCACAAACTATTTGTTTTCCACCTGTGAGTGGGTGTGATTTACAATAATTAGCTGAAGAGTCCACTGAAACTGCAATAGCTTTATCTTTATTGTGTATTCTAATAATTGCTGCATCTGAGCCTGATTTTAGCGCTGTATCACACATAACACTTTGATCATACTGATTAGTTATCCAACTTTTATTTGAATGGTTAGGGCTTGATAAAATTTTTATTAATGCGTCTTCAATCTTGATTTTTTTAAGATCTTTTAAATTTATTTCTATTTTTTTAGGTTTTTTCTTTATCCATTTTCGATCATATAAAGGAGCTTTAGAAGCCAAAGCTTCAATCGGTATTTCTCCTTCAGTTTTATTATTATATTTCAATGTGAGATTATTTGTTTTAGTAGTTTTTCCTATGACAACGAAATCTAAGTCCCATTTATCAAAAATTTTTTTTGCCTCTAATTCTTTTCCATCCTCTAAGATAATCAGCATTCTTTCCTGGCTTTCAGATAGCATGATTTCGTAAGGAGTCATATTTTCCTCTCTGCATGGAATCTTTTCTAGTTCAAGCTCAATTCCTAAACCTCCTTTTGACGCCATTTCTACACTTGAAGAAGTCAATCCTGCAGCCCCCATATCTTGAATTGATATAATTGAATTATCTTTCATAAGTTCTAAACAGGCCTCCATCAAAAGTTTTTCAGTAAAAGGATCACCTACTTGAACAGTTGGTTTTTTTTCCTCTGAATTTTCATCAAATTCAGCAGAAGCCATAGAAGCACCGTGAATTCCATCTCTACCTGTTTTAGATCCAACGTAAACAACTGATTTATTTAAACCCTTCGCTTTTGAGTAAAAAATTTTGTCTTTTAATGCATGACCTACAGCCATTGCATTAACTAATATATTTTCATTATAAGTTTCGTTAAATTTTGTTTCACCAGCAACAGTCGGTATTCCTATACAATTTCCATATCCACCAATCCCCGATACAACACCATTAAGTAAACTTTTAGTTTTAGCGTGCTCTGGCGAACCAAAATGAATCGAATTTAGCAAAGCAATGGGCCTAGCACCCATTGTAAATACATCTCTTAATATTCCTCCAACCCCAGTAGCTGCGCCTTGGTATGGTTCGATATAAGATGGATGATTATGACTTTCAATTTTAAACACTATTGCATCATTATCCCCAATATCAATTACACCAGCATTTTCTCCCGGCCCTTGGATTACTTGCTTACCTTTTGTTGGTAATTTTTTAAGATGAATTCTTGAAGATTTATACGAACAGTGTTCGTTCCACATTGCTGAAAATATTCCAAGCTCTAGTAAATTAGGTTCTCTTTTTAATAATTTCTTGATATTTTCAAATTCTTCAATTTTTAAACCATGATTTTCTATTATTTTATTTGAAATATTCATTTTAATTTATCAAACTTGAGAACAAATTTACTCCATCCTTGTTAGCAATCATCTCATCTACCATCCGCTCTGGATGAGGCATCATTCCTAAAATATTCTTATTGTCATTAAAAATTCCAGCAATATTATCAAGAGATCCATTAGGATTACAATTATTGTTTATATTTCCTTTTTCATCGCAATATCTAAATGCAATCAAATTCTCACTTTTTAATTTTTCTAAATGTTTAACATCTGTAAAATAGTTTCCTTCGTTGTGAGCAATATTAATTTTTAAAATTTGATTACTTTTATACTTATTTGTAAATTTAGTGTTGCTATTAAAAACTCTAATATGAATATCTTTATTAATAAATTTTAAATTCTTATTTCTCAATAATGTCCCCTTAAGAAGACCTGTTTCAGTCAAAATTTGAAATCCATTACAAATTCCTAAAATTAAACATCCTGATTTAGCAGCTTTAATAACTTCATCAATTATTAGAGATTTACCTGCAATAGCTCCAGACCTTAAATAATCACCATAAGAAAAACCGCCTGGGATAACTATTAAATCAGATTTTGGTAGCGTAGTTTCTTTATGCCAAACCATTTGATTTTTAAATTGCATTCTCTCAAGGGCTACGGCAATATCTCTGTCACAATTTGATCCTGGAAACACTATTACAGTTGATTTCATTAAATTTTAGTAATTTTATAGTTTTCGATAATTAGATTAACTAAAAGTTTCTTACACATTTCATCAATTTTTTTTTCAGCCTCTAGTTGATTCTCTTCATCAACTTCGATTTCAAAATGTTTACCTTGTCTTATGTTTTTTAGGTAATCCATACCCATGTTAATCAAAGTATTTTGAACAACTTTTCCTTGTGGATCTAACACATCTTTTTTAAGAGTTACTGTAACAGAAAATTTCAAATTACTTTTTTTTAAATTTTATTGGAATTGTTTTGCCAAAATTTACTTCACTGATATTAGTTTCTTCAGGCATAATTCCTAATCTTCTTGCTACCTCCTGATATCCCTGAATAATATTACCCAAATCTTTTCTGAATCTATCTTTATCTAATTTTTTTTCAGTTTTTGAGTCCCAGAGTCGACATGTATCTGGGCTAATTTCATCTGCTAATAATATTTCATTCTTCTCAGTATCTTTATTCCAGGCCTTACCGTACTCAATTTTAAAGTCTACAAGTTTAATACCTATTCCTCTGAACATACCTAGTAATAAATCGTTAATCCTTAAAGTCATTTTATCAATTTCACAAATTTCTTTTTCAGAAGCCCAACCAAATGTAAAAATATGTTCTTTTGAAATTAAAGGATCATCTAACTCATCCTTTTTAAAACAATATTCTAAAAGTGGATTTTCTAAAACTGTTCCTTCAGGTATACCAAGTCTTTTGGTTAAAGAACCGGTAGCGATATTTCTTACAATAAACTCTATGGGGAAAATTTCAGCTTTTCTAATAAGTTGCTCTCTCATATTCAACCGTTTTATAAAGTGTGTATTAATTCCGCATTGAGCAAGATTTGTTAAAATATACTCTGAAATTCTATTATTTAGAACACCTTTGCCCTCTACACTTGCTTTCTTAAGATTATTAAAAGCTGTAGCGTCATCTTTAAAATGTTGAATAACTAAATCTTTATCTTTTGTTTCATAAAGAATTTTAGCTTTACCTTCGTATAGTTTTTTACCTTTATTCATTAGATTATTTTTTTAGGCTTCTATTAAAAATTATATTAATTTTTTTTGTATGGTAACTAAAATTAAAGAGTTTTTTTAGTTTATTAACAGGTATTTTGTTTGTAATTTTTTTGTCAGATATAATTTTGTCATAAAATGAAGTGTTTTCTTTCCATGCTTGCATCGCATTTTTTTGAACAATCTTGTAAGACTCTTCTCGAGTAAAACCTATGGAAGTCAATTCTAAAAGAATTCTTTGTGAAAAAAAAATGCCATTAGTTAAGTTAAGATTTTTTTTCATATTTTTTGGGTAAATATTTAAATTTTTTACAACGTTGCTCAACCTATGAAGAGCAAAGTCCAAAGCGATTGTTGTGTCAGGCCCAATGTTTCTCTCAACTGCTGAGTGAGATATATCTCTTTCATGCCACAAAGCAACATTTTCTAAAGCTGGTATAACACTTGATCTAATTAACCTTGCTAGACCGGTTAAGTTTTCACTTAGAATAGGATTTTTTTTGTGTGGCATTGCAGAAGAACCTTTTTGTTTTTTTCCAAAAAATTCTTCAACTTCTAAAACTTCTGTTCTTTGAAGGTGTCTTATCTCTATAGCAAATCTTTCTACTGAACTAGCAATAATACCTAACGTTGAAAAATATTGAGCATGTCTATCTCTTGGTATTATTTGTGTTGAAATTGGTTCAATACTTAATTTGAGTTTTTGCGCAACGTATTTCTCGACTTTTGGATCCACATTTGCAAAAGTTCCAACAGCACCAGAGATTGCACAAGTTGAAATTTCTTTTATAGAGTTTTGTAGACGTTTTTTATTTCTGAGAAATTCTTGGTAGAAAGTTAACATTTTTAAACCAAATGTTATAGGTTCAGCGTGGATCCCATGACTTCGTCCAATACATAAAGTGTATTTATGTTTTACGGCTTGTTTTTTTATGGATTGAAGTAATTCATTTAAATCCTTTAGTAAAATTTCACCTGACTGTTTTAATTGAAGATTAAAACAAGTGTCTAACACGTCTGAAGAAGTCATTCCTTTATGTAAATACCTTGCTTCTTTACCGGCACGTTCAGTAATAGATGTAAGAAAAGCAATTATGTCATGTTTTACTTTGCTCTCAATTTGTAGAATTCTTTTAGGATTTATTTTAGCTTTAGATTTGACTTTTTTTACAACTCCTCTAGGTATTATTTTTAGCTTTTCCATTGCTTCAGCGGCAGCTAATTCAATACTAAGCCAAATAGAATATCTGTTATAATCTTCCCAAATACTTTTGATTTCTTTCCTTGAGTATCTTGCAATCATTATTTTTTTTAATTTGTTAAGCTACTAGGTAAGGTAAAAATTTCATACCCATCATTAGTTACACCTATTGTATGTTCAAATTGTGCTGACAATGATTTATCTTTTGTTACCGCAGTCCAACCATCTTTTAATGTTTTTGTCTCAAATTTACCAAGGTTTATCATTGGTTCAATAGTAAAAATCATACCTGATTTAATCTTTTCACCTGTTCCCTTCTTTCCGTAGTGAAGAACGTTTGGCTCTAAGTGAAATGACTTGCCAATTCCATGCCCACAAAAATCTTGAACAACCGAAAAACCATTTGACTCTACATGACTTTGAATTTCTGAACCAATATCTCCTAGGAATACCCCGTCCTTTACAACTTTAATTGCTTTCATCATTGCTTCGTAAGTAGTTTGTATCAATTTTTCTGCTTTAATTGAAACTTCACCAACCTTAAACATTCTACTAGTATCACCATGCCAACCTTCCTTAAATGCCGTGACATCAACGTTCATTATATCACCATTTCTTAAAATTTTATCTGACGGTATTCCATGACAAACAACATGATTTACTGATGTGCAGCAAGACTTTGGAAAACCCCGATAAAACAAAGGTGCAGAATAAGCTTTATGATCGTGAATAAATTCATAACAAGTTTTATCAATTTGATCCGTAGAGATACCTGGTCTAATAATTTTGCTCACTTCGTCTAATGCTCCAGCTGCTATCGATCCAGCTATTCTGGTTTTTTCAAAAGCCTCTTTAAAATTTTCACTCATTTAATTCTTCAGTCTTATTTTTCTATTGAGTTTTATTCCTTTTGATGAAAATTTACAATCATAGCAGAGGATATTTAATTTGTTTTTAACAGCTTTAGTTAAGGCATCGGCATAATCTGAGTCTATATCTTTTGCTATTTTGAATGAATTACAATCATCCCTTTGAATTAAGAAAAGAATAAAAATTTTGTAATTTTTTTTACTAGCTTTTTTAAGCTCATTAATATGCTTTAATCCTCTAGTCGTTATAGAATCAGGAAATTCTGCTAGTTTATTTTTCCTAGAAAGAGTTACATTCTTAACTTCAATAAAAGCTTTATTTTTTTTAGATGTTACTAAAAAATCAAATCTTGTGTTAGCTCCAAATTTTGTTTCCGGTTTAATCTCCAGGATGTTACTAAATTCTCTAATCAAATTATTTTCAAGAGCATGATGCACTATTTTGTTTGTTGAATGAGTATTTACACCAACTTTCGAATTACCATCTTCTATAATTTCCAAAGTATATTTTAACTTTCGATTTGGATTATTTGATTGACTAATCCATACTTTATTACCTTTTTTCAAAAGTCCCATCATAGAACCAGTGTTAGGACAATGTGCTGTTACTATTTGGTTATTTAATTTTACATCAACAAAAAAACGCTTGTATCTTTTTACAAACAGTCCTGGTATTAATTTATTTTTAAAAATCATATATATTTATAACTTTAATGAGCAAGAAAATAAAAAAAATTAATTCAGGCATTTTAATAATTGGAAATGAGATACTTTCAGGCCGAACACAGGACAAAAACGTTGCATTCATATCAAATTGGCTGAATTCAAAATGCGGAATTTCAGTTAATGAAGTAAGAATTGTTCCAGATGAAGAAAAAATAATTATAAAAAATGTTTTAACTTTTTCGAAAAAGTTTAATTATGTTTTCACTACTGGAGGAATAGGCCCTACACATGATGATATTACAGCAAAATCAATTTCGAAAGCTTTCAAAGTTAGATATGAGTACCATAAACAAGCTTATGCAATTTTAGAAAAGTATTATGGTAAAAAAAAATTCAATGACGGAAGAAAAAAAATGGCAAAAATGCCAAGTGGATCTAAATTAATTTATAATCCGTCTAGTGCAGCTCCGGGTTTTATTACCAAGAATGTAATATCATTACCTGGAGTACCATCTATCCTTAGCTCTATGATTGAAAATTGCAAAAAATATTTAATAAAAGGACTGAAAACACATAGTCAAACAATTAATCTTTTTACTGTAGAAAGTAATATTTCTAAAGAATTAGGTCTTATACAAAAAAGATATAAAAAAAATGTTGATATAGGAAGTTATCCTTTTTTTAGACTTGGAAGAATAGGTGTTGCAATTGTTACTAGATCAATCTCGAAAGCGAAATTGAAAAGTGTTAACAAAGATTTATTAAAATTAGTTAAGCGAAAAAAGATTGAAATCTTAAAAACCTAAATAAGATTATAAACTTCATCTACAGATATTGACTCTATATCTTTTGTCCCATGTAATTTTTTACTATCTAGTATTTTAACATAACTGTTTTTTGGCGCAAATTTTTCAGAGTCTGTTGGACCAAACAATACAATCATCGGAATATTTGCTAATCCCATCATATGCATTACACCATTATCAATAGATATAGCTTGATCCAATCTTGAAGATAAAGCAGTTACAAGAGCCGGACAAGACAAATCAGATTTGGTTTCAGGAAACAAGGCTCCAGGAACTTGATTTTTAATTTTTTCAATTATGTGTTCCTGACTCTTTTCAATAAAAAATACTGGAATTTTATTTTTAATCAATGATTTATTTGCAAGAGAAATAAATTTATAAATAGACCAACTTTTTTTTCTATATTCATTTCCTTGAGTTATTGAAAAACCTATATAATTTGATTTTGGAAGTAGTTTTTTTGCTTCATTAAGTAAATTTTTGGGTAGTTTACTATAATTAAAGTTTATATTTTTTATTTTTTCATCTAAAAATATATTAAGATTACTTAAATGATCTTTTGAATTATAAGTTACTTTTTTGGTTGAGAACAAATTTCCATAAGTAGTTGAATAAAAATGATTATGGGGAATTCTCTTTAAAATTAGAGAATTTCTAATCTTTGATTGAAGATCTATAATCAAATCAAATTTCTCGCTATTATTTTTTTTAAAATTTTTTTTAACGAATAAAAAATGCCACCATCTAAAACCAAAATATCTTAAATTTAGTTCAAGGGTCTCTACACTAATATTGTATTCTTTTAATTTCCCCGCAAAATGATTGGAATGAGCGCCTAAATAAAAAATTTTAGAGCGTCTATAATGATTTTTAAGACTTAAAATTAAAGGAATGATTTGTATAGAGTCACCTAAGCCACCGCCAGAATTATAAATTAAGATTTTTTTCATTGATTTTTTATACTTTAACTGAAGCTAGACTGGAAGATAACTTTAAACCTTTAAAATCCTTGTGTATTAATAAACCTTTAAAATCCTTGTGTATTAATATATGAACAATAACAATAAAAAAGATAAAAATTATCTATATAAGATTAAATAATTATGTATAAAAATTTATCAATAGTCTTTTATTTCTTCATAACTTTATCTTTTTTTTCAATAAATGCTCAATCAGAAATTATAGGTGAATTAATTACTAATAAAGCTGATAAAGTTCAAAAAGGAAATATTGGGCTGGTTGATACCTACAACAAAAGAATTATAGAGATTGACAATAAAGGTAAAGTTATTTGGAAAAAAGAAATCCCTGGAAAATTTAAGAATGCGGAATGGAACGCAGGTGCTGATATAGAATGGCTGCCTGAAACTGACACATTTTTAATTGTAGCACCAAAAAAAGGTTTTTTTGAAATCAATAGAAAAGGCAAAGTATTAAATTCATGTAAGAATAAACATATTAGTCATGATCTGGATAAATTAGATGATGGTTCATTTATTTTTGTAAATGGTTGGGATTTGAAAGGAGAAAGAAATCCAATCATAACAAAAGTTACCAATGATTGTAAAATATTATTGTCAAAATCAGAAGATTTCTTTGATATGGACAAGACTAATCTTAATCCAAGATATGCAATGGACAAAGCTAACCTACACTCAAATTCTATAAGAATTCTTGAAGATGAAAGTATTATGGTAAGTGTAAGAAATTATGACCAAGTAGTGGTTATCAAAAATAACAAAATTATAAAAAGATTTAAAAATGCTATAGGGGCACACGATCCTTCAGAAGTTTATAATGAAAATGGTAATAATTTTTTTTATTATCTAGATAGAAATAGACCACCTAATATAAATAAAAGGAATTTTGACAATGTTGAAGATGGTCCAAAAATAATGTGGTCTATTCCTGAGCCACATGGAAAAAAGTCACCTTGGATTCCACTTAGAACTCTAGAAAAGCTTGAAAATGGGAATTGGTTAGTTACAGGTTCACAAAGAATTGGACAAGTTACTAATGATGGAGAATTAGTTTGGGAACTAAACTTACCAGAATTTAGACATCAAAATGATAGAAATAATGATAAAACTTATATCTATAAAGTTGCATTCATTAACTAATAAAAATCATACCCTCAAGAATTAGTAAATCTTATTTGGAAATAAACCTAACTTATCGTCCATATAAAATATGGGAAGACTTGGAGATAGAGCCGAAAAAATAATTTTTTTTTACTTCTTTAACACTCTTGTGTATTAATATATTAACAATAACAATAAAAATAACACAGTGCCCTCGTGGTGAAATTGGTAGACACAAAGGACTTAAAATCCTTGCCCTTTTGGGAGTGCCAGTTCGAGTCTGGCCGAGGGCACCACTTTAAAAATGAATAAACCACAGATAATTTCAGATAATAATTCAAAATCTTTAAAGATTAAAAAAAAGATTATTAAAATATTTAACAAAGAAAAGATAAAAAAACCTAATGTAGTAATAGTAATTGGGGGAGATGGTTTTATGCTTCAAACATTAAAAAAAAACAAATACTCAAAAAAGTCTTTTTACGGAATTAATTCAGGAAATTATGGATTTTTAATGAATAAATTTTCCAATAATCTTATTATTAAAAATTTAAATAAAGCAAAAATAATTAATATTTCTCCATTAGAAATGCAAGTTAAGACCAAAAAAAATACAAGAAGATGTATTGCAATTAATGAGGTCTCAATATTAAGACAAAGTAGACAAGCTGCAAATTTATCAATTAAAAATAATTCAAAAAATATTATTAAAAGATTAGTTTCTGATGGAGTTTTAGTATCAACCCCTGCAGGAAGCACTGCTTATAATTTATCAGTACATGGTCCAATATTAAGTTTAAATTCAAAAAAAATTTCAATTGCACCAATAAGTGCGTTTAGGCCAAGAAGATGGGCTGGTAAAATTGTAAGTGATAAATCCAAAGTAATTATCACTAATTTAAATTTTAAAAAAAGACCGATTAGTGCTGTCGCTGACAATATTGAAGTAAGAAATGCAAAAAAAATTATAGTTAAAATTCAATCAAGAATAAAATTTAGTTTACTTTATGACAAAAATTCAAGTTTACAAAAAAAGATAAAGTTAGAACAAATAAGAAAAGAAATTTACTAAAAGTGGTGCCCTCACACGGACTCGAACCGCGAACCTATTGATTACAAATCAATTGCTCTACCAATTGAGCTATGAGGGCTTAGCTGTTTCATAAAATAAATTTAAGAGAAAAACAATACTATTTAAGTGCATATCATTAATTAATTGATTGAAAAATATGGTGACAGACAACAGATACAGTATTTGATATGTTTAAGCTCTCAATATTATTATTAATATTGATTCTAAACCTAAAATCTGAATTTTCTAAAGTTTTTGCTTTAATTCCATATCCCTCAGATCCAAAAAGTAAAATATTTTTCCCTTTCCAATTATGTTTTGTAAAATCTTTTTTAGCGCTTACATCGAAAGCAGAAACCCAAAAATTCTTTGTTTTTAAAAATTTTAATGCTGTATTTATGTTAGATACTTTGAAAATTTTTATGTGCTCAGCACCACCACTAGCGCTTTTATATAATAGTTTACTTTTATCTGGAAACGATCTTTCCTTAACAATAATTCCATCAACATTAAAGGCTACAGCACTTCTAATTATAGAACCGATATTCCTTGGATCGGTTACTTCTTCAAGAGCAATCAGATTCAAATTATTTTTTTTATTTTCAATAATAAATTCTTTTAAGGTTATTTCCTCTAATTTTTCCACTTCAGCTACTAAACCTTGATGCGCTGTTTCATCTCTCCCACAAAGATTATCTAATTCTTTTCTTGATTTATAAAATACAGGTGATTTTTTAAATAAATTTAAATTTTGATTTTCTCTATTAAGTTTTTTTTGAGCATCCTCTGTTAGAAAAACTCTTTCAACTTTTCTTGAAGTGTTTTTTAATGCTTCCAAAACAGCGTGTTTTCCTACAATTAAAAAGGTCGTTTTTTTCATGATTTTTAAGGCTATTTACCCAATTTATTAGCATATTTTAAGGTAAAATGATTTATTGCAATTATTACATAAATGCTTATAAAACGCTTGTTGTTAAATGCTTTTTAAGTTAGTGGGTATCCCCAAGATTAAGGAGGGGTACCAAAGCGGTCAAATGGGGCGGGCTGTAAACCCGTTGACTTCGGTCTTCGAAAGTTCGAATCTTTCCCCCTCCACCAAACTTAGAGCATTAATAATAAAGAGCGCGATAAGTTTGGATATTGCGGGTGTAGTTCAATGGTAGAACGCTAGCCTTCCAAGCTGGATGTAAGGGTTCGATTCCCTTTACCCGCTCCAAAATTAAAATTAAAAAATATAAAGTGAGGAAAAAATAGATGTCGAAAGAAAAGTTTAACCGAAATAAACCACATTGTAATATTGGTACTATCGGACACGTTGACCATGGTAAAACAACATTAACAGCAGCGATAACAAAAGTTTTGTCTGAAGCTGGAGGTTCTAGTTCTGCAAACTTCGTTGCTTATGATCAAATTGATAAAGCTCCAGAAGAAAAAGAGAGAGGAATTACAATTTCAACAGCACACGTTGAATATGAAACAGATAAAAGACACTATGCTCACGTAGATTGTCCGGGTCACGCTGACTATGTAAAAAATATGATTACAGGAGCTGCGCAAATGGATGGAGCTATCTTAGTTGTAAATGCTGCTGACGGCCCTATGCCACAAACAAGAGAGCACATTCTTTTAGCTCGTCAAGTTGGAGTTCCAGCTATAGTAGTTTTCTTAAACAAAATTGATACAGTTAAAGACAAAGAATTAGTTGATTTAGTTGAAGAAGAGATAAGAGAACTTTTAACTTCATACAAGTTTCCAGGCGATAAAATTCCAATAATTAAGGGATCAGCTTTAAATGCTGTTGAAGGAAAAGATGAAGCTACAGGTAAAAATGCAATCATGGAACTCATGAAAGCAGTTGACGAAACTATTCCGCAACCTGATAGACCAAAAGATAAACCTTTCTTAATGCCAGTAGAAGATGTTTTCTCAATTTCTGGAAGAGGAACAGTTGTTACTGGTCGAGTAGAGTCAGGTGTAATCAAAGTTGGTGAAGAAATTGAAATAGTAGGAATAAGAGATACAAAAAAATCTGTTTGTACGGGTGTTGAAATGTTTAGAAAACTTTTAGACAGTGGTGAAGCAGGTGATAATATTGGAGCTCTTTTAAGAGGTGTAGAAAGAACAGATGTTGAAAGAGGACAAGTTCTTTGCAAACCAGGTTCAATTACTCCACACACTGAATTTGAATGTCAGGCATATATTTTAAAAAAAGAGGAAGGTGGGAGACACACGCCTTTCTTTACTAAATATAGACCTCAGTTTTATTTTAGAACTACAGATGTAACTGGTGAAGTAACATTACCTTCTGGCACTGAAATGGTTATGCCGGGAGACGATGGTAAATTTACAGTTAAATTGATTACACCAATTGCAATGAATGAAAACTTAAATTTCGCAATTAGAGAGGGTGGAAAAACAGTTGGAGCTGGAGTAGTAACTAAAATAATTAAATAACGCTTAGGAGCGTAGTTCAATTGGTAGAGCGCCGGTCTCCAAAACCGGAGGTTGTGGGTTCGAGTCCCTCCGCTCCTGCCAAACTTATAAAAACGTTATGAAAAATCCCTTAAAATTTATTCAGGAAGTAAAACAAGAAACTTTTAGAATAACTTGGCCAACAAAAAAAGATACCATGATGGGAGCTGTGATGGTTTTTGCATTAGCTTCAATAGCAGCAATTTTTTTTCTTATACTTGATCAAATCCTGAGGTTTTTTTTAAATTTAATCTTAACAATTAACTTTTAATGATGAATTGGTACATAGTACAAGCATATTCTGGGTTTGAAAAAAAAGTTGTAGAGGCTATTAAAGATGAACTTAAAAAAAACAAATTATCTGAAAATTTAGAAGAAATTTTAGTACCAACTCACCAGGTTACAGAGGTAAAAAAAGGAAAAAGAACAAAAAAAGAAAAAAAATTTTTCCCAGGTTATGTTTTAATTAAGATTGAATTAACTAAGCAAATTTATCACATGATTAAAAATCTTCAAAAAGTAAGCGGTTTTCTAGGTTCATCAGATAAACCAACTCCAATTTCAGATAATGAAATTAAACGAATTCTTGGACAAGTTTCAGAAAGCGCTGTAACTCAAAAAGCAGGCATAAGTTTCGAAATTGGTGAAAAAGTTAAGGTTTGTGATGGTCCGTTTGCATCATTCAATGGATTAATTGAGGAAATTGATGAAGAAAAATCTAGACTTAAAGTCTCAGTTTCTATATTTGGTAGAGCAACTCCTGTAGATTTAGAATTTAATCAGGTGGAGAAAAATTAAATGGCAAAAGAAATAACAGGCTACGTAAAATTGCAAATCAAAGGTGGTCAAGCAAATCCTGCACCACCTGTTGGACCTGCTTTGGGGCAAAGAGGAATAAATATTATGGAATTTTGTAAAGCTTTCAACGAAAAAACAAAAGCGTTTATGGGAAAACCTGTTCCAGTAATTATTACAGTTTATAAAGATAAAAAATTTGATTTTATAATAAAATCTCCTCCAGCATCACATTTTATAAGAGAAGCTGCTAAATTAAAAAGTGGATCGAGTGAGCCGGGAAGAGTAGTAGCGGGTTCAATCACAATGAAACAAGCAGAAGCGATAGCAAAAGAAAAAATGAAAGATCTAAATGCGTTTGATATTAAAGAAGCAACAAAAATAATTTGTGGCTCTGCAAGATCAATGGGTATTGAAGTTAAGGAATAGTCATGAAAAAAAATTCTAAGAGATATAAGGAAATTTTAAAAAATGCAATTAGAGATAAAAAAGTTAGCTCGAAGGAAGCCATAGATTTAGTCAAAAAAAATTCCACAACAAAGTTTGACGAGTCAATTGACGTGTCTTTAAAGATTAATTTAAAACAATCTAAAGGTGGAGATTTTAACTTAAGAACAATTGTGAATTTACCAAATGGATCAGGAAAGAAAAATAAAGTAGCTGTTTTATGTGAAGCGGATAAAATTGATGAAGCAAAAAAAGCTGGAGCTGATGTAGTGGGATCTGATGATCTTATAGAAAAAATTGCGGCAGGTAAATTTAATTTTACAAAACTTATTTGTACACCGGGCATGATGGGCAAAGTAGGAAAACATGGAAAAGTTTTAGGACCAAAAGGTTTAATGCCAAACCCTAAACTAGGAACAGTTACAACCGATATAAAGAAAGCAGTTAAAGATATTAAAACTGGATTAGTTGAAATTCGAAATGATAAAGATGGGAATCTTGCATCAACAATTGGGAGAAAAAGTTTTCCTAGTGAAAAGTTATTAGAAAATTTTAATCACTTTATAGAAAGCGTAAAAAAAGAAAAACCGGATACAATTAAGGGAGAATTCATAAAAAATACTTTTTTGACCTCTACAATGGGAATTTCTTATAAAATAGGAGCAAAATAAAAATTATGATGTCCAAAGATGCTAAGAAAAGTTATGTTGAGGAAATGAAAAAAAACTTTACTGATAACGAGTCAGTAATGATCGCTCAATATCAAGGTCTTAATGTTAAGGAGCTAGATGCTTTAAGAAAGGAATTAAGAGAAAAAGGTATTTTATTTAAGATTACAAAAAATAGAATTACAAAATTGGCTTTAAAAGAAACGCCAAAAAAAGATCTTGAAAAATATTTTACAGGACCAACAGCTGCAGCAATTTCCTCTGATCCGATATCGACAGCAAAAATTTTAACAAAATTCTCAAAATCAAATGAGAAGCTAAAAATAATTGCTGGATTCATGGATGGTAAGGTTTTAGATGAAAAAGAGGTGTCCGTTATTGCCACACTCCCTTCTTTAGAGGAAGCTAGAGCTAAAATAGTGGGAATATTGGCCACACCAGCACAAAAATTAGTAAGTATTTTGCTTGCACCTGGCTCAAAAATTGCTAATTTAGCGCGCGCAAAGAGTTTAAAAAATTAAATCACAGGATTACAAATGGCAGACTTAAATAAAATTATTGATGAACTTTCTACCTTAACAGTTGTTGAGGCTGCAGAGCTATCAAAACAACTTGAAGAGAAGTGGGGTGTTACAGCAGCTGCACCAGTAGCAGCAGCACCAGCAGGTGGAGCAACAGCACCGGCAGGCGAAGAAAAATCTGAATTTTCAGTTTTCTTAGCATCAGCTGGCGATAAAAAAATTAACGTAATAAAAGAAGTAAGAGCAATAACTGGTTTAGGATTAAAAGAAGCTAAAGATTTAGTAGAAGCCGCACCAAAAGAAGTTAAAGGCGGTGTAGCTAAAAAAGATGCTGAAGAATTTAAGAAAAAACTTGAAGCAGCTGGTGCTAAAGTAGAATTAAAGTAAACAAATTTTAAGACTAAATTTTATTGCAATGTAAAATTTGCAGTAAAATTTTTTTATATTTAATGCAATTATCTTTTACTCAAAAGAAACATATAAGAAAAAACTTTGGAAAGTTAGCAGAGGGCTTATCTATTCCAAATTTGATAGAGGTTCAAAAAAATTCATATAATGAGTTTCTTGAGTCAAAATCTTTAAATGAACAATTAAATGATCTTTCAAAAGGAATAGATAAAGTTTTTAAAAGTATTTTTCCTATAGAGGATGGTAATGATAAATCAACTTTAGAATATATTTCTTACAAGCTAGAGAAACCAAAGTTTGATGTAATAGAGTGCAAACAAAGAAGTTTATCTTATTCAGCAGCTCTTAAAGCTAATTTAAGATTAGTGGTCTATGACATAGATACAGAAAATAATACTAAACAAATTTTATCTGCAAAAGAACAAGAAGTGTTTATAGGTGACCTGCCTTTAATGACGCCTAGTGCTACATTCATAACTAATGGAGTTGAAAGAGTTGTAGTAAATCAAATGCATAGAAGTCCTGGAGTTTTTTTTGATCACGATAAAGGAAAAACTCATGCAAGTGGTAAACTTTTATTTAATTGCAGAATTATTCCTGGCAGAGGCTCTTGGTTAGATTTTGAATTTGATCCAAAAGATATTTTGTATTTCAGGATCGACAGAAAGAAAAAACTTCCCATAACAACTTTTTTATTTGCATTAGGTTATACCAAAGAAAAAATTATTGA